>NZ_JBIRXG010000006.1:0-362719 GCF_044388685.1 Streptomyces sp. NPDC020192 | reverse complement strand
TCGTCGTGCTCCGAGGAGACGACCAGCTGCTTGATGTTGAGGATCAGGTCGGTGACGTCCTCCTTGACGCCCGGCACGGTGGTGAACTCGTGCAGGACGCCGTCGACGCGGACGCTGGTGACGGCGGCACCCGGGATCGAGGAGAGGAGGGTGCGGCGGAGGGAGTTGCCGAGGGTGTAGCCGAAGCCCGGCTCCAGCGGCTCGATCACGAACCGGGAGCGGAACTCGTCGACGACCTCTTCGGTCAGGGACGGACGCTGAGCAATCAGCACGAGGTATTGCCTCCAATGTTTGGCGCCCGCTATCTGACGCCGTGGTCCCCGAAGGGTACGGGCGGCGCGGCCTCCGACGAAGCCGAACCGCCCGACCTCGCCCGTCTGCCGAGCGAGGTAGCCACGAGCGCGGTCCGTAGGCGCATACTGGGGGCAATGACTAAGCCTGCTGCACCGAAGCGTCATTTGCCCACCAGCCCCTTCAAGGCCCCGGTCACGCCGGCTCCCAAGCACTTCGCCGTGGGCGACCAGGTCACACACGACGTGTACGGCCTCGGCCGGGTGATCGGCATCGAGGAGGGAATCGCGGCACTCGTGGATTTCGGCTCGGAGCGCATGCGGATCTTGAGCCCGTACGCCAAGATGACCAAGCTGTAGAACCGCTGTGCCCGGTCACGGCACGCCAGGCCCCTTCAGGGACCTGCAACGAAAGCGAGACCTCTCATCGATCTGACGTCGCTGTTCTCTGCCCTGGAAGGGCAGCCCCGCCGTGCCGCTCCGGCGTCACCGCCTCCGACGACAAACCCCTTCCGGGCCCCGGACTTCGGGGAAGACGATGCCTTCCTGCTCGAGGAGGTACAGGAGCCCGGCTCCGCAGCCGCCTGAACAGGCGAGACGAAGGCCCGGACCGGATCGCGGTCGGGGCCTTCGTCGTGCCGGGAACGGCGAACCGGATCCCCGCCGCCCGGCCGCCTCGCGGACGGCTCCTGACCTACCTCGCCACCCGCACCGGCGCCGACACCGTCACCTGGTCCAGGTCCGAGATCCGTACCGTCGCCCTCATCGTCCAGGTGCCCGGGAGGGGGAGGGTGAAGGCGTCGGAGGCCCAGTAGCCGCCCCGGTTGGTGAGCCTGGTGTCCAGGGGGCCGATGCGCTGGGTGGGGAGGGTGAGGGTGATGCGGAGTTCGGGGACCGTGGACAGGCCGCCGTCGGGGCCGTAGACCACCGCCTGGACGGAGGAGGTGCCGACGCGGCCGGGGTCCAGGGTCACCTGGACCTTGCCGTGGCCGCCGGGGGTGCCGACGTCGAAGGGGATCGTCGTCACCGATGCCGTCGGGATGCCGGCCACCGGACCGCTCGGGTCCGTCGCCTCCGTGGCCGCGCGGCCGGGGACGGTGCTCGTCAGGAGCGTCGTCAGGGCCAGGACCACCATCGCCACCGCCGCCTCCGCCAGCACCGAGCGGCGCAGGAGGTGGAGGGGGAGCGGTGGGGCGGACGACACGACCGGTTCTTCCGGGAGTGGGGGTCCCGTCGCCGGTTCCGGGATGCGGGCCGGCGTCGTTGTGGTCGTCCGTGACCGCGCCCGCGCCACGCGGGCGATCCAGGTGCGGGAGCAGGCCGCTGCCAGCAGCAGTGCGGCCACCGCGGCCAGTTTGGCCAGCAGGGTACGGCCGTACGCCGTGTCCGTCAGGGCCTGCCAGGAGCCCAGGCCGCGCCAGGCCTGGTAGACGCCGGTCACGGCCAGGACGGTCACCGAGGTGAGGGCCAGGCGGGAGAAGCGGGCCGGGACCGAGAGGGGGAGGGACGGCGTGCGGGACAGTATGCGCAGGAGCGCGGCCAGGCCGCCCAGCCAGGTGCCCATGGCCAGCAGGTGGAGGGTGGCGGAGGTGATCGCCAGGGGGACCTGGATGCCCGCCGAGGCGTGTTCGGCCGCCGACCAGGTCAGGGACAGGGGGACGGAGACCGTCGCGGCCACGGCGAGTGTCGCGCGGCGCGGGAGTCTTCTGCGGCGGGCCCGTAGGACGGCGACCGTGGCCGCGGCCAGCAGCAGCAACGCCAGACGGGCCAGCAGGAGTTCGCCGGGGCGGGTCGTCACCGTACGGGCGAGGGAGGCCGGGGAGAGGGCGCCCGTCGGTGGCGTGCCCTCCTCGTACGGTGCGCGGAGCACGAACAGGGCCGCCGTCGAGGCCATCAGGGTCCAGGCCGCCGTCAGGACCGGGGTGCGCAGCGGGGCCGCCTTCGGGGGGCGGCAGTACGCGACGAACGCGGCCGTGCCGAGCAGGAGGGCCAGGGAGAGGTAGGCGAGGTAGCGGGCGATGTTGTACAGGGCCGCCGTCGCCGGGTTCTCCGTGTCGTCGGGGGCGGGCGCCGTCGTCGCCGTGCGCCGGCCGACGGAGAACGTCAGCGCGCCGGACACCGGGTGGCTGTCCGCCGACACCACCCGCCAGGCCACCGTGTAGGTGCCGGTGGCGAGCTCGGCGGGAAGGGAGACGCGGGCGGTGTTCGAGTGGTCGGGGGCGTGGTCGGCGGGGCCCGTGCGCACGCGGTGGTTGGTGGGGTCGTAGACGCGGAAGGAGTCGGTGAGCAGGGCGACCGGCTCGGTGAAGGTCAGGGTCACCTGGCGCGGGGCCGTACGGAGCACGGCTGCGTCGGCCGGGTCGCTCGTGCGCAGGGCCGCGTGGGCCGACGCCGGGGCCGCCGTGCCGAGCAGGAGCAGGAACAGGCCCGCGCAGAGCAGGGTCAGGCGTCGTGGCCATCGGTGGTGGTCGTACGGCGGCACCTCGTCCCCTTCCCTGTTCCCTGTGCCCTCGTCAGGCCTCTGTACCGGTACGGAATTGTCGGCCGCCTTGCTCACCACGTCGGGCGGGCCGAGATGCCGCCGTCCACGACCAGGTCGTGCCCGGTGATCCAGGCCGCGAGCGGCGAGGCCAGGAACACGCAGGCGTCGGCCACGTCCTCGGGGCGGCCCAGGCGGCCGGTGGGGGCGGCGGCGAGCCAGCGGCGTACGCCGTCCGGCCAGGCCTCGGCCAGGCCCTCGCGGTGGATCAGGCCGGGCGAGACCGTGTTGACGCGGATGCCCTCCGGGCCGTACTCCAGGGCCGCCGCGCGGGCGTGCATGACCACCGCCGCCTTGGCCGCGCCGTAGTGGGCGTGGCCGGGGGCGGGGCGGGCGGCCTCGATGGAGGCGATGTGGGTGATCGTGCCGCCGCCGTGCGCCCGCATGTGTGCCGCCGCGGCCTGGGTGCAGGCGAAGACGCTGGTGAGGTCGGTGTCGACGACCTCGCGCCACTCGGCCGCCGTCATCCCGGGCAGCGGCTGGACCGGCTGGACGGCCGCGTTGTTGACGAGCGCGGTGAGGCGGCCGCCGGACCACTGCGTCGCCTCCCGGACCAGGCGGTGGCAGGCGTCCTCGTCCCTCAGGTCCGCCCGCAGTACGACGGCCCCGCCGCCCGACTCCCGGATGCGGTCCGCCACTTCACCGGCCGCGTCCACCGCCGTACGGCAGTGCAGGGCCACCGCCGCGCCCTGCTCCGCGAAGCGCAGGGCGATGGCGCGGCCGATGCCGCCGCCCGCGCCGGTCACCAGGGCGGTCTGCCCCTCCAGCAGATTCATGGTCATGGGCGGGACAGTTCCCTGATGCGGGCGGCTTCGGAGGGGTAACGCGCCGTCAGGACGGCCGCGTCTCCGTGTTCGTAGTCCGCTTCGGTGAATCCGGGGGCCATCGTGGTGCCGAAGAGCGTCCACGCACCGCCCGGGGCGACCCGCGCGCCCATCCAGGTGCGGGCGGGCACGGTCAGCTGGACGTGCTGGCCGGACAGCGGGGCCGGGCCGAGGACGGCGGTGCGGGTGGTGCCGTCGGGGGCGAGGAGCAGCAGGTGGAGCGGGTCGCCGAGGTAGAAGTGCCAGATCTCGTCGGTGGGCAGGCGGTGCAGGGCGCAGTGGTCGTCCGCGGTGAGCAGGGCGACGATGGCGGTGCCCTCGGGGCGGCCGTCCGGGCGGGCGGAGCCCGTCCAGGTACGCCGGTACAGGCCGCCTTCGCGGGGGATGGGTACGAGGTCGTAGTGGGCGATCAGCTCTTGCGGTGTCGGCGGCACGGAGAGAAGGCTAGTCGCCGGGGAACGCCACGGACCGGTCCAGGAAGGCGAGTTGGGCGTGCTTCTGCGGCAGGTACACGTCGGGGAGGTCCACCTCGGGCAGGACGACCGCCGGTCCGCGGACGAAGCCCTCGCGCTCGAAGCGGGCGATCGCCCTGGTGTTGCGGACGTCCGGGTCGACCACGATCCGGCGCCGGCCGAGGGTGCCCAGTACGTACGTCGTCATCGCGGCCAGCAGCGCCGAGGACCGGCCGGGGCGCGGGCCGGCGGGGCCGGCGGGGGCGAGCAGGACGTGGACGCCGAGGTCGCCGGGGAGCACGTCGTAGCACTCGCCGACCCGGTCGGCGGCCGGTTCGTACGTCTGGAAGAGGCCGGCCGGGGTGCCGTCCAGGGTGACGAGGTGGGCGTGGTGGGTGTCGAGGCCGGCCATGTGGGCGTAGATCCCGGCGACCTGGTCCCGGGTGAGGCCGGTCATGCCCCAGAAGGCGGCGCGTTCCTCGCTGACCCAGGCGTGGATCACGTCCGCGTCGGACACCGGGTCCAGGGGGCGGATGCGGATGGTGCCGAGGGTGTCGACGTGCTGTGCGAAGAGGTCGGTCATCGGGTCTCCTCGGTGCGGTCGGGTTCGATGTCCAGCAGGGTCCGGTCGGTGACGACGGGGACCATGTCTCCCTCGAGCCACAAGGAGAGTTGGTCGTGGTGGTGGGGTGTGCCGGGGGCGCCGTCCGCGCCGAAGGGGACCACCCAGCGGCTGTTGGCACGGTCGGCCAGGTCCCAGACGTAGCGGGCGGCGGGGCCACGGGCCGCGCGGTCGGTGAGACCGGGGACGGCGGAGGTGCACAGCACGCAGTCGTGGTCGCCGGCGAGGCCGGGTTCGTCGTACGGCTCCCCCGGCAGTGCGCGCCAGGGGGCCAGGCGGTGGGTGTCGGACCAGGTGCCGGAGGGCGGGGCCGCGGCCACCTCTTCCAGGGCGGCGCGGACGGCGGCGGGGCGGTCGATGCCGTACGGCTTCTCGGCCCGCAGCAGGTGTTCGAGGGCGAAGCCGATGCGAGGGACGAGGGCCAGCCAGGGGAGCAGGACCTCCGGGTAGGCGGGGGGCTCGGCGAGCGGGGCGAACACCGGGTGCGCGGCGAGACGGCGTACGACCGCGCCGCGCACCGCCGCGTAGGCGGCCGCGTCGGTGCTGTCGGCGTCCATACGGCGGTTCCAGGCGAGGAGGCGGTCGCGCAGGCGGGCGGCCTGCGGGGTGAGGTCGTCGAGGGCGGCGAGGTGGTCGAGGAGGGGACCGGCGGAGCCGAGGTGGGTGTCGGTGTGGATCGCGGGCAGGGTGTCGGCGGTCCAGGTGCGGCGGGTGTCGAGGAGGGCGCGGATGCGGTCGGCGCGGTGGGGTGGGGCGAACTCGATGCCGAGGGGGGCGGCGAGCGTGCGCTGGTTGGCCATCACCGCGATGCCGTCGGGCGGTTCGGGGGCGTACAGCGTCTCGTGCGTGCCGTGCCACTCGTGGCCGGGTTCCCAGGCGGGGACGGGGTGGATCCGGTTGGCCCGGGCGCGGGTGGGGACGCGGCCGGCGGTGCGGTGCAGAGTGCCTCCGGCGGTGTCGGCCGCCTGGACCACGTTGACGGGTTCGGCCCAGTTGTCCAGGGCACGGTCGATGTCCTGGACCGTGCGGGCCCGGAGGAGGGGGAGGAGGGCGCTGAAGCCCAGGTCCGCGGTGACGCGGGGCGGGTAGCGCAGGGCCAGCGCCTCGGCTTCGACGTCCTCGCCGTCGGCGGCCTGCGGGTCGTGCGACGGTTCCGCGGCCCCCGGCCCGTACATCGGTTCCGGAGCAACGCCCGACTCCAAGCCTTCCGGGCCTCCCACGATCACCGGGCCCCGGGGTGTTTCGATCACCTCGATCTCCAGGGCGGGTTCGTCCGCGATCCGGAGTGTCTCCGTGTGGCGTGTGGCGCGGTGCCAGTGGCCGTCCGGGCCGAGGGCCTCGACGCCGGCGCCGGTGCGGCGCAGGCGTTCTCGGTACAGGTCCTGGTAGTCGGCCATGGCGTTGGTGATGGCCCAGGCGACGGAGCCGGTGTGGCCGAAGTGGGCGATGCCGGGGACGCCGGGGACGGCCAGGCCGATGACGTCGAACTCGGGGCAGGAGAGGCGGATCTGCTGGTAGACACCGGGGTCCTCGATGAAGCGGTGCGGGTCGCCCGCGATCAGGGCGTGGCCGGTGGCGGTGCGGGCGCCGGTGAGCAGCCAGCCGTTGCTGCCGGCCGTGCCGGGGCCGTCGGTGGCGAAGAGGCCGACGGCGTCCGGGCCGAGGTGCCGTATCGCCTGCTCGCGCCAGAGCTTGGCGGGGAAGCCGGCGAAGAGGAGGTGCGTCGAGAGCCAGATGCCCAGGGGGGTCCAGGGCTCCCAGCGGCCGGGGGTGAGGTCCGCGCGGGCGAACTCGGGGGTGCGGCGGGCGCCCTCGGGCAGGCCCGCGTTGACGCCGTCGACGTAACGGCGGACCCAGTCGGCCGTCTCGGGGTCCCGGCCCTCCAGTGCGGCGAAGCAGCGGCGGGCCGTGTCGTCCAGGCGGGCCCGGCGGACGAGGACGTCCCAGGACACGGCGTCGGCGCCGAGGAAGGACGCCGAGGTGCCCTGGGCCCGGTGGCGTTCGACCTCCAGTTGCCAGGCACGGTCCAGCGCGGTCACCCGGCCCTGGGCATACGCGAGTTCGGCGGCGCTGGAGGCGCGCAGGTGGGGGATTCCCCAGGCGTCACGACAGGTCTCGGTGGTCACCCGGAAGCCCCTTCATTTTAGGTTAGCCTTGCCTAAGTTATAGCTTCTGTGGGGGATCGTACGCGAGAGGTGAGCCACCCCCGGCTGCGCCCGGCGCGCCGGCGGGCGATCATCGACGCATGGACGTCACCCTGCACCTCGCCCAGGACCCCGCGGCCGACGCGCTGCTCGGGCGCTCGCCCCTCGCCGCGCTGGTGGGCATGCTGCTCGACCAACAGGTCCCGATGGAGTGGGCGTTCAAGGGGCCCCGCACCATCGCCGACCGGCTCGGCGCCGGGCCCGGCGGAGATCTCGACGCGCACGAGATCGCCGCGATGAACCCGGAGGCCTTCGCCGCCCTGCTCTCCGAGAAGCCGGCCGTGCACCGCTACCCGGGCTCGATGGCCAAGCGGATCCAGCAGCTGTGCCAGTACGTCGCCGAGCACTACGACGGGGACGCCGAAGCGGTCTGGCGGGGCGTCCCGGCCGGTTCCGAGCTGCTGAAGCGGCTGGAGGACCTGCCCGGGTTCGGCAAGCAGAAGGCCCAGATCTTCCTCGCGCTGCTCGGCAAGCAGCTCGGGGTCACCCCCAAGGGCTGGCGGGAGGCGGCCGGCGCGTACGGCGAGGCGCAGTCCTTCCGCTCGGTCGCCGACATCACCGGGCCCGAGTCACTGGCCAAGGTCCGCGCGCACAAGCAGGAGATGAAGGCGGCGGCCAAGGCCTCCGGCAAGTAGGCCGAGGGACGTGGGGGTGGGCGCTGTATGCCCTCGACTGCGGGTCGTCTGTGGCTGGTCGCGCAGTTCCCCACGCCCCTTCGGGGCGCTTCACCCGACCGGCCCTTCCCCGATGGCACCCCCCGCTCCCCCGGTCACAGCATGAACCATGACCGAGGCACCGAGCAGTGGCCCCGACCGGGGCCCGCAGTACGACGACCGCAGCGTCCACGCGGCCCAGGCCCGGGGCGGGCGGCACGAGCATGAGCCCGAGCCGCCGTTCGAGGGTCCCCTGCACGCCCTGTCCCGGGCCGCCTGGCAGATGGTCCTGGGCACCGGGATCGCCTCGCTGATCCTCGGGATCCTGGTCCTGGTCTGGCCGGGCGCCTCCCTGCTCGCGGCCGGTGTCCTCTTCGGCCTCTACCTCCTCATCAGCGGCATCTTCCAGCTGGCCTCCGCCTTCGGCACCCACATGACGACCTCGCTGCGCGTGCTGGCCTTCGTCAGCGGCGCCCTGTCGATCCTGCTGGGCCTGTTCTGCTTCCGCGGACCCTTCCAGTCGATCCTGCTGCTCGCCCTGTGGATCGGCATCGGCTGGCTGATCCGCGGCATCACCCAGACCCTGGCCGCCGCCTCCGACCCCCGGATGCCCGCCCGCGGCTGGCAGATCTGCCTCGGGATCCTCACCTTCATCGCCGGCATCGTGCTCATCGACTCGCCGTTCAGGTCGGTCGCCGTGCTGACCCTCGTCGGCGGCATCTGGCTGGTCGTGGTCGGCATCGTGGAGATCATCACCGCGTTCGGCATCCGCGGCCGGGCCCGGCAGATCCCGAAGACCGTCTGACCCGCACCCCCGCACACCGGCCGACCCGGCCGTCGTCGTCAACACCGTGCCTGTCATCTACGCCGAGCGGGCGGAACTCCGGCCCCCGGTGCTGCACCTGCCGCCCGCCCCGGGGAGACACCAGTCGTGAGCAGGACCCCGCGCAGCCCTCGCGGCCACAACCGGCTTCGGAGCCGTACCTGGCCGCGGGTGCTCGTGCTGCTCCTCGCCCTGTGGGTACCGGCCGCTCACACACAGGCCCAGGCGGCCCCCGCGTTCGGCGTGGCGGCCGGGACCTTCGAACACGACGCCACCGACGCCGCCGACGTCCTCGACCCCCTCGTACGGCCCCCCGCCGGCGCCGTCCACGAGGCCGACGCACCCGAGCGCCCCGCGCCCCTCCCCGACCCGGCGCCCGCCCGGCCCGGCATCCGGGCGTGCCCGGCCGTGCCGTACGCCACCCCCCTGCCGCGCACCGTGGTCCTGCGCTGCTGACAGACCCGCGTCCCCACGCAAGGTCAGTCGGCTCGACGCAAGGAGCACAGCCATGTCCCAGGATCCGTACGCCGTCCTGCGCGCCCTGCTGCGCGCGGAGGCGCGGCGCGCCACGGCCCCCAAGCCGGACGAACGCCGCCCGGAACCGAAGCGGCAGCCCGACGAACGGGACCGCTGAACCGGCCCCGGCGGAGGCGGACCTCCCGGACCTCCCGGATCCACCGGACTACCGGATCCACCGGGCCCACCGTCTCCGCCGGGCCGCGCCGGGTGCCCACCGAGCGGGCGGCCGGCTTCTCGTACGCCGACTCGCGGTCCACAGCCTGTGTACAACGGTCGCGGAGCGACGAGATCCGTACGCGGGCGAGGGGCCACGGCGGCCCGGTAATAGCCCGTTTGCCTGATTTACTCCATCTTTTCAAGGCTTTCCACGGCGCGCACTCCATCGCCATGGCTGCGCCCGGAACGTCTTGACCGGTAGGCTTTCCGTGTGATCTTCAAGCGCATCGGAAACGGCCGGCCGTACCCCGACCACGGCCGGGAAAGCACCCGGCAGTGGGCGGACGTCGCGCCGCGCCCGGTCCGCCTCGATCAGCTCGTGACCACCAAGCAGCAGCTCGATCTCGAGACCCTGCTTGCGGAGGACTCGACGTTCTACGGCGACCTCTTCGCGCACGTCGTGAAGTGGCAGGGCGACCTCTACCTGGAGGACGGCCTGCACCGCGCGGTCCGCGCCGCCCTCCAGCAGCGCCAGGTGCTGCACGCGCGCGTGCTCGAGCTCGACTGACCCGGCGCGGCACGGCGTTGACCCGTTCGGGTCCACTGAGCGGCATCAACTGATCATCTAATAGGCATCGCCGCTCGGGCGCACTACGCTGCGCCCATGAGCATGCTGACTCCCCCTGGCATGGGCGGCCAGTACCGGATCACGGGGGACAAATACCCTCGGATGCGTCCGCCGCGCCGACGCGGCAGGCTCGTGGCCGCCGTCGTGGCGTCCGTCTGCGCGCTCGGCCTGATCGGCTGGGGGACGCTGCAGCTCATCGACGTCTTCACGGGCGGCGGCAAGAAGGCCTCGGCGGCCGGCGCGAAGACCGACTGCCGTCCCAGGGCCGCCACGGCCACCACGGCCGCGCAGGTGAAGTCCCTGCCCAAGCCGGGCCAGATCACCGTGAACGTCTACAACGCCACCGCGCGCACCGGCCTCGCCAAGTCCACCGCGGACGAACTGAAGAAGCGCGGCTTCAGGATCGGCGACGTGGGCAACGCGCCCGGGGAGTTCGACAAGAAGGTCAAGGGCACCGGCATACTCCTCGGCCCCACCGACGCCCAGAACACCTCGGTGGCGGTACTCGGCACCCAGCTGGCCGACGCCGAACACCGCGCCGAGGCGAGCCGTAAGGGCGCCGACCTCGACCTCATCCTGGGCGACGCCTTCAAGGGCCTGACGAAGCCGACGGACGCACAGCAGGCGCTGACGGCCCTGACGGCCCCACAGCCGACGGCTGCTCCGAAGAAGGGTTGCTAGCGGAGTACTTCGGCTGCGGGCCGTCCGTGGCCGGTCGCGGGGCGTTCTACTCAGCGGCCCCGTAAAGCCGGTCCCCCGCGTCGCCCAGCCCCGGCACGATGTACCCGTGCTCGTTGAGGTGGTCGTCGACGGCCGCCGTGACCACCGTCACCGGCGTCCCGGCAAGCTCCCGCTCCATGACCGCGACGCCCTCCGGCGCGGCCAGCAGCACCACGGCGGTCACATCGTCCGCGCCGCGCTTGATCAGCTCCTGGATCGCCGCGACCAGCGTGCCGCCCGTGGCCAGCATCGGGTCCAGGACGTACACCTGGCGGCCCGAGAGGTCCTCCGGCATGCGCGAGGCGTACGTGGAGGCCTGGAGGGTCTCCTCGTTGCGGATCATGCCCAGGAAGCCCACCTCGGCGGTCGGCAGCAGCCGGACCATGCCGTCCAGCATGCCGAGACCGGCGCGCAGGATCGGCACGACCAGCGGGCGGGGGCGGGCGAGCTTGACGCCTGTGGTCTGGGCGACCGGCGTCCGGATGTCGACGGCCTCGGTGCGCACGTCCCGCGTGGCCTCGTAGGCGAGCAGGGTGACCAGTTCGTCGGCGAGCCGGCGGAAGGTCGCGGAGTCGGTGCGCTGGTCGCGCAGCGTGGTGAGCTTGTGGGCGACCAGGGGGTGGTCGACGACGTGGAGACGCATGCCCATAACGGTACCTGCGCCCCGGCCCCCCTGGTGCTGGCGTCAAACCACCCGACCGGGGGAAAGTGGGAGGGACGGAACTGGGGTGGTGCGACGTGCCTGACCTTCCTGAACCTCCCGAAGACGCGCCCGGCGACACCGCGGATCCGGGCGAGCCCGCGATACGCCGTTCCGGCACGCGAGCGACACGCGGTTCCGGCGGTCGGGCGACACGCGGTTCCGGCGGTCGGGCGACACACGACGCCGCCGCACCCAGGACGGACGCCACGACGGACACCACGACGCACGCCGAGACGGACGCCGAGCGCCGCCGTCGGCGCGCCCAGTTCCTGCGTGATCTCGCCGAGGCACGCGCGCTGCGCGCCCGGGTCCAGCCGCGGCGCGCCAAGGCGGCGCGACTGCGCCATGCGATGCGTATGCGGACATTCCGCTGGTAGGCCGCCCGAGGGGAGGAAGCCCCTGGAGCCCGGCCGACTGAGCCGGCCGGGTAAGAAAGTTCTCGGTGAGGAAGATCCATGTCCGCGACGGTGTTTGCCCGGTGGGCGTGCGTGCGCGCTTGGAAAAGCCGCGTACGATCCGCAGGGCGGTGCAAGACACAGGGAGCCGAAGACGTCCCCTGAGCGCCTTGTTTCTGCCACGATTCCGAGTGGGCGGGGCTCGGAGCCCGAGTTCTTCCCGCCCACGTACCTCCGCCGGGGGGACCCCCAACCGGCACACCTATGACCAGTGGGAGAGTCACGGTGTACTTCGCCGCACTGCTCGCGCGCACCGAAGACGGGTGGGAAGCGAGCGACACAGAGCTCGACAATGTGGAGACCCTGTCGGATCTGGCCGACCTGGCCCGGGAAGCCTCTCCCGAAGAGGACACGGTGCTCGTCCTGATCGAGCAGGAGGACGCCTGGTTCGGCGTCGTCCGGATCGACGGCGAGGACGACCCGCGCATCTACGTCTCGGACGCGGCCGCCGCCCAGCGCAGCGCGTACGGCGAGCTGCTGCTCACCGACGAGCTGCTCGGCCGGGAGCCCGGCTCGGACGACGGCCCCGACCTGGACTCCCTGGACCTCGACGGCACGGAGGACGGTGACGACGAGGACGAGGACGAGGACGAGGAGGGCGGCGCCGACGCCGTTCCGCACAGCCCGGTGGGCGACAGCGAGATCCTCGACGACCTGGGCATCAGCGACAAGGAGCTGCGCGCCCTGAGCGCCGAGGACGCGCTCGGCTCGATCGCCGAGGCCCTGGGCGCCGCGGAGGTCCTGGAGACCGTCCGCTGACCGCACCACAGGACACGCAGGGCGCTGTGGACCCGGTACGCGACCGCTGGCGGGCCGCGATGCGGCTCGCCCTGGACGAGGCCGAGCGGGCCGTCCGGGGCGGGGACGTCCCCGTCGGCGCCGTCGTGCTGTCCCCGGACGGTACGACGGTGCTCGGCGCCGGGCACAACGAGCGCGAGGCCACCGGCGATCCCACGGCCCACGCGGAGGTCCTCGCGATCCGGCGGGCCGCGGAGCGGCTCGGAGAGTGGCGGCTGACCGGCTGCACGCTCGTCGTCACGCTGGAGCCGTGCACGATGTGCGCGGGCGCCCTCGTCCAGTCCCGCATCGACCGGGTCGTCTACGGCGCCCGGGACGAGAAGGCGGGCGCGGCGGGTTCGCTGTGGGACGTGATCCGCGACCGGCGGCTCAACCACCGGCCCGAGGTCATCGAGGGCGTCCTCGCGCCGGAGTGCGCCCAGCTGCTCACGGAGTTCTTCCGCGGCCGCTGAATCCGATTTCGGACCATGCCCCACTGTGCTGTAAGGTCTCCCTCGGTAGCGTGTCCGAGCGGCCGAAGGAGCTCGCCTCGAAAGCGAGTGTGGCGCAAGTCACCGAGGGTTCAAATCCCTCCGCTACCGCTCGAAGAAGGGCCCCGTCATGAGACGGGGCCCTTCTCGTCGTACGGGCAAAGGACCCCGGACGGCAGGCGGTTGGTCCCTCGAAAAGGCGTGAAGGTTACACTCGCGGCCGTCAGCAGGGGCCCGCAGGGCACACGGCACAGGGGAGGACTCGGTGGCGGTGAACGCCAAGAAGATCGCTGTGTACGCGCTCGTGGTCTTCGTGCTCTACGTGATCATCACGGACCCGGCCAAGGCGGCGAGCTACGTCCAGATAGGCTTCGAAGGCATATCGAGCGCCGCTAAGGCCATAGGCGACTTCATGACCTGGCTCGCCAACGGAGGAAAGAACTGAGGTACACCCCATGATCCGCCACCTGGTCCTCTTCAGGCTCAACGAGGGTGTCGAGCGCGACGATCCGCGGGTCGTGGCCGGTGTGGAGGCCTTCAGGGCGCTCGGCGGGCAGATCGAGGAGCTGCGCTTCTGGGAGTGCGGCTGGAACATCAGCGACCGGCCGATCGCCTACGACTTCGCGATCAACTCGGCGGTCGAGGACACCGACGCCCTCAAGCGCTATCTGGAGCACCCGGCGCACCAGGCGGGCGTCGCGCTGTGGCGCGAGTTCGCCACGTGGGTGATCGCCGACTACGAGTTCTGAGCCACCCGCACTCTTTTCGGGACGAAAGCCCTCCGCCACGACGGCGGAGGGCTTTCGTGCGTCCCAGGGGCCCAACTTGTCGAAATTTGAACACAACACGGGGTTATGCGGTGCTTGCACACAGTGCACATGTCTTGTGATGCTATGACCGCTTTTGACGGATGATGAACCACGGATGATTGACCGATGAAGAGGTGGCGTTGACCGTGTCGGCCAGTACCGCGCTGCCCCAGGAGCTGCCCCAGGAAGAGGTGACCGCCGCCCCCGCTCCCGTGGCCCCCGAGAAGCGGCGCAGCGCCGACACCCGAGCCCTCACCCAGGTGCTCTTCGCCGAGCTGAAGCAGCTCACCCCGGGCACGCCGGAGCACCACCGGGTGCGCGGGGCGCTGATCGAGGCGAACCTCCCGCTCGTGCGCTACGCGGCCGCCCGCTTCCGCTCCCGCAACGAGCCGATGGAGGACGTCGTCCAGGTCGGCACCATCGGCCTGATCAACGCCATCGACCGGTTCGACCCGGACCGGGGCGTGCAGTTCCCGACCTTCGCGATGCCGACCGTCGTCGGCGAGATCAAACGGTACTTCCGGGACAACGTCCGCACGGTCCACGTGCCGCGCCGGCTGCACGAGCTGTGGGTGCAGGTCAACAGCGCGACCGAGGACCTGACCACGGCCTTCGGGCGCTCACCGTCCACCGCCGAGATCGCCGAGCGGCTGCGGATCAGCGAGGACGAGGTGCTGAGCTGCATCGAGGCGGGACGGTCGTACCACGCCACCTCCCTGGAGGCCGCGCAGGAGGGCGACGGACTGCCCGGTCTGCTGGACCGCATCGGCTACGAGGACCCGGCCCTGGACGGCGTGGAACACCGGGACCTGGTCCGGCACCTGCTCGTCCAACTCCCCGAGCGCGAGCAGCGCATCCTCCTCCTGCGCTACTACAGCAACCTCACCCAGTCACAGATCAGCGCGGAACTCGGCGTCTCCCAGATGCACGTCTCGCGTCTCCTCGCCCGCAGCTTCCAGCGGCTGCGCTCCGCGAATCGCATCGACGCATAAGGCCCCGAAACGGTCCCCCTTATGAAGCACGGCGGGCGCACGGAAGCACGCCTCAAGCGGTTCTGCATCGCATATCCGAGCGAGCCGTAACCACCGCGAGCGAATCGCTCACCTGGGCTGATGCCGACAGTTGGGACCCGAAGCAGCGTCAGACCCCTTCTCTCCAGGGCCGATTCGAATCTCGCATGTCGACATGTCACTACAGCGTGTTGCCGACATGTGACATTCTGCGGGAGACGCGTTTGCCGGGCCTTCGGCTCCGGTATTCAGGTGAAGGCTGCGCTGTACGGAAGTCGGCGCCGCCGCGACCGTCCCGCGACCCAAAGGGGGTGGCATGTCCGCAGACCAGGGCAGCTCGAAGGTGCTGACGCCCACGACGAGCGAGGCAGCGCCCAAGGAGCTCGACGCTCTCGACGTCCTCGACGGCATCGAGGCCGTCACGGCCCTCGACGCCGTGCAGACCCCGCCCGCCCAGGCGGCCGCCCAGCCCCCGGCCCTGCCGGCCTCGGGGGACATCGACACCCGCACCCTGTCCCGCTCGCTGTTCCTGCGGCTCGCCGCGCTCGGCGAGAACAGCCCCGAGCGGGCCTACGTCCGGGACACCCTGATCGAGCTGAACCTGCCGCTGGTCCGCTACGCGGCCGCGCGTTTCCGCTCGCGCAACGAGCCGATGGAGGACATCGTCCAGGTCGGCACCATCGGCCTGATCAAGGCGATCGACCGCTTCGACTGCGAACGGGGCGTGGAGTTCCCGACGTTCGCGATGCCGACGGTCGTGGGCGAGATCAAGCGCTTCTTCCGCGACACGTCGTGGTCGGTCCGCGTGCCGCGCCGGCTGCAGGAGCTGCGGCTGGCCCTCACCAAGGCCAGCGACGAACTCTCCCAGAAGCTGGACCGCTCCCCGACGGTGACGGAACTGGCGGCGGTCCTCGGCGTCTCCGAGGAGGACGTGGTCGACGGCCTGGCGGTCGGCAACGCCTACACCGCCTCCTCCCTCGACTCCCCGGCCCCCGAGGACGACGGAGGCGAGGGCTCCCTGGCCGACCGCCTCGGCTACGAGGACACGGCCCTGGAAGGCGTGGAGTACCGCGAGTCCCTCAAGCCCCTCCTGGCCAAACTCCCGCCCCGCGAACGCCGGATCATCATGCTCCGCTTCTTCGCCAACATGACCCAGTCCCAGATCGGCGAGGAGGTCGGCATCTCCCAGATGCACGTCTCCAGGCTGCTGACCCGGACGCTGGCGCAGCTGCGGGAGGGCCTGATCTCGGACTGAGGGTTCAGCGTCCCGAAGGGTTCCCATCTGACGACACGTCAGCCACCATGGCCCGATGCTTCGTAGGACGACATGGACGCATGGCCGCCGAGGCGCCGTTACGGCAGCGTCGGCGGCCGTCGTCGTCCTGGGCGGGGTGGTGGCAGCGTGCGGGAGCCACGGCACCGGCGGCGGTTACGTCGCGGTGGGCGCGGCCGGCGGCCCGGAGAGAGGGAGTACGGCGGCCACGCCGACGGGCTCGGTGTCGTTGATACCGCTGGACGGCAACTCGCCGACAGCAGCGCCGGGTTCACCACCGGGGAGCAGCGGCGGTACGACCGCCCCCGGCAGCGCTCCGCCGGCCACACCACCGCCGAGCACGTCCAGCCCCTCCCGTCCTACGGCACCCGCGCCGCCCACATCCGTCGCCCCCATGCCAACGCCCGGCAGCAGCACGCCCGCAGCCCCGGCCGCTCTCTCCTGGGGCAAGCCGGTGACGAAGGACACGGACCAGCGCTGGTGCCAGCACGTCACCGTCGAGTTCCACAACTCAGGCGGTACGGCGGTGCGTTCGGGCTCGGTGACGTTCGGGACGCACATCATCGGCCTGCTCGGCATCGACTGGGGCACGGTCAGCTCCACCGTGGACCTGCCGGTGCCGATCGCACCGGATGCGCGTACAAGCCCCACCTGGACGGTGTGCGTCGACGCCTGGCGCGTGCCGCTCGGCATGCACATCGAGACGCGGGACGTGTCCGTCCAGTGGAAGTAACCGCTACTTGAGCGCCAGCCAGGCCACACCCGCCACCACGGCGACGGCCACGATGACGCCGATGATCAGGCCGATGCGGGGGCCGGAGGACGCGGCCGCCTGCTGCTGGCGCCCCTGGGGGGCCTCGTCGACGAACGCGCGGAACATCTGGGTGTTGCCGGCGGGGTCGTAATTGCCCTGGGGGCCCTGGGTGTTAGCCATGGCCCGAGACACTAGCGAATCCACGTGACCGACCCAAGTGCGGGGCCACCGGGACAGACGGGGGCACCTCACCCGCACTCACCTGCACATTTACGTTCGCAATACTTGCCTTTGCCAAGTTTTTGCGTCGCCGAACCCCTGATTTGTTTGCTTGGAGCAACCAATCACCGCTATGGTTGCCCCAAGCAACGAATACGGGAGGTGTGATGGCCGAGCGGACGCAGTTCGAAGAGCTGGCGCGTCAGCTCAGTGCCGTCGGAGCCGTGAAACGGGACCTGGGGCGGATCCTGCCGCCCGAGTGCCCGGCCGGCTCGGCCGCCGTGCTGACCCTGCTGGGGCGCCACGGCGACATGCGCATGAGCAAGCTCGCGGAGCTGCTCGCCGTGGACATGTCGGTCACCAGCCGGCATGTCGCGCACGTCGCCGCGCGCGGCTGGATCGAGCGGCACCCGGACCCGGCGGACAAGCGCTCGCGCATCCTGCGCCTGACGCCCGCGGGCCTGGCGCAGCGCGAGGAACTGTCCCGGCGGACCACGCATCTGCTCGCCGAGCGGCTCGCGGACTGGACCGACGACGAGGTCGGCCAGCTGATCCGGCTGATGACCCGCCTGCGCGCCTCCTTCGGCGACTGCCGGTCGACCCCGTTCGGCTTCACCGCCCCCGTACTCGAAGAGACCACCCGTACACCCGCGAACACGTAAGAGAAGGAAGCCCATGGCAACCACCACACCAGCCGGTGTGCGGGCTCACGCCAAGCACGGGGGAGGCTCCGCGGAGCACGCACCCATGACGCACCGGCAGATCATGGAGGCCCTGTCCGGGCTGCTCCTCGGCATGTTCGTGGCGATCCTGTCGTCCACGATCGTCTCCAACGCCCTGCCGCACATCATCGGCGACCTCGGCGGCGGACAGTCCGCCTACACCTGGGTGGTGACCGCCGCCCTGCTGTCGATGACCGCGGCCACTCCCCTGTGGGGCAAGCTCGCCGACCTGTACAGCAAGAAGGCTCTCGTCCAGATAGCCCTCGTCATCTACGTCGTCGCCTCCATGGCGGCCGGTCTGTCGCAGAACACCGGCATGCTCATCACCTTCCGGGTGTTCCAGGGCATCGGCGTCGGCGGTCTGTCCGCACTCGCCCAGATCGTCATGGCCGCGATGATCTCCCCGCGTGAGCGCGGCCGTTACTCCGGCTACCTGGGCGCGACCTTCGCCGTCGCCACCGTCGGCGGTCCGCTGCTCGGCGGTGTCATCACCGACACGTCCTGGCTGGGCTGGCGCTGGTGCTTCTACGTCGGAGTCCCCTTCGCGATCATCGCGCTGATCGTGCTGCAGAAGACGCTGCACCTGCCGGTCGTGAAGCGCGAGGTCAAGGTCGACTGGGCCGGCGCGTTCTTCATCGCCGCCGCCGTCTCCGTACTGCTGATCTGGGTCACCTTCGCCGGTGACAAGTACGACTGGCTGTCCTGGCAGACGTACACGATGGTCGGCGGTTCGATCGTCCTCGGCGCGATCTTCGTCCTCGTCGAGTCCAGGGCGAGCGAGCCGATCATCCCGCTGCGGCTGTTCAGGAACCGCACCATCACGCTGGCGTCCCTCGCCTCGTTGTTCGTCGGTATCGCGATGTTCACCGGCACGGTGTTCTTCAGCCAGTACTTCCAGCTGGCCCGCGACAAGTCCCCGACGATGTCGGGCGTCATGACCATCCCGATGATCGGCGGTCTGTTCGTCTCCTCGACCGTCTCCGGTCAGTTCATCACCCGCACCGGCCGCTGGAAGGCCTGGCTGGTCAGCGGTGGCGTGCTGGTCACGGCGGGCCTGTGCCTGCTGGGCGGCATCCGGTACGACACGGACTACTGGAAGATGGCCATCTTCATGGCCCTGCTGGGACTCGGCATCGGCATGATGATGCAGAACCTGGTCCTCGCCACGCAGAACCAGGTGGCGCCCTCCGACCTCGGCTCGGCCAGCTCCACGGTCACCTTCTTCCGCTCCCTCGGCGGTGCGGTCGGCGTCTCCGCGCTCGGCGCGGTGATGTCCCACCGGATCACCCACTACGTCCAGGACGGCATCTCCGCGCTGAGCCCCAAGTACCAGGCCGCCCTGGCCGGCGGTTCGGGCTCGACCGACAGCATCCCGGACATGGGCAAGCTGCCGGCGCCGCTGCGGACGCTGATGGAGAGCGCCTACGGCCACGGCATCGCCGACGTGTTCTTCATCGCCGGCTGCCTCGCCGCCCTCGCCTTCCTGATCACGCTGTTCATCAAGGAGGTCCCGCTGAAGACCAAGGGCGCGCTCGCGCAGGCCGCCGAGGGTGCGGCCCCCGAGGCCGCCCCGGCCACCGCCCCCGCCGAGACCGCTGTGGAGACCACCGTGCAGGAACCCGCGCCGCAGAAGGTGCCCAGCTGGGCCGCCCCCGTCGTGTCGGACGCCTCCGCCGAGGAGCGGGCTGCCACCCAGGTGATGACGGCCGTCGCGACGATCTCCGAGCCCGGCAGCGGCAACGGCGGCGGCACCCCGGTGCACGGCTTCGTCCGCGGCGCCGAGAGCGCCCCGGTCCCGCAGGCCGCGATCACCCTGATCTCCCTCTCCGGCCGCCAGCTGGGCCGCGCGGTCGCCCAGGCCGACGGTTCCTACGCCGTCGACGCCCCGGGCACGGGCAGTTACGTCCTGATCGCCTCCGCCGACGGCTACCAGCCGCAGGCCTCCACCGTCGTCGTGGGCGATGACCCGCTGTCGTACGACATCCTGCTCAGCGGCACCAGCGGGCTGACCGGTGTGGTGCGGGCCGCGGGCAGCGCGGTGCCGGTCAAGGACGCCATGGTGATCGTCACCGACGTCCGCGGTGATCTGCTGGCCACCGCCGCCACCGGCGAGCAGGGCGAGTTCGCCTTCACCGACCTGGTGCCGGGCACGGTCACCATGGCGGTCAACGCGAGCGGGTTCCGGCCTCGCGCGCTGCCGGTCGAGATCGGCGCCGCCGGGGTCACCCGGATCGAGATCGACCTGGACGCCGGCGCCCGCCTCCAGGGTGTCGTCAAGGCCCCGCACGGCCCGCTGGCCGACGCCCGCGTGACCCTCGTCGACCAGGCGGGCAACGTGGTCGGCACCGCCACCACCGGTACCGACGGCGCGTACGCCTTCACCGACCTGGACAGCGGCGAGTACACCGTCATCGCGACGGGCTACCCGCCGGTGGCCACCGCGCTGACCGTCGCCGGCCCGGGAGTCGACGGCCACGCGATCGAACTCGCCCACCCCGGCGAGTAGTTCACCCCCGGCCCGTGGCGCACGTACCGTCGTGTGTGCGCCACGGGCCGGTTTCTTACGGACCGATTTGTAAGGCTTTTCAGGGGCCTTTCAGGCTTTGCAGGGAGAAGAACGGGATGGGACTGACCGCGAAGATCCGTACGCGGGACGGATGGGCCGTGTCGCACGCGGTCGTCACGGTGACCGACATGACCGGGACGCAGGTGCTGCGCGCCGAGGCGGACACCGAGGGAGCCGTACGGGACACCACCGAGCTGGCGCCGGGGGCGTACACGGTGATCGTGACGGCCGTCGGATACGCGCCCGCGGCCTCCTCCGCGATCGTCACCGCGAGCGGCCGGGCCGAGGTCGGCGCGGTGACACTGGCCCGGCAGGGCGGCACCGAGCTGCCGCCGCCCGGCCCCTGGACGATCGACCCGGTGCACTCCTCCGTCGCCGCGGTCGCCCAGCACCTGGGCATCTCCAGCGTGCACGGCCGGTTCGCCGAGTTCGGCGGCACGATCGAGATCGCGCCCGACGACGTCACCAAGTCCCGCGTCGAGGCGGTGATCAGGGCCGCGTCGATCGACACGGGCAACGGCATGCGCGACACGCACCTGAAGTCCGCGGACTTCCTGGACGTCGAGCAGCACCCGGAGATCACGTACCGCTCCACGGGTCTGACGGCGACCGGCTCCGACCGCTGGACGGTCCACGGCGAACTCTCCATGCACGGCGTCGTACGCCCGGTGGACCTGGACCTGGCCTACCTCGGCACCGGCGCCGACCCGTGGGGCGGCACGCGCGCCGCGTTCCGCGCCACGGCGGAACTGCACCGCGAGGACTTCGCCATGAACTACAACCAGGTGCTGCAGGCCGGGATCGCGGCGATCGGTACGACGCTGAAGGTCGAGCTGGACATCCAGGCGGTGCAGGGCGACACCCTGCCCCAGGGATAGGCACGGACGTAGGCACAGCAGGGTCAGCCACGGGGGCGGCTCTTGCCCCTAGGCTGCCTGACCATGGCACCGAACATCGCGACCAACACCCGCGTCTCCCTGGACGAGCTGCTGGACTTCGTACGCCCCCGTCACCGCGCCCTGCTGATCACCCGCCGCGCCGACGGCGGGCCGCAGGCCTCCCCGCTGACCTGCGGCGTCGACGACTCGGGCCGGATCGTCGTGTCGACGTACCCCGAACGCGCCAAGACCCGCAACGCCAAGCGCGACCCCCGGGTCAGCCTGCTCGTGCTGAGCGACGAGTGGAACGGCCCCTGGGTCCAGATCGACGGCACGGCCGAGGTCATCGACGCCCCCGACTCCGTGGAACCCCTGGTCGAGTACTACCGCAACATCGCCGGCGAACACCCCGACTGGGACGAGTACCGGGAGGCGATGGTCAAGCAGGGCAAGTCGATCATCCGGGTGACACCCGAACGGTGGGGCCCGGTCGCGACCGGAGGGTTCCCGGCACGGCTGGCGGACGACATGTAGGCGACCGCCGGCGACGCGGCTGGAGACACACCGAAGACACCGCTCGCACGGACCCGACGGACGGAGTCCGACGCAGCGTTCCGAAGCCTGCGAAGCAGTGCGAGGCACGCAGACAAAGGCGCCCGCGAGGCGATGGTCAAGCAGGGCAAGTCGATCATCCGGGTGACACCCGAACGGTGGGGCCCGGTCGCGACCGGAGGGTTCCCGGCACGGCTGGTGGCCGGGGACGAGGGGTAGGCGGACCGGTCAGCCGCGGTCGACCATCGCCTCGATGCCGGCGATCAGGAGGTCCAGGGCGAAGGTGAAGTCGCGTTCCAGCATCTCCTGGACCGTGGCACCACCGCGGGCGTCCAGGATCTCCTGGGACTCCTGGAGATAGTGCGCGGCCTGGGCGTCCTGCCGTGCCACGGTCAGGGCCTGCTGGTAGAAGTCGTCCGGGCTCTGCCCGGAGTCCGCGATCCGGGACATGAACTGGGCCTCGAGCGTGCCGTAGCCGTACACGAACTGGAACACCGCCGAGATCGCGCCCGTCACCCGGTGCGCCGGCAGCCCGGTGCGGCGGATGACGCGCTGCACGGTGCGGGAGAAGGCGAGGGAGTTCGGGCCGATGTTCAGGTAGCGCCCGGCGAGCGGGGACAGCCAGGGGTGACGCACCAGCAGGGCCCGGTACTCCGCCGCCAGCCCCCGCAACTGCTCCCGCCAGTCCTCCCGCTCGTCGTCCGGGTCGGGCAGCCGCAGCTCGCCGTTGGCCGCGTCCAGGGCCAGTTCGAGCAGGTCGTCCTTGGTGTCGACGTACCAGTACAGGGACATCGCGGTGACGTTCAGCTCGGCCGCCAGCCGCCGCATGGAGAACCTGGCCAGCCCGTCGGCGTCCAGCAGCCCTACGGAGGCCTCGGTGATCCGCGCCCGGTCGAGCCCGGAGGGCTGACCCGCGCGCGCACCACGGTGTGGTTTCTCCTGGAGCCACACACTGTCCCGCGCCGACCGCGCCCCTTGCCTCACCATCGGCGCCTCTCCTCTTGAAACCCCGGCTCAGTGTTCCAACTTTAGGGGCGCGGGACTGTGTCTGATATGCGGCTCCGCCGCGTGGGCGCGATCAACCACACACGACCGGCAGCCGCACGACCACCCATGACCCCGAGCTCTCAGGCGAACTTCCGCTCCGCCCGCTTCAAAAGCCCCGCCGCCACAAACCCCCCGACGAGCACAGCAACGGCCCCCACCAACTGCCCGGCCCCGAGGCTGTCGGACAACGACTCCCCCGAGGCAACGGAAGAGCTGAGGACAGCACCCAGTACGGCCACCCCAAGCCCGTTGCCGAACTCGGCAAGGGTGCCGTTGACACCGGCCCCCACTCCCGCCTTCTCCGGAGGAATCGCACTCATGATGGCGTGCGCCATCGCAGGGTTGGCGATCGCGCACCCCGCGCCGATGAGCAGCAACCCGAGCAGCGTCCCGACGTATCCCCCGGAGTCCGACACCGCGATGGCCACCAGTCCGCAGGACATCAGCACCATCCCCAGCGCCATGGACACCGGCGTCCCCATCCGCGCGGACCACTTCGCCGACAGCCCGGTGAAGTTGAGCGCGACGACGGTCAACGCCAGCGGAGCGGTCCGCAGGCCGGCCTCCAACGGGCCGTACCCGAGCACGAACTGAAGGTGCTGCGTCAGCAGGAACAGCGCCCCGCCCATCCCGAAGGTGATGAGCACCGCCCCGGTCACGGCCCCGGTGAACCGCCGGTCCCGGAAGAAGTGCAGATCGAGCATCGGCTCGGCCACCCGGCTCTCCCACCACGCGAAGCAGCCGAGCAGCACGACCGCCACCCCGGCCGCGCCCAGCACGAGCGGTGAGGTCCAGCCGTGCCGGGGCCCGGAGATGATCGCGAGGACGAGCGAGGCCATGCCGAGCGTGGACAGCACGGCGCCGGGCAGATCGGGACGGTCGCCCCGGGGGCTCTTGGACTCCGGTACGAGCGCCAGCACCGCGACGAGGCCGAGGGCCGCGACCGGGATGTTGATCAGGAAGATCGCGCCCCACCAGAAGTGGTCGAGAACGAAGCCGCCGATCAGCGGCCCGCCCGCGAAGCCCAGCGCGTTGACCGCGCTCCAGATGCCGATCGCCTTCGGCTGCTCCTCGGGCGTGAAGATCTGCATGGCGACGGCCAGCGTGGTGGTGAGCAGCAGTGCGCCGCCGATGCCCATACCGGCCCGCGCGGCGATCAACTGGCCGGTGGAGCCCGCGAGTCCGGCCACCAGCGAACCGATGCCGAACAGGGCGAGCCCGGCCATCAGCATCTTCTTGCGGCCGTAGCGGTCGGCCGCGCTGCCGGCGGTGAGCAGGAGGCCGGACTGCACCAGGGAGTACGCGTTGATCATCCACTGGATGTCCGAGGTGGCCGCGTGCAGCTCGCGGGTGAGCGAGGGGATGGCCACGTTCAGGACGGTGTTGTCGAGCAGCACGGTGAGCTGGGCGAGACAGATCACGCCGAGGATCACCCAGCGCTGGGGGTGGCCTTGGGACACAGACATGTCGTACACCGTATAGCAGTCACTATACGGTGTACGACAGGTTTTCCCGCCGGCCGGACTCCGCCGGTCAGCCGCTCTTCTTCTGCGTGAGGTCGTAGAAGGTGGCCGAACCGACCGTCACCTTCTTGAAGGTGCTCTGGACCCACGAGCTGATCTGGGAGGCGGTGCCGCTGCTGCTGCCGCCCATGCCACCGCCCATACCGCCGCCCGCGATGAAGTAGTGGATCTTTCCGTCCTCCACGTACGTCTTGAACTGCGCCGGCGTCGGGGACGGGTCGGTGCCGTTGAAGCCGCCGATCGCCATCACCGGGTCACCGGTGGCGAGCTGGTAGCTGGCCGCGTTCTGGGAGCCGATGGACGCGGCGACCCAGGTGTACTTCGAGGCGTCCGTCTCCAGCAGCTTCTTGGCGGCGGACGAGACGTTCGCGCCGTTCAGCAGGCCGCCGGCGCCGCCGCCCCTACCTCCTGCCTCGCCCATCCGGCTGCCGCCCGGGAAGCCGTTGCCGTTCTGTCGGCCCTGGGTGTTGCCGTTCTGGCCCGGCATGCCACCGCCGCCCGGGAATCCGTTGCCGTTCTGCTGACCCTGACCGTTCTGCCGGCCCGGCATCCCGCCGCCGAAGCCGCCACGCATACCGCCGCCCTTGCCACCACCGGGCCCCCGGCCGCCGCCGAAGCCCATCATGCTCGCGCCCGCCGGACCGGCCGTCGGGATGGAGCCGGTGTGCGCGGAGTTCACCGTGCTCAGGGTGTACGCCGTAGGACCGGCGAGCGCGGCCACCAGGCCGACCGCCGCCGCCCCGAGGGCCAGCTGCCGGGAGATCCGGCCGGCGAAGACCAGGCCCAGCGCGGCCGCCAGACCGCCGATCAGGACCAGCCACTTCAGCCAGGGGAGGTAGCTGGCGGTGCGGTTGAGCAGGACGTACCCCCAGGCCGCCGCCGCGACCACGGAGGCGGCGAGGGTGATGGACGCCCACAGCTCCTTCCGCTTCTCCCACAGCAGCCCGGCGCCCATGCCGGTCACGGCCGCGAGGTAGGGGGCGAGGGCCACGGTGTAGTACTGGTGGAAGATGCCCGCCATGTAGCTGAAGACCACCATGGTGATCAGCAGCGAGCCGCCCCACACCAGGAACGAGGCCCGGGTGACGGACGTGCGCCTGGGCATGGGGGTCCCCCCGCTCGAGCGAAGTCGAGAGTGGGGGAGGGTGGCCACCAGACCGCCGACCAGCAGGATCAGCGCGGCCGGGAGCAGCCAGGAGATCTGGCTGCCGATCTCGGAGTTGAACATCCGGTCCCAGCCGGTGGCGCCCCAGCGGCCGGAGCCGTTGCCGCCGCCCCCGCCGCCGACGCTGCCGGTCTCGTCGCCGTTGATCCGGCCGAGGCCGTTGTAGCCGAAGGTCAGCTCCAGGAAGCTGTTGTTCTGCGAACCGCCGATGTAGGGGCGGGAGGAGGCCGGCCACAGCTCGACGATCGCGACCCACCAGCCGCCGGCCACGACCAGCGCGAGGGTGGCGGCGGCCAGCTGACCGAACCGCTTCTTCAGCGAGACCGGGGCGCACAGCGCGTACACGATCGCCAGGGGCGGCAGGATCAGGAACGCCTGGAGCGTCTTGGCGAGGAACGCGAAACCGATCGCGGTCCCGGCCCACACCAGCCACCTGGTCCGGCCGTCCTCCACCGCCCGTACGACGAAGTAGCAGGCCAGCGACATCAGCAGGGCCAGCATCGCGTCCGGGTTGTTGAACCGGAACATCAGCGCCGCGACCGGGGTGAGCGCGAGGACCGCGCCCGCGACCAGACCGGCCACCGGGCTGAACCGGCGCCGTACGGCCGCGTACACGACCGCGACCGTGCCGACGCCCATGAGGACCTCGGGCGTCAGGATCGCCCACGAGTTCAGGCCGAAGATCCGGACCGACAGCTCCATCGGCCACAGGAAGGCCGACGGCTTGTCCACGGTGATCGCGTTGCCCGCGTCCAGCGAGCCGAAGAAGAACGCCTTCCAGGATGTGCTGCCCGCCTGCACGGCCGCCGAGTAGAAGGAGTTGGCGTAGCCGGAGGCGCTGAGGTTGTACAGGTAGAGGACGAAGGTGGCGGCCAGCAGGCCGAACAGGGCCGGGCGCGCCCAGCGCGGGTCCTCGGGCCGGCCGCGCCACAGTCTCCGTACGAAGGGCTGCTTCGGATCACCGGCCCGGTGGGCGTGGTGCGGGGGAGCGGCCGGGGGCGGACCCCACACGGTCGTACTGCCCTGCTGGTCGTAGTGGCTGGTCATCGGGGATCCCCCGGATCGGTGTCGTGAGGGCGCACCGGCTGCAACCGCATGGTGGCGTCCCTCCAGCTGCCGTCCGCGGCTTCACCGGCGCGGACCTGGGTGGTCGTCTGACAGGGGTCGTACGACTGCTGGTGCGGCACGGTTCGCTGCGGCAGCGGCGCGTACGGGGCGGGCGTGCCGTACGGCGGGGTGGTGGACGCCGTGGCCGTGCCGGAGTCGTCCCGGTCCGGGAAGACCCAGGCGCGGAACAGCAGGAAGCGCAGCACGGTCGCGGCGAGGTTGGCGGCGATGAGCACCGCCAGCTCGGTGGAGTGCGCCGGGCTGGAGCTGGCCGCGTTCAGGGCGGCCAGGGAGCCGCTGGTCAGGGCGAGACCGATGCCGAAGACGACCAGGCCCTGCGCCTGGTGCCGTACGGCGCCGCCCCGGCCGCGCACCCCGAAGGTGAGCCGGCGGTTGGCGGCCGTGTTGGCGATCGCGGAGACCAGCAGGGCGAGCGCGTTGGCGATCTGGGAGCCGGAGAACTGCCGGAAGAGGCTGTAGAGCACCAGGTAGAAGAGGGTGGACAGGCCGCCGACCACGCAGAAGCCGACGAGCTGACGGGCCAGGCCCTTCGGCACGTCCTGGATGTCCCGGTCGCGCGGGTCGTCACCGAAGGGGCGGGTGAGCCGGTCCAGCGGCAGCGAGCCGGTGGCCAGGGCCTTGCCGATCCGCCAGACGCCCTTGAGGTCGTCGGTCGCGGTCTGCACGATGTGCACGGTCGAGTCCGGGTCGTCGACCCAGTCGACCGGCACCTCGTGGATCCTGAGCCCCGCCCGCTCGGCGAGCACCAGCATCTCGGTGTCGAAGAACCAGCCGGTGTCCTCCACGAGCGGCAGCAGCACCTGGGCCACGTCCCTCCGGATGGCCTTGAAGCCGCACTGCGCGTCGGAGAAGCGGGCCTGGAGCGAGCCGCGCAGGATCAGGTTGTAGGCCCGGCTGATGAACTCCCGCTTGGGACCGCGCACGACGCGCGAGGCGCGGGCGAGCCGGGAGCCGATGGCGAGGTCCGAGTGGCCGGAGATAAGCGGCGCCACCAGCGGCAGCAGGGCGTTGAGGTCGGTGGACAGGTCGACGTCCATGTAGGCGAGGATCGGCGCCTCGGAGGCGGACCAGACGGTCCTGAGCGCCCGCCCCCGGCCCTTCTGCTCCAGACGGAAGTTGGTGACCTCGGGGATCTCCTGCTCCAGCCGCGCGGCCACCTGCGGAGTGGTGTCCGTGGACGCGTTGTCCGCGATGGTGATGCGGAACGCGTACGGGAAGGTGCGCGTGAGGTGCGCGTGCAGTCTGCGGACGGCGGGCTGGAGGTCCTTCTCCTCGTTGTAGACGGGGATCACTACGTCCAGGACAGGCGTACCGGCGTTTCCGGCCGGGAGGTGCTCCCGCGCCGGCAGAGTGCCGGGAGAAGAGTCGGTTCGCATGGGACCGACTCTCGTCAGGCCCCCTGTTGCACCCGTGTGGTGGCGCTGTGCTGTGCCTGTGAGTGCGATTGCCAGTCGGTTTCGGGAGCCGGCCGGGGGACGACGGGAGTGAGGGCGGGCAGATGCACGGTGAACACCGTCCGCCCCGGAACGCTGTCGACGGTCACGGCACCGCCGTGCGCGGTCGCGACGGCCTGCACGATGGCGAGCCCGAGCCCGGTGGACCCGGTGGAGCGCGAGCGCGCGGAGTCGCCCCGCGCGAACCGCTCGAAGACGTGCGGCAGCAACTCGGCCGGAATCCCCTGCCCGTTGTCCTCGACGTCGACGCACATCCACGGCCCGCGCCGCTGCACGCGCGCGGTGACGGTCGTCCCCGGTGGCGTGTGCTTACGGGCGTTGCCCAGCAGGTTGACCAGCACCTGCTGGACGCGGGCCGCGTCCGCGGACACCAGGGCGGGCTCGTCGGGCAGGTCGAGACGCCAGTTGTGGTCCATGCCGGCCGCGCGGGAGTCGCTGACGGTGTCCACCACGAGCGGAATGAGATCGGTCTGCTCGAACTGCAGCGGACGTCCGGCGTCCAGCCGGGCGAGGAGGAGGAGATCCTCGACGAGGAGGGTCATCCGCCCCGCCTCGGACTCGATCCTCCCGAGCGCGTGCCGGGTGTCGGGGCCCACCTGTTCGCGTCCGCGTCTGGTGAGTTCCGCGTACCCGCGGATGGAGGCGAGCGGCGTGCGCAGCTCATGGCTGGCGTCGGCGACGAACTGCCGTACCCGCATCTCGCTCTGCTGCCGGGCGTGCAGGGCGCCGTGCACGTGATCCAGCATGCGGTTGAGCGCGGCACCGACCTGGCCGACCTCGGTGTGCGGGTCGCACTCGGACTCCGGGACCCGCTCGCTGAGGTTCACCTCGCCGGTGTGCAGCGGGAGTTCGGAGACCCGGGTGGCGGTGTTGGCGACCTTGCGCAGGGGGCGGGTGGCGACGCCGACGATGACGGTGCCGGCGAGAGAGGCGGCGATGAGTCCGGCGGCGGTGACACTGATCTCGACCAGGATCAGGGTGTTGATCGTGCCGTCGGCCTCGGCGGTCGGCAGGGCGACGTAGAACGTGCCGTTGTTGCCGTCGACGTACCTCACCTGGTAGTCGCCGAGGTCGGGGATCTCGGTGCTGTGGATCTCGCCGTCCTTCGCGACGGAGGCGAGCGCCTTGGTCTGGGTCGCGTTCAGCGCCTTGGCGTTCATCTGCGGGACGTTGTTGTCGTCCTTGGACTTGTGGCCGACCCTGGCCTCGGTGATGACGCCGTTCTCGACCTTGGCGGCGATGGTGCCGCTGGGCTGCGGACCCCGGGCGACGAACTCGCCGAGGTCGGTCTCCTTGAAGGCGCCGCGCTTGCCCTGCTGGTCCGGGGGCGTGACCCCGTTCTTCATCCCGTCCGGCGCCGGTCCGAATCCGCCGGCCGCGCGCGCGGAGGCCTCGATGAGCTGCTGGTCCAGCTGGTCGTACAGATGCGACCGCAGTGCGAGCGTGGTCACCGTGCCGATCACCGCGCACACCACCGCGATCAGCAGCACCGACGCGACGACGAGCCGGGTCCGTAGGGTGCGCGGCTGCCCCGGTCGTCGTTTCTGCCGCCGCTGCGGACCCGTCCGCCGTCGCCCGCTCATGAGGTGGCGGGCTTGATCAGATAACCGGCCCCGCGCCGCGTGTGGATCATCGGCTCGCGGCCCGCGTCGATCTTCCGCCGCAGATACGAGATATAGAGCTCGACCACATTGGCCTGTCCGCCGAAGTCGTACGACCACACACGGTCCAGGATCTGCGCCTTGCTGAGCACACGCCGAGGATTGCGCATGAGGAAGCGCAGCAGCTCGAACTCGGTGGCCGTGAGGTGGATGTTCTCTCCGGCCCGCGACACCTCGTGACTGTCCTCGTCCAGGGTCAGGTCACCCACGACGAGCACGGAGTCCGACCGCCGGTCGGCAGCCCCGGACCGGCGAATGAGCCCCCGCAGCCGGGCCACGACCTCCTCCAGGCTGAACGGTTTGGTGACGTAGTCGTCCCCGCCCGCGGTGAGCCCGGCGATACGGTCCTCGACGGCGTCCTTGGCGGTCAGGAACAGGACGGGCACGTCGGGCAGTTCCCGCCGCAGCCGCCCCAGCACGGTGAGCCCGTCCATGTCCGGCAGCATCATGTCCAGGACGACGGCGTCCGGACGGAACTCCCGGGCGGTCTGTATCGCACCCTGCCCGTCCCCCGCACTCCTGATCTGCCAGCCCTCGTAACGAAGGGCCATGTTCAGCAGTTCGGTGATCGACAGCTCGTCGTCCACCACAAGCACTCGGACGGGGCTCCCGTCCGGCCTCAGCAGTTCGGTGCGCCCCCGGGGCGAGGTCGTGGTCATGCTGGACACCATGTCGGGATCCTCTGAGAAGAGGCTTTCTGCAATCTGTGATTTCCCTGAGAAACTCACAGGCGGCTCTCAGGCGGCACCTGGGAAGCGCTCACGCGGGGGTGAAGGCGTGCGCGTGCTCGACCCGGGCGATGTGGATCACGTACCGCTCGTACCACCGCTCCCGTCCGCGCCGCTTGGCCTCGAGATGCTCGGGGTGCTCCCGCCACCGCTGGATCCCGTCGAGATCCCGGAAGTAGGCCACGGAGATGGCGAGTCCGCCCGGGCCTGGGCTATGGGCGAAGTCCTCACCGAGGAAGCCGGGGATGTCACGGACGAGGCGGGAGAGACGGGTGGCGGTGCGCTGGTATTCACCGGGGTCTTCGCCGGGGCGGCGGAGGGAGGTGAAGACGACGGCGTAGTAGGGGGGTTCGTGGGCGGGAGTGGGCAGGACAGGGTCGTTCCGCTGATCGCTCATGACAACAACCGTCGGCGACGGGCCTGTTGGGAGTCCAGAGACCTTGCCGAAGGGGATCCGTCCGGGATCCATTTCTTTACGGTCGTGTCAGAAGAGACCCTCGGGCTCGCGCCGGAACTCCCGTACGGGAAGGGTGAGTCGGCCTCCGGGGACATCGGACGGCACCAGCTCCCACCCGGCCATCAGCCGGGTGTCGAGCACGACGACCCCGTGTCCCTCGACCGCCAGATGCAGATCGGGCCCGGCGGCCGCGACCAGCTCCCCGCCCACGGCTCCGCCCGGCACCAGCTCCACGACGTCACCGAAGGCGGCCGGGGCCCGGTCGAGCCCGAACGTGCCGGCGTGATCGACGACCCGGCACTCGGCGGGGCGAAGAGACTCCGGCCAGGCCGGGAGCGCCACGGCCCTGGCATGCAACTCCCGCACCTCCAGGGCCCGTTCCACCTCTGTCGCGGGCAGCGCGGACCGCACCGCCCGCTTCTCGACGTACGGAATCCGGTCCGGCACCTTCAGCGCGGCCCTGAGCAGCTCCTCGGTACGCCGGGCGGCCATCAGCGGACCGGTGCCGAGCCAGCTGAAACAGACGGCACCCTGCTCGAGCAGCCGCGCGCTCTCGCGCTCGACGGCGGTGATGCCGACCTTGACCATCCCGGGCCCGAACCACGCCAGGTACACCCGGTACGGCCGAGGATCGTCGGCGATCGTGTCGGCGGCCACGGAATGCGCCCGATCCAGCCGCGCACACTCCTCGCACCGGGCGCCCGTACTCCTCGCCGACACGGCCGCCTGCACCGGACACCCGTTCCCCCGCGCCCCGACACACCTGCGCACACCCCCCTCCAGCACAGCGAAGGCGACCCGCTTCCCCCACGGCAGCGCACTGCGCCGCCCGCCGTCCCAGACCAGCACGGGACCGTCCGACGACCAGCGCAGTCCGGTGCACTTCCAAACCTGTGCCATCACTCTTGAGGGTAGGGGGTGGGTCTGACAGTGGGGTCGGGGCGGAAGGAGGGCGTAGGGTACGCAAGGGCCCGAAGCCGCAACTCCGTTTTGCGACTTCGGGCCTGTTTGCGTGCGTGTGCTACGGCAGCACGTACACCGGCGTCCCGCCTTCCGCGAGCCCCGTCTGCCGCATGCAGCCACGCTTGATCAGCATGCGCACACAGTCATGGACCCGGTCGAGGGTGAGTCCGGTACGGTCCGCGACGTCCTCCAGCCGGCAATGCACCGGCCCGCGCAACAGCGCCGGGGCGAGACAGGTGGCGACGGCGTGCACGTCATCGGTGACGACGAGGTTCTTGGCCCGCCAGGTGGCCAGGAGCTGCTGAGGGGTCATCGTCGGCGGGGGCGGCGCCAGGGTGGAGGGCCGCAGCCGGTCGGCGATGAGGTCGAGGGTGTCGGCGATGCGGCCGAGGAAGTCGTTGGTGCGGCTGAGTTGGCCGCCGAGCTGCTCGTTGAGGCATCGCATCTGCTCGATCCGCTCGAACTGCGTGACCGCCTGTGCCTCGTCCGCCTGGATGTTCCGCTCCTCCAGCCGGACGATCGCGTCGGCGACCTCTTGAGGCATGAGGTAGGCGGTGCGGCCGTCGGGGGCGGGTTGCACGGGGGCGGGGTCGAGGGAGTAGGAACCGTCGCGCTGGATGGTCTCGATGACCTCACTGACCCATGCCTTGAAGGGCGCGCACTTGGGCTTGGTGCAGCCGTTGACGAGCTGGATGATCCCTTTCAAGTTCACCAGCTTCATCGAACGCTGAAGCCTGTGACCTGCAAGTTTGCGCAAAGTGGTTGGTCCACAGACGCCGTGTGCAATCTCGCTGAGGCGCTTCGTGCAATCTGGCGCAACGTGCCACAACAGAGCTTGCCGTGTGTTTGCGTACCCGAGATGGAGGGCCACATCCACAGCCGGGAACCAGTGCTCCCCACTCGGCAGAGTGATCCTCCGCACCCGCGCCCCCGTAGCCGCGAACACGAAGTCGTTGACGTCGATCGCATCCTGTTCCCGCCCCGCCGACTGCTCCGGCGGAGTCTCGTTCTGCTCGTACATCGAGCATCACCTCCACCTCCGAAGCTAGGGATGCCGATCACCAACTGCCGTCCACAGAACGCACGTTCACTCGATAGGGGACAGAGGTATCGATTCGGCAGGAACCATCCCAGAAACCCGCCGCCCCCTCCCCGCCAACCGACAGCTCACGCAGCCCGGATGTCCCTCCCGCGCCCGCACATCCCGCACCCGCATCCCCCACTCCCCCCGATCCCGCACCCCCGGCGACTTCCCCCAGCCCGACAGATGCAGGACCCAGGTCACCAGAACACTCACGGCGACCACGGCCAGCCCGCCCCCGGCCACCGCCGGCGAGGCCGCACACACCCCCAGCCCCACCACCGCACCCCCCGCGGTCGCGATGCCGAAGCCGGTCCAGCCGGCGATCGTGTGACCCTCGTCGTACAGACTCATAGCCGCCTCCAGAGACGAGCCTCAGACTCTCTCACGAACTAAGAAGTTACATCACCGAATATCTCACGAGCTAAGGGATTCCGAAAGATGCACGGCACGCCGCGACCGCCCGCCACACCGGCTCAGGCGCTGTCGGCGATGGACCACCTCATCGCCGCCCACCTGATCGGACAGCAGGAGCTGGCCCGGCGGCTGGGTCTGAACGTCACCGATCTGACCTGCTTCGCCTTCGTCCTGGAGGCCGGCGACGACCTGCTGACGGCCGGTGACCTGGCCGCCCGGGCCCACGTCACCACCGGCGCGGTGACCGGCATCCTCAACCGCCTCGAACGCGCCGGCTACGTCACCCGCCGCCCCGACCCCACCGACCGCCGCCGGGTCAGGGTGGCCGCCGTACCGGACGCCGTCGCGCGCGTCGCGGCGGTGTACGCGGGCCACTACAGACGACTGACGGATCTGTTCTCCGACTACACCCCGGAGGAACTCGCGGTCATCACCGACTGGTTCACTCGGGCCACGGGCCTGGCGCACGAGTACCTGGAGAAGCTGAACCGGAACGACCCGGACGAGGAGTGCTGAAGACACTGAAGCTGTGCACACAGCTCGGACGGTCAACCGGAGCCGGCCGGTCAGATCAGCCCGCCGCTAGGTGAACTTGTACAGACACCTTTTCTCCACGGACCGATCCACCACTGTTCGTGTCGATGTTCTGTCGGCCGCACCGGCGACCACCTAGAGTCTGTCGCGCTGTCATGTACCCGCCCACCTCACCAGGAGAGCGCATGGTCTCGCGTCGTACCGCCACCGCCGTCACCACCGCGGCGGCGGCCCTGCTCCTCGGCGCCGTCGGCTACCCCGCCCCCGCCGCGAGCGCGGCCACCGGCACCAGCCTGTCGGTGTTCGCCTGGAACGTCGACCTCGCCACCCCGATCGTCGACAGCACCCAGAACGAGAAGGCGGCCCAGCGCACCCCGGCCATCGAGTCGATCGTCCGCGCGCACAGCGCGGACGTGGTGGTGCTCGACGAGGACTTCAACAACAGCTCCACCGCCGACATCGTCGGCAAGCTCGCCGACCTGTACCCGTACCACACCCCGGTCGTCGGCCAGACCTGTTCCGGCGGCGGCTGGACGGGCATCAGCGGTGACTGTTCCAACTCGCTGTTCGTCATCAACGGCGGCACGATGATCCTCTCCAAATACCCGATCACCGCCCAGTACGCCCACGTCTTCAGCAACTCCACCTACGGCACCTGGGACTACCACGCCAACAAGGGCGCGGCGCTGGCGCAGATCGACAAGGGCGGGGTGAAGAGCTGGGTGGTCGGCACCCACCTCCAGGCCGACGAGTCCGACACCTCCACCGACACCACCCAGTCCACCCGGCTCGCCCAGCTCCGCGAGATCCGCTCGTGGGTGGACGGCATCGCCGGCTCGAGCGGTCCGGTGCTGATCGGCGGTGACATGAACGTGGAGTACTACGGCGGTCAGGCGCGCGGCGACTACGCCAACGCCCAGAGCGCGGTGAACGGCGTCCTCGGCACCCCGGCCGCCGACCCGGGCCAGAGCCTGCGGACGATGGACTGCCCGGTGTCCGCCTGGTGCCAGGACATGTCCGGCATCGAGTCCTTCCCCAAGGACTACCGGGACGACCTCGACTACATCGGCTACCTGAACGCGACGGACCGCCCGGCCCCGGCCGCGATGTCCACCGTCAAGGTCGACTTCGATCCCCAGTCCGGCTGGACCACCGGCCGGACCGACACGAACGCCCCCAGCGACCACTACCCGGTCGAGGCGAGCTTCCAGTTGGACTAGAACATGCCGAAGGCCCCGGATCGCGGCGGATCCCGGGGCCTTCGAGCGAGGTGCCTCAGCTCACGGCGTACGCGTTGTACACCGTGGTCGTCGCGCTGTCGCCGTGGGTGTCGGTGACCGTCGAGCGCAGGCCGACGCGGCCGGAGGCCGGGTTGTGGACGGCGATGGTCCACTTGCCGCCGGACAGCTTGGCGGCGGTGGCGTGCCAGGTGGTGCCGTTGTCGGTGGTGTACCAGGCCTGCACGGACTTCACGCTGTCGGACAGCTGCTGGATCGTGCTGTCGTCCGTGCCGGTGCGCTGCATGCCCAGGACGACGGTCGTGGTCGAGCCGGGGGCCGCCTGGTTCCTGCTGTCGAGCGCGTTGGGCCAGAACCGGGTGATGTAGTCCCGGATCTGCTCGTTCTTGTCGGGGTCCGCGTAGAAGTGCAGGGTGAGGCTGGAGGTGGTCGACAGCGAGCCGGACGGCAGGCTGCGGTGACCGGTCTGAGTGAGCGTGTACCAGCCCGCACCGGGGATCACCGGGTGCGCGTCGATCTCGTTCGACGGGCTGTAGGTGTGCGAGTACAGCGTCTTGCCCGCGTGGGTCAGCTTCACGGTGCCGGAGGCCAGCGTCCCGCCCGCCGGAAGGGTCGGGTCGGAGAACGGGTTGATGTTCCCGAAGTACAGCTGGTGGTACCAGGTGTTGGGCAGCCGCCCGCCGGGCCCCCAGACCGCGTGGCCGAGGGTCAGCGAGGTGGTCTGGCCGGCCGCGTAGCTGTGGAAGCCGTCGAAGATGAAGTCGTTGCCCTGCTGGCTCACCGCCCATTGACCGGCCGGGAGGTGGGCGGTGAAGGAGTTGGGCAGGTCACGCTGGAACTGGAGCGAGGTCGGGCCCCACGAGCAGGCGTCGCCGCTCGCCGACGAGTAGTCGAACGAGAAGTCCGCCTGTCCGCTGTCGGGACCTGAACGGGCGGACACCTTGAGGGCGGTCAGCCCGGACTGCTTCAGCGTCGCGGACACCCCGGACGGCACACCGCCCCGGTGCGTGGCGGACGCCACCCAGAAGCTCCCGCCGGTCTCCGACGTCGGCTGGTACGTGGTGCCGTAGGACAGCTCGTACGCCTTGCTGCTCGACGGGATGACATACAGCTCACCCGCCTCCGCCGACATGCCCATGTTCGCCGGGCCGTTGTCTGCGGCGCAGACGTACGCGCTGACCGTGTGGTCGTATCCGCTGCCCGGGTTCGGGCTGAGCGAGACGTTGACCGGGCGGCCCTGCCGGGCGTCGAACGTGGTCTTCGTGGCCCCGGAGACCGTCACGTTGTGGCCGCCGACGGTGGCGCGTTCGTCCCCGGCGTCCCGGAAGGACGTGACCAGCTCGTAGCTGCCGTTGGGCAGCGACGTCGCCTTGTTGCTGTCGATGTAGCGGAAGTCGTTCGTCCTGGTGTTGTAGACCGCCACCTGGGCGTAGACCGGCTTGCCGCTGCGGTCCAACGTCGTGACGGTGAGTGAGCCGTTGCCTGCGGCCGACGCCGTCGAAGCGCCGGCCAGGAGAAGCGGCACGAGCACGGTGACGGCGCTCGCGGCTGCTGTGGTTCGCCGCATCAAACCCCCCATAGGTGCGCGACAAAAACGAGGCACCATAGCGCACAGGGATCACAGCCCCCGTCACCAGCCCCTTCACTCCCCGAAATGCATGCCGGGCGGGGCAACCAAATGGCAATGAGAATCATTGCAGCCAGGTCTGGCTCCCGTGCACGGAAATCAAAGACCGTCGACACGCACAGCATATGCGGCGGGCAAATACCACACGCCGACTAATCTACGTCGAGAAAGGACGCGACTTTTTCGCGTAACACTGCGCCGAAAAGAGGTCACCATGCCCATTCCGCTCGACGACAACGTCACGGCCTTCCAGAACAACTGGAGGTTCTGCAATCACTGCTGTTCTCTTTGGTGGAACGGCCGACCGGACAACGGCGCCTGCCCGTCCTCCAGCTCGCCCGACGGGCAGCATCACGGCGAGGGCAGCTGGAACTTCTACCAGCCCGCGAATCCGGATCAGCACATCTGATCCACGGAGCGCCGCTCCGGTCAGCGAGGCATGCACCGCCCGAGCTCCCGTGCCTTCTCGCGCAGCCCTGCGCCCCAGGCTCGCCCCTCGGGCGGGGCGGACATCCCTGTGACGGCGGAGACCTGTACGTCTCGGAACGGGCCGTGCTCGTTGGCTCCGAGCCCGGCCCAGTCCACCCTGATCCCGGCACGCTCCGCAAGAACCAGCACGGTGGCGGTGAAGCCGTCGGAAAGCGCGAGCACTATGGCATGGCTCGTTCTTCGGTGCTGCGCCAAAAGGGCGTTGACGAAGATCTCGAAGGCGTCCGGATCGATCTGGCACTCGTCGTTCTCCATCGGTCCGATGCCCGATGGGATTTCCAGCTCCGCTTCGAAGACCGCGACTTGACGCCGGAAAAGACGGGAAGCCCCATGGGACGGGTTCCACAGGGTCTCGTCGCCCATATCGAAGTACTGGCTCAGCGCGGCACCCTTCGGCTGATTACGGTGGCAATGAGGGCTGCGGCCATACCGATGCCGGCCGGGCCGGAGTCCGCTCGACGCCCCGGCGGCACCGGATCAAGCCCTGGTCCCCGCGCGCGGAGATCCGCTCTTCGCGGCCGGCGTCGCTGCCGTACGCCTCTGAAACGCCAGAGGCCCCGGATCACTCCGGGGCCTCTGGTCTGTGTGCACTCGGCAGGATTCGAACCTGCAACCTTCTGATCCGTAGGATCAGGCAGGCGGTTGGGCGGGGGCTCTGCCTTCCTTCCGGCTGATCGCTGATGGTCGTGATCAACGGCCTCTGTGTGCCATCGTTGCCGTCAGCGTTGCCGTCAACTCTGAACGGCGCACCGGCTAGCGCTGACTCGCAGGGTGCGCAGTACCGCAGGCCCAGCCCGGCTGAGAGTTGCAACTTTCTCTACGGGTTCAGGCACCCGTCGTCGCTTCGCTCCTCCGGGCGGGCACACGGGGCATGAGGTCAGAACACGTCGTGGCTGGGGCGGTCGGCTCCGCGACCGCTCTGTAATGTGCGCAAGCTGGCTCCGACCGCATCGCAGAAGGTCACGTCGCCAAGGTCGATGATCACCCGAGGTGATGGGGATTCTTGGAAACGACCGGTGTTGCTCCTCACCTCACTTGATCCAGTTCTCAACGACTGGGGAGGGTTGGCAGGTATCACGCCGGCGACAAGCCGGTGCCGCGAGGCTGGTCAGGTGCAGCCCTGGTCAGGTGCAGCCCGTGCTCGCGGCCCTACTCAAGGCTGTACGAGGCTCTTCCGGGCGGACTTACGCCTCTTCCGCGGGAATGGTCGGCCGTGCCGCGTAGCGGCTGCGCATCGCGTCGCTGGCTGCGGGGCCTGCGGTGAAGACGTAGGCGGCGCTGTCGTCGAGTCGGCGGCCGGTTTTGGCGTCGACGACGACGGGCTCGGCTTCCTCGCCGGTGTGCGCGTCGACGAGGATCATGCTGCGCTCCGTCGGCGTGAGGCGGGAGTTGCCCCACGCGGCGAGGGCGACGATCACCGGGCGCAGGGAGCGCCCGAGTTCGGTCAGGACGTACTCGTGCCGGACGGGGCTGGTCTGGTAGGGCCGGCGCTCCAGCAGACCGTCGGCGACCAGGGTCTTCAGCCGGGTGGTGAGCATGCTGGAGGAGATGCCCAGGCTCTCCTGGAACTGGTCGAAGCGGGTGTAGCCGTCGAAGGCGTCGTGGAGGATCAGCAGTGTCCACCACTCGCCGACGTGTTCCACCGTCGTGGACAGCGGGCACTCCCGGTCCTCCAGCCTGATGCGGCTCGCCACGGCGACCATCCCCTCAGTTACTGCTAATGTCGAAGTTAGTAGCTTCTATTTTAGCAGTCGAGACGGGAGCGGCGCCTCGTATACCCGCGCCCGGGAACGGAGCACAACGTGACCACATCCATCAGCGAATCCCTCGAAGGCCGACGCGCTCTGGTCACCGGCGGCACCAAGGGCACCGGAGCCGCGATCGCCCGACGGCTCGCCGAGGCCGGCGCGACCGTGCTGGTCACCGCCCGCAGCCGCCCCGACGACGTCGAGGAGAAGACGTTCATCACCGCCGACCTGTCCACCGCCCAGGGCGCCGCCCACGTTGCCTCCGAGGTGGACGCCCGCATGGGAGGCGTCGACATCCTGGTCAACACCCTCGGCGGCTCCGAGGCACCAGCGGGAGGATTCGCCGCGCTCGGCGAGGACGACTGGGCAAGGGAACTGAACACGAACCTGCTGGCCGCCGTCCGCCTGGACCGCGCACTCCTCCCGCACATGATCGCCACGGGCAAGGGCGCGGTCGTGCACGTCACCTCGATCCAGCGCCGCATGCCGCTGTGGAACGGCACCCTGGCCTACGCCGCCGCCAAGGCCGCCCTGACCACCTACAGCAAGGGCCTGGCCAACCAGGTCGCCCCGCACGGCGTCCGCGTCAACACCGTCTCGCCCGGCTTCGTCCAGACCTCGGCCGCCGACAACCTCGTCACCCGGATCGCCCACGAGGCCGGCATCAGCCAGGAAGCGGCGCTGGGCCGGCTCATGGACTCCCTGGGAGGCATCCCGCTCGGTCGTCCCAACCGGCCCGAGGAAGTCGCCGAACTCGTCGCCTTCCTCGTCTCCGACCGCGCCTCGGCCATCGTCGGCGCCGAATACGTCATCGACGGCGGCACCACCCCCACCGTCTGAACCCGCCACCACCATCAGGAGCGTCATGCACGACAACCAGCCCCGGACCATCACCCCGGACGACCTGCCCGCGGTGATCACCCGCTACCTCACAGCGCACCGCGTCCACGACACCGCAACCGCGGTCACGACGTTCACCGACGACGCCACAGTGATCGACGACGGCAACACCTACCAGGGAAGCGCCGCGATCGAGCGGTGGCTGGACCGATCAGCCACCGAATTCACCTACACCATCCACCTCACGAACGCCCAGCAGATCGACACGGCCCACTACGTCGCCACACACCACCTCGAAGGCAACTTCCCCGGTGGCATCATCGATCTCCGCTATCGGTTCACGCTGCGCGACGACCTCATCGAACACCTCGCCATCGAACCCTGAACCCGCTCCCACACCACCTGTTCCCGCCCTCGAGAGAGACCCCACCCACCCCCGGACCGCCCCGTCCCAGCCCTCGTGCCCGCCCAGCCACCTGCCCAAGAGCCAGCCCTCAAGTTCGGCAACCCGCAGGTCAGCACTTGCACGCCTGAGGAATCAAGGCGAGCAACTCCGGGGCCATCCTCAGCACAGGGTGAGGAGATTCAAAGATCCCCATCAGAGGCGGCGATTGGGCCGACATGCCGCGCATGGCGTAATAAGCCGCTCGGGCGAGATCCCAGGTCACGTTGTGCACAGGTGGTGACCGAGGTGAGGGCAGGCAGGAGATGGTTAACCAGGCCATGGGCGAGGAGATCCCGGAGGACCGCTCGGAGGGTTTCGGCGAGCGGCTGCTCGGCGTACTGCTGGACAGAGCGCCGCATTTGCCGCCGCAGCTGATCGCCCCGCTGATCGCGGAGGAAGTGGCCAGGATCGGGGGCCGTGAGGTCTCCATCCTGCTCCAGGACTACGCGCAGGAGCTGCTGGTGCCACTGCCGGGCAGAAAACTGCACGTCAGCCAGCCCCAGCCGGTAATGGACTCCCCCGCCGGCCGGGCCTTCTTGCGCGGGCGGGTCGTCGAGGTACCACAGGCCCACAGCGTCCGGATGTACCTCCCGCTGCTGGACGGAAGCGACCAGGTGGGCGTGATGGCCCTCACCCTGGATGCCGTCGGCGCCGACGACCGGCGCCTGCTACGCAGGCTCGCTGGCCTGGTCGCCGACTTGCTAGTCACCAAGAACGCCTACACCGACCAGTTCTTCCAGGCCCGGCGCCGGGAGCCGATGAACGTGGCCGCGGAGATCCAGTGGAGCCTGCTGCCGCCACTGTCGATGTCCGTGCCGCAGGTCGAGGTGGCCGGCATCCTGGAGCCCGCCTACCGCGTGGCCGGCGACAGCTTCGACTACGCCCTCAACGACGACATCCTGCATGCCGCCCTGATCGACGCGATGGGCCACGGCCTGGACGCCGCCACGATGGCGACCGTGGCCATCGGCGCCTACCGGCACGCCCGGCGCATGTTCATCGACCTGGCCGAGAAGTACGCGTTCATGGACGATGCCATCTCCCGGCAGTTCGGCCCCGACCACTTCGTCACGGCGCAGCTGATGCACCTCAACATCGCCACCGGTGAGATGAAGCTGGTCAACGCGGGCCACCCTGCCCCGTTGCTGATCCGCGACGGCCGGGTGGTACAGCAACTGGAGAGCGCGACGACGCTGCCCGTCGGCTTCGGCGGCGAGGTACCCCGGATCGGAGAGCACACCCTCCAGCGAGGCGACCGCGTGCTGTACTACACCGACGGCATCATCGAGGAGCACGTCACTGGCGGGGAGCTCTTCGGCGAAGAACGCCTCACCCGCTGCGTCAACCGCCTGGGGGAGGAGCCGTCAGAGGGAGTCCGGGCGGATCTGCGACGGCTCTCCCACCTGCTGAAGAGGGAACGAGACGGGCACACCAGCGACGACGCCACCCTTTTCATGATCGAGTGGCGCGGAGGCGCCGCCGACCACCTCGCGGCTCTTGACTGAACACCTCGACGCCAACCAAGTCCACACCAGACAGCGCCGCCCGTTGGACGACGCCCCCTGCGCGCCGACGATGCCAGGACCGGCCCGGCTCCATGTTTCGTCGAATTGTCGGTGCAATACTCGGCGAGTGAGCGGCGGAGTCCGCCGGGTTCGGTAAAGCAGCTCGCGGGCGTCGCTCGCTCCTCTGCCACCTGCGCTGTAGTCGCGAGTGGCAGAGCGATGCTTCCTGTCAGCACTCCGTGTCGGTCATGCCATCGGTACCTAGGCGGCCTGAGCCACCCTGATCCATAGCGGGCATTCTGCCGGACTCCAAGGCACGCCGAAGGGGTTTCGCGGCGGCGGATGCCAGCTCTAGCTGGGGTGCCCCTGGGCCGTGTGTGGGCCGTCCGAGGGCGGCCGACGACGACAGGCACAACAGCTGCCGACCGCATCTCCATGGTCAGGAACAGCGCGTTGGATACCGCCGCAGGCCCCAATCCCCGAACGTAAGTTGAGGAACCACTGGGCTAGAACGCTGCGGTACAGCAGAGAAGTACAGCAACCGTGCGGGGCTCAGTTGCCCCGCTTCGGCCGCCAAGGACCCCGTGACCAGCTCAGGACACATCAGCGGCCGCCCCGCCCGTAGTTCGCAGCGAGGGGCAGCGTCACGCAACGCCTGCACGGGGCGCCGTTCTCAACCGATGAGCGGCCCCCACAGCCTTGACCCAGTCATTGAGGTTTTCTCAGCGAGATCATTTCCAGTGCCCATTGAGGACAAGGGCGGCGCGTGCGATGTCGCCGATCCGACTGGGGCTGAGCGTGACGTACTTCAGCGCCCGCCAGCGCTCCTTGAGCTCAGCGGCGGTTCGCTCGCCCAGGGAGCGGACGCCACACAAGAGCGCGTTGTAGGTGCGGGTGTCGGCGTGGAGGTGGTCGGCGCTCTGCCCGGCGGGCTTCTTGACCGGGACGTGGATGCCGATGCCGGCGCCCTTGTAGCCGGAATCGGCGAGGGTGGGCAGGCCCTCGCGGGCCGCCGTGTACAGCGCGGGCAGGACATGGACGCGGGCGGCGGTGAGATCGTGGGTGGAGCCGGGCTCGACGTCGGACGTCCACAGCGGGGTGCCGTCTGGAGCGGCGAGGAACTGCACGTTGCCGCCGAAGCACTTGTGCTTGCCGGAGTACCAGGCGTCGATCTCCTTGCCCTTCGCGCTCAGCACTGTCCTGGCAAGGCGGTCGGTCTCGATCAGGGTGCCGTCCAGGATCACGTGGCTCATCCCCTCACCTCGGCAGCGTTCCAACACCTCGTGCAGATATGGGGCTTGGGCGGCCAGGACGTCGATGCCTTCGTGCAGGTAGCGGTAGCCGGTGGCCTGCGAGATGCCGGCATCCCGGGCCAGGCAGTGCACGCAGCCGCGGTCGCGGAACCAGCGCAGCACCAGCACGGCCTGGCGGAAGGTTCCCAGAGCCCGAGAGCCCTTCGGGGTGCCGATCCGGCGTCGTTGCGCGGCCAGCAGCCGGGACAGGTACTCCACCACGTGGCGCGGGACATCGAGCGTGGCAGTATAGGTGACCAACGTGGAGCCTCTGGCGTTCCGGAACTTGATCTTGTCAGGCCTGTTCCTACCAGGGCCTTTGCGTCTACCCACGGGCGGACGACCCGGTGTCCGTTCTCGCCGCAGACGGGCAGATTCAAACCGCTTTAGCAGATCAGCAACCGAGCAGGAATGCCGACATCAGGGTTGAGCTTCAGGTGACGGCTACTCCCTGCTCGCGTGCGTTGACGCCGTCGTCGGCTGTCGATGTTGGCGTGGCACAGCAACGGCCGCGCCACCCCCAGCGGACCTGCCTGCCGCCCGGCGCCGCAGCCTGGCCTCCGCCGGCCGTTCGACCCAGACGTACAGCACCCCGGAAAGTCCGATCATGGCGGCCAGGATCACCAGCTCGAGTCCGATCGACACCGGCCACGGCCGTCGCTCGGGGGCGACCGACTTGAGGGCATCGATCAGTAGATGGTGGCTGAGGTACAGGGCGAAGGACCACTGGCCGAGGCGGACCAAGGGCCGGGAACACAGCACCGTCCGGGCGCCGGACAGGTCGGCCGCGGCGGCGGTCGCGATCAGCAGTGCAAAGGCGGGTTCCACGAAGAGGCTGGCGAGATCCACGGGCAGTCCGTGCACTGGAAAGCGGCCGAAGACGCCGATCCGATACTCGAGCGCCACCTCCACCACCCCCACCGCGCTGTATGCGCCGCCGGCCAACCAGAGGGCACCCCTCAGACTCACCGACGGTCGCCATCCGTCACGCATCGCCAGGCCGAGGCCGACCCCCACCAGGAACTCGCCGAGCCGGTACAGCGGGTCGGTGTACAGGACGGCCACCTTGGCGTCCGATGGGAGCAGCACATCCATCGCCAGGGTGAACGGCACGTCGACCGCCGCGAACCCGATCAACAGCAGGTGCAGCCGACGGCGCCCGCACCTGGCCAGGTGGCGAACCGTAGGCGGGAACACGGCGTAAAAGAATGCCTCGCACGACAGCGACCAACTGGGCCCGTTCATCGCGAAGTAGTAAGCGGGGTCCGGGATCCAGGCCTGGACCAGGAGGAGGGAGCTGAGTGCGGCGCCCGTGCGCCATCCCGGGCCCACAAGAATCATCAAAACTGCGGCGATCAGCCAGGTCACTACGTGCAGCGGGTAGATCCGCGCGAACCTGTTCAGGTAGAAGGTTCGGGTCGGCAGCTCGTCGCGGTACGACCAGGTGAGCACGAACCCGGACAACAAGAAGAAGAAGGTGACCCCCACTCCGCTCAGGCCGAAGAAGCTGCTCACCACGGGCAGGTGAGCGAGCTCGCGGGTGGAGTGGCCAAGGACGACCAGTATCGCGGCGAGGAATCGAAGCCCGGTTAGCGAGTCCAAGCGACCCCTGCCACGCCGCTGTTCCGACAGGCTGGGAGGAGTGATCTCCATGTCCGCCAGCGTCCTTCCCCGTACTGATCGGCAGGCCGCAATCCCACACCGCCGGTTGCCGCAGCCGGATCCAGCGCGCCAACCACGGGGCAAGCTTCCCCCGTCCGGACCAACGCACAGGGACAGCCGGGTGCCCTATCTGGCGCCGGGCGTCGCGGGACGGGGAAGTCGAGCATTGTGGAAGTGTGCACTCAAGCTGAGAAGCGGGCCTTGACGACGTTCACCCGATGCCGAGCTGTCGGCGATGGGCGGGCGGGAGACGGGCGAGGAACTCGACGATGCGGCGCGGGACATCAAGCGTTGCAGCGTAGGTGATCAACGTGAAGCCTCTGGTTGCACGGACACATGATCTTGGCCGACCTGTCCTATCAGAGGCTTCACGCCCTGTCCGCGTGCCTCGCTTCGGCGCCGACCACCCGCTCACACCTCCTCACGGCAATTTCACTGAGAAAACCTCATTGAGACTCCGCCGACCTCCTAGATTCCCTGCGCCGGATTTGGGTATCAACTAGCCTTGAGACAGGCGGGGGTTGAAGAGCTGCAGGAGGGGGAAACGTGTCGCGAGTTACAGAGAAATTCGCTTCTTTGGAACCCGGTAAAGCAATGGCGCTCAGCTCGCCCTACGCGGAACTCAGAGGTTTCACTGGAACCGACGATCTCCTATCCGTGACAAGAGTATTTTACGCCCTATTGGTGAGAATGCTTGACGGAGATTACGGCTTCGATTCCGACCCGGTCGAATACAAGTGCGCAACATGCACGAAACTACATTCATACGACCAGCGTTTGGCACTCAATAGGCTTTTGATGATCGTCGGTGACTTCTATTCGTACACTGCGCACCGAATCATTCAAACGGATCCGCAAAGAGCTCTCGAAATTGCTGGCTGCTCGCCCCGGGAATACGCATCGCTTAAGAATGGCGCAGGGTCGACGGATGTCGAATGGACGAGAGCTATTGACTAATTTTGTCGGAGTTCTTCAAGCTTCAGGTGGGCTCTATCTTCTACGCAGGGGAGACGTTGCGGGAGAGGCTCATATCGACGCATACGAAGGAATCCTGGCAACCTCCTCCCTGGGTGTCTACCACGCCTTTCAAGGGGTAGTCGATTCTCAAGGTGAGTGCAGTCTAGGAATGGAAGCAGCATTCCTTATTCGGAAGATGCTCTCCTATACGCTGCATCTGCAAGAGGCCATCTATCGCTGGCCGATGCGCCCCTGGAGTGAGGCACATGAAAGCGGAGCGTTCTCCTCGCTACGACTTCCAGAATTGCAACTTCTGGCGACCCGAGCAGATGCCGTAAAAGCGCGCTACGGAGACAGAAAGGTGGAGAAAGTATTCGAGCAACAACTTGCCCTACTTATTCAGTCTCTCGGATTCTATGTTGTTTCGACCCGGACAGGAGAATCCACGGTAGATCTTGTATGCATCAGTGCAGATCCTGCATCGCCCTTTACTTTTCTCTTGGAGGCTAAGTCTTCCGGCCGTCCATACACCCTCCCTTCAGATGACCGGCGAGCGCTACTGCAATATGTTGAGGACGTTAAAAGCAACCTGACCACGTCACCCCCGCTCGCTTTTGTCCTCATAGTCGGCGGCGCACCTCAAAAGACTCTCGCAGAAAAGATTGGCGACCTGGAACTCGCAGCTAAGGTCCCAGTGCGGTTCTGCACGGCCCAGAGTTTGGCTAATCTGCGAGAAAATCTCATCGGCCCGAATCCGGCCGGGATCATTAAGAAGGCAATACTGCGATCAGGTGCGGTGATCAAGAATGAAGATTTGCAAAAGGTCACAGAAGAGGTGCTGAGTCGTGTAAGGGCGCAAGAAGAGCTCGTCCGATCCTTTCTTGCTGGATCTGCCTGAGGTGCGTACGAGGCACACCTCCCCCCGGTTAGTCGACGACCGGCCCGGATGAGCCTTTGGAGGCCTGCCCGCTGCCGGAACTGTTTCGCTGACATCCACCGCTGACATCAACGAGCACGGACGGCGGCGGCATTCAGCAGCCGCGTGTGGCATCAGTGCACGAGGCGGGCCCTAGCCCGACCGGGTAGAGAACGAACTCCTAAAGCGGGTGTCGCAGTTCAATCAGCCGAGATAGGGCCGCTCGCGGTGCTCCAGGAAGTGGCGGATCCGGAGCCGCTGCGTGTGGTGCATCGGCAGTTGATCGATCTCCTCCGGCTGCACGAACCGCAGCTCCGTGGACTCGTCCGAGATCGCGAGCCGGCCGCCGACCACCCGGGCGGTGAAGCAGACGTTGAACTGCCTGCGCACCTCACCGTCCGAGTAGGCGATGACGTGGCGAGGGTCGGTGTACGTGCCCACAAGCCCGGTGATCTCTACGTCCAGGCCCGTTTCCTCCTTCACCTCGCGGACGGCCGTTCCCGGAAGTGAGTCGGTCATCTCCATGCCGCCACCAGGGAGTGCCCAGAGATCGTTGTCCCGTCGGCGCTGAAGGAGCACGCGGCCTTCGTCGTCGGTAACCACGGCGGACGCGGCGACCACCATGCTGTTCGGCTCCGGGGCCGCCGGGTCGTCGTAGTACTCGGTCCGTGTCATGGTCACCCTTCTTCGCTTACCGGTGTCGCGGTCTCCCACACCGCGTCGAAGCTGCTGGCGTAGGTGTCGAACATGCCGCCCGCTCCGCTGCGCCGAAGATGCCACACGGGTGCACCGTAGGCGTTCACACCCCAGACGTGGGCGTTGACCATCACCTGATCGTCCGCCCGATAGATCGAGTTGTAGAGCGTGGTGGCATGGGTCCGCACCTCGATGCCAGGTACCCCGGCAAGAGGGCGATAGTGCATGAGGGCGAGTCGGCAACGGGACTCGATCCCGTGGCCGAACCTCTCTTCCTGGCCTCGCTGTTGGACATTCGTACTGTCCGGATCGCCAACCGCGAGACGGACCACACACCCGTCGGCAGCGCGCTCCCGCAACAGCTCGTTGAGCCGCGGGTATGCCTCGTGCAGGAAGACGGCGGCGTACACGAGCACGTCGATGTGCTCGCGAGCTTGGGTCAGCAGGTCAACGAACGCGGAGACGGGAACGTCCGCCCGCTGGTCGTAGAGCGCCACGAGTTCCGGACTGACAGCACGGGCAGGGCGCGCCTGCCTGAGCGATGGCCATAGAGCATGCACGTCTTCTCCTAGTGTTTCCGCAGCCAGCATGGCCGTGGCACGACGCGGCGTACGCCCCAAATTCACCCATCGCTCGACGGACTTGGGATCGACTTCGACCTTGTCCGCGAGGGCGGCGTACGTCCATCCGCCGGCCGCCAGGGCGGCGCGTAGCCTCTCGTTCGGCATCCCAATCTCTCCCATCACTCGGGGACGGCACTAGGGACGTTCTACCCGACGCGGGACGTCCCGAAGTGGTGTTTGTCCGAGGTTCTGACGTCCTGATGGGCGGCAGGATGCTCGTCCGCATGGCGAGCAACCAGCAGACCAGACCAGGCATCGGCGAACTGGCGAAAGACACCGCCAGTGGACGTATCGGCGTCGTCATGGGTGAGGTCGGCACCAGGGTGCAGATACGGCCCGTCGGCGGCGGCATCGAGTGGGACGCCCTGCCGGACAACGTGGTGGCCCTGACCGCGCGGGAGGAACTGAGCGCCCGCCTGGCCATCCGCAACGGCAGCAGCCGGGACGGCCTGTGATGCGCGTCATCGGCCGGTACGCGGGGGTTCTCTTCATCATCGTGATCAGCAGCTCGTGTGGCCTGGTGATCGGCATGGCCCTCGGTATCCGCCAGTAGACCGGCTGGCCTCGAACGGGGTGCCACCTTCCTTGGCTCCCCCGTCCCCGTTCGGGGCCGGCCTTCCATCCCACACTCGGTCGTCCTGGTCCACGCCTCGGCGACCGATGCGGGCGTAAGTGCCAGAGCACAGCGACACTCAAGGAGTATTCGCATGACGGCAACGGCGAACGACCAGAGGACCGGTCGCACGGTGGCTGGTGAGGAACTGTTCGACAGCCTCGCCCACTTCGTGGTCGTCCACAACGGACAGCCGCGTGAGCGCGCCGAACGGATCGCGGACCAGGCCGTGGCCTTCGTGGTCACTGCAGCGACCGCCACCGTCCCCATGGTCCCGTCGGACGACGTGGACCTCGGACTGCACGCGCTCATCCTGCACACGAAAGAGTACGCCGAACTGTGCGAGCGGTTCGCCGGTCGCTTCCTCCACCACAACCCCAAGCCGGGCGGAGGGGCGCGTGACCCGGAGAAGGTCGCCGCGTCCGCGCACTCGATGAAGGCGGCCAGGTTCATGGTCTTCGACGACCTGTGGACCGTGGACGGCACGAACCTCGCGCAGTGCGACTCGGACTGCGGCCGTCCATACGGCCAAGCGTAGCGACACGACACCAGCGACGCGGCCGGCCTCGACGCAGGTCGGCCGCGTCGCCCGGAAGGAGAACAGACGTTGTCCGGGACACCCCCTGACCTGCCGATCGTCGTGCTCGACGCACTCATGCCCACGACTCAGCGCCTGGTCCTCAATCGCCGGGGCTCCATGGTCTGGGAGGTCGAGAGCCATCGGGGCCACTACGCCGTGAAGGTCGGCTACCCCATCGAGGAAACGGCCGACTGGCCTGCCCAGCCCTGGACGGCGCTCGCACCCGCACGCGAAGGCGCCGTGCTGCACCGCCTCGGCTTCCATGACTTCGCGTACGGCGAATGGGAGGGCGGTACCTGGAATTTCCAGCCGTGGCGGGAAGGACCGGACCTCTACCAGCTGTGGGAGCCCTGCCGTACGCCGGACTCGCGCATCGAACCGCACACCAGCGTGGCCCTGGGTTGCGCGGAGGCGCTGGCCGAACTGCACGCCCAGGGCTGGGCCCACGGCGACGTGCAGCCTGCGCATTTCATCATCGGGCCGGAACGGACGCACCTGATCGACCTTGCCTTGGCGCGCGGTGGGCACGTGCCCGAGGGGTACGACTTCCCGTTCCGCGGCTGCCTCGTCCACTACGAGGCACCAGAGATCGCGCGCAGTGTGCTCTCGACCGGAGAGGCCGAGCCCACACAGAAAGCCGACATCTACGCGCTCGGCGCGTCCCTGCTCATCTCCGCCACGGGCTGGCGGGCCGTCGAGTATCCCGACGATGCACCGCGCCTCGAGCAGAGAAGGGCAGTGGCGAGCGGCAAGCGGCGCCCCGTGAGGGTGCGTGGTGAGTTGGGCGAACTGATCGACGCCATGCTTAGCCCGGCGCCCGAAGACAGGCCCACGATCTACGAGGTCGGCAAGGCCCTGAGCTGAGTTCGAAGCGCCCGCGATCCCGACGGCCCCACAGCGAAGACCAACCACACAAAGACCGGACCACCCCTCAGCCTGGACAGCATTCCGGGTGGTCCGGTCGCGGAAGTCCTGATCAGGACCGGCAAGACCAGCCTGATCAACCAACTTCTGTCGGACTGGGCGCCCTCGCCCGCGGTGCAGTTCGCCTGCGCCGACGGCAAGGTGTCCACCGCGTACGAGGGCGACTACGCCGACTGGGTACAGCGCATGTTCGCCTTCGTCGGTGATGACTTGGAGCAGGCCAACAAGCTGTTCCAGAACCTCGTGGAACTCCGGCGCGCGCGATCGGCGTGGGTGCGCAAGGTGCTCGGGGTGAAGTCCATGTGGGACGTCGGCCCGTCCGAGGACTGGCCGTTGGTCGTGCTGATCATCGACGAAGCCCACACGTACTTCCGCGACCACAAGGGCAGCGACCCGAAGACCAAGAAGCTCGCCGCGCTCGCCGCCGAGAACGCCCGGCTCGTCGAGGACCTGGTGAAGAAGGGCCGCTCGGTGGGGTTCCTCGTCATCCTCGCCACCCAGAAGTCCACCGGCGACGCAATCCCCACCTTCATCCGCGACGTGTGCCCCGTGGGCCTGAGCTTCGCGCAGAAGACTGCCGAAGCTGCGGTCGCAGCCCTCGGTGAGGAGATCCGGGACTGGCCTGACGCCAACCCGATCAATCTCCAAGATCCGGCCTATGTCGGCGTTGCCTCCATGAACCACCAGTCACAGCCCGGCTTCACCCGCATCCGCACCCCGTACGTACCGGACGCGGGCGCGGCCCGCATCGCCGACACCACCGCCCACCTGGCCGCCGACCCCTCCGCACTCCTGGAAGCGTTCCTCGGCCCCCGCATGGCCGATGATCGAGCCCACACTCACCGGTTAGGTCGAACTGACGGCGTCCCTCGTTCCGACTCAGCGATTTGCGGGAAGGGCAGTGGAGGACAGCGCGACAGAAGGGTGGCAGCGTGCAGGCCAGTGTTGGTGACAGGATTCTTGTCCACGGTCGGATCGTGGGGCAGCACGATCGCACCGCAGAGATCATCGAGGTGCTCGGGGCGCATGGGGGACCTCCCTACCGGGTCCGTTTCGAAGACGGGCACGAGACGCTGATGAGTCCAGGCCCGGACACTGTTGTCCGTCCCTTCGGATCCGACGACTAGGCAGCACTCCAACCCAGCGGTTGCCGTCAAACACTGCCGTCAAGGCAAAAGCCAGAGGCCCTGTGGATCACTCCACAGGGCCTCTGAACTGTTGTGCACTCGGCAGGATTCGAACCTGCAACCTTCTGATCCGTAGTCAGATGCTCTATCCGTTAAGCTACGAGTGCTTGTTCTTTTGTTCTTGTCTCCGTTCCGTTCCTTTCGACCCGTCCCGGCGACAGGAAGAACATTACATGACTGCCGCCGTCATGTGAAATCCGATTCCCGCACCCCATCTGACCTGCGGAAACGTCGAACGAGGGGGGTCGGAGGGCGGCGGGGCGGGCTTCCGGTCCGCGGCCGTCGGAGTCCTGATCACGGAAACACCGAAGCCCCGGTCCAGTGGACCGGGGCTTCGGGATCGGTGCGGAGGCGGAGGGATTTGAACCCTCGATGGGCTTTAAGGCCCAAACCGCATTAGCAGTGCGGCGCCATAGACCGGACTAGGCGACGCCTCCAGCACAACCGCTCACGCGAGCGCGCGAGTGGTGCGTGCAGATGATGACACAGCCGAGTGCCCTGTCACCAATCGGCCTCCACGGTACTAGGCACCAGGCCCGCAGGGCAAAGGGCTTCCCCGGCGGGGCGCAACGTCCTGCGGGCGGGAGCGTTGGGGAGGGCATGGTCCTTCTCTCTCGGCTGGTCCCCTCCCGGCTGGGCCCGGCGTGCGCCGCCGTCTCCGCCCTGGCCTCCCTCACCGCCCTCAGCGCCCTCACCGCCGTACCCGCCGTCGCGGCGCCCGCCATGCCCCCGCCCGCGCGGCCCGAGGACCGGGCCGGTGATCACCTCACCGTCGTCGTGGCGCACGCCGGCCCCGGGAAGGACGGGACGTACGAGCTGTTCTGTCATCCGGACGGCGGAAGTCATCCGGACCCGGCCGGGGCCTGCCGGACGCTGGACGGGCAGACACAGTGGGGGCGGGACACCTTCGCCCCGGTGGCCCCCGGGAGCGACTGCACGATGCTCTACGGCGGACCGGCCACCGCCCATGTCACGGGCACCTGGGCCGGGCGGCCCGTCGACGCCGGGTACGACCGCAGCAACGGGTGCGAGACCGGGCGGTGGGACCGGATGGTGCCGCTGCTGCCGAAGCTCGGCTGAATCGCCCCTCCCGTAAAGGTCCCGCGAAGGTCTCGCGGAGCCGGACCCGGAGCCGGAGCCGTGGTCGGCGGTCGGTCACGGGTTCGGCCATGGTTCAGCCATCGGTTCGGTCACGGGTTCGGTGTCACTTCCTCGTGGGACCTCCCTCTCATCCGGCGTCGCGAGCGCAACGCATGCCCTTAGACTCCCTCGCGTGACACGTCGCGGGCCGGTTGGCAAGATGGCCCGAGCGGTCGGCAAGGTGCGGTAACAGGGAGGAAGGCGTCTCGTGAGCAGCAGGCCATCCCGAGGCGCTGCTCGCCTCGCAGCCATACTCGACGCGCTGCCGGACGCGTTGGTCCTGGTCAACGCCAACGGAACCGTCGTCAACGCGAACACCATCGCGCTGGAGGCCTTCGAGGCGCCGGGCACCGCGCTCGTCGGGCGCGGGCTGCTCGATCTGCTGCCGGAGTTCGACTCGCGGCTCATCCCCGGATCCATGCGGCGGCCCGATCACATGGATCCCCATGGGCGGACCAAGCCGACCCGGATGATCGCCCGGCGAACCAACGGGTCCTCGTTCCCGGTCGAGGTCACCAGCACCAACCTGGAGAACGGGCAGCAGGCGTACGACGGTTACGGCTACACCGGCGACGAGCTGCTGATGATCGTCGTACGGGACCTGTCCGGGACCGTGGACACCGAGGCGGAGCTGGCCCGCTCGCAGCGGCAGACCGAGATGATCCTCCGCGCGGCCGCGGAGGGTGTCGTCGGCACCGACACCGACGGGCGGATCGTGCTCGTCAACCCGGCCGCCGCCCAGATACTGGGATACCGGGCCGGTGAGCTGGGCGGCAAGGAGCTGCACACCCTCGTGCTGCACTCGCGCGCCGACGGCTCCCCCTTCCCGTACGACGAGTCGCCGCTCGCCGACACCCTGCGTTCCGGGCGCAAGCACCGGGTGCGCGGGCAGGTGCTGTGGTCCAAGGGAGAGCAAAAGGTCTCCGTCGACCTCACCACCGCGCCGGTGCGCGACGGGGACCAGCTCGTCGGCGCCGTGATGACCTTCACCGACCGGCGGCCGTACGAGGCCCTGGCCGAGGAGAAGGAGACGCAGGAGAAGGCGCACGCGCAGGAGCTGGAGCGGCTCTCCGAGGAGCACGCCTCCGATCTGACCGCGCTGCGCCAGCAGCACGTCACCGAGGTCGAGGAGCTGCGCGAGGAGCACGAGACCGAGCTCACGGAGCTGCGCGAGAAGCTCGCCGAGGAGGTGGCGGCCGGCGAGGAGCGGTACGCCACGCTCGCCGAGCGGGAGAAGGACCGGTACGAGGCCCTCTCCGCGCGGCACGAGCAGCTGCTCACCCTGCTCGGGCAGTCGCTGCGCGGGCCGCTGGACGAGCTGCGGCGGGAGCTGTCCGCGCTGGCGGCGGACGACGCGGGGCAGCTGTGGCCCGAGGCCAACCAGGTGCTGCACCACCTCTCCGCCGGGTACGCGCGGATCACGACCCTCATCGACAACGTCCTCGGCTATCAGCGGCTGGACGCCGGCGCCGAGGACATCACCCGTACGAAGGTGATGCTGGACGCCGTCGTCGCCGCCGGTGTGGACGGTGCGGTCGAGCTGATCGGCCCCGGGCGGGTGCAGTTCGCCGTACACGCGCCGCCCATCGAGGCCGAGGTCGACCCGCAGCGGCTCGCCACCGCGCTCGCCCACCTCGTGGCGGACGTGGCCGGTGTCGACGCCACCGGCAACTCGCCCGTCTCCGCGGGCGGCTACCTGGACAACACGGTCGTGGTCGCCGCCGCGCAGCGCGGCGAGGTCGTACGGATCGAGGTGCGCGGGCCGTACGCCGGGGGAGACCCGGTGCACGAGCCGATCGTGCGCGGGATCGTACGGGCTCATGGCGGGGTGCTCCAGACGCACGAGGTGCCGGGTATGAGCGGCAGCGCGTACGTGCTGGAGGTGCCGCTCGGGGGTGGCGCCGGGGCGGTCGCCGCGCAGGCTCCGGCCGCGCTGGAATCCGCCGACGGTGACAGTGACGGTGGAGGTGCCGCGGGCGGACGGCGGCGGGGCCGACGGGCCTCCACGGACGCCTTCCTGGGGAGTGACGTGCCCGGCGCGGGCGAGACCGGTGAGGCGGAGGCGCCCGCGCCGACCGGGCGGCGCCGCCGGCGTGCCGGCGCGCCCGCCGAGGAGACCGGCGTGGTGCAGGCCGAGGGCGCGGAGACCGCGTCCGGCGGTACCGGGCGGCGCCGTGGGCGGCCCGCCGAGGGCGGCGCCGACACGGGCGTGAGCGAGGGTGCCGTGGTGACCGCGGCCGAGCATGCCGCGGGGGCGGCCGCCTCCGGTACGGGACTCGGCGCCGCCGCGGTGCCCCCGCAGGGCGTGCCCGTCCGCCCCGACTCGGGCGTGGCGCAGGCCGCCCTGCCGCCCGCGCTGCCCGCGCTGCCCGCGGCCGGCGCCGAGCAGCAGGCGTCCGGTGCGGAGGACGACGCGCAGCCGACCGGGCGGCGCCGGCGTGCGCTGGCCGCCGCGGCGGAGCGTGCCGCGACGCAGGAGGCGGCCGGCCCGCGTACGGTCTTCGCCCTGCCGCCGGCCGAGGCCGACCGCTCGCCGGAGTCCGCGGACTCGGCGAGCGATCACGCGGCGCGGCCGCACGTGCCCCCGCAGCTTCCGGCGCCCGTCGAGGGCGCGGACGGTGACGACGGCCGGCACGATGCCGTACCGCTCGGCCAGGACGCGGACCACACCCCGCCGCAGCCGCATCCCACCAGCGCACCGACCGGCCGGCGCCGCCGTGCCGTGGCCCTGCCGGCGGAGGCCGCGCAGCCGGTTCCGGTACAGGCCGCCGCCGGCCTGCCCGTTCCGGCTCAGCCCCAACCCGTTCAGCCCCAACCCGTTCCGGCGCAGGTGACGCCCGCTCAGGCAGTGCCGGCCGCACCCGGGCAGCCCGTCCCGAGCCCGGCGGGGACGCCGACTCCCGGTCAGGGCACGCCGGTTCAGGGCATTCCGGCGCAGGGTACGGCCGGGCAGGGCATCCCCGTCCAGGCCGGTCCCCCGGCGACCCCGCAGGCCGCTCCCGCCCAGCCGGTGGCTCCGGCGCAGGGCGCCGCGGCCCAGCCGGTGGCCCCCGGTCAGCCGCTGCCCGCCCAGGCCCAGCCGCTCCCGGCGGCGTCGGCCGCGACCCCGCCCGGCGGGACCCCGGCCGCGCAGCCGCTGCCCGCCGAGGCCGGTGGCGGACAGGCCCGGACCGGTGCCGTACCGGCCGCTCAGGCACCCCAGGCCGCGCCCGTGACGGCCGCCGCCACCGCCACCGTTCCGCAGCAGTGGCCCGGTGCCGACGACACCTCCGGTGCGGGCACCCCCGTGGCCCCCGTACCCCCCGCGGCGCGGGCCGCGCTGCCGTTGCCCGCCGAGGGGGGCGCGGTCGACCCGAACTCCACGCAGGGGCGGGCGATCAGCGTCCGTACGCTCGGGCAGGGCGTGCCGTTCGCGCGCCAGGCCGCGCAGGTGCAGCAGCCGACGGCGACCCCGCCGCCGCACGCACCGGGCGGTTCCGGGCGCCGGCGCAAGCTGGGCACGCCCCCGGATCCGGCCACCCGCCCGGAGCCGCAGCCGTCGCCGTCGCCGTCGCCGTCGCCGTCGACGGAGCAGGCGGCCCGGCCGCATCCGGCGGCCGAGGCGGCGCCCGCGCAGCCGGCCGTGCCGCAGCCGTCGCTCGGCGGTCAGCCCCGGCTCGCCCCGGGGACGCCGGGCACGCCCGGTACCGAGGGCGCCGGACGGTCGTACGCCATAGGCGCCCCGGACGCCGACGCCGCCGAGGGGCCCGAGCCGCTCGACGGTCCCGGCGGGGCCGTGGAGGTCGCGGACCCGCCGCGTCCGCAGCCGATGGACGACGAGCTGCCCCCGGAGCCGCTGGACAACCCGCGCCGGCTGCTGGTGTGGCCCGCGCCGGACGTGACGACCCAGCAGGCGCTGAGCGACCGTGGCTACCGGCCGGTGATCGTGCACTCCCGTGAGGAGGTCGACGCGCAGATCGCGGCGTTCCCCGCCGCGCTGTTCGTGGACCCGCTGACCGGGCCCATCACGCGGACGGCCCTGCAGTCGCTGCGCCAGGCCGCCGTGGCCGCCGAGGTGCCGGTGCTGGTCACGGCCGGGCTCGGGCAGGCGACGCGCGAGGCGGCGTACGGCGCCGATCCGGCCGTGCTGCTGAAGGCGCTGGCGCCGCGTGACAGCGAGCAGCATCCGCCGCGGGTGCTGCTGATCGAGGAGCACGCGGAGATCGCGCTGGCGCTGACCGCGACGCTGGAGCGGCGCGGGATGCAGGTGGCGCGGGCCGCGAGCGACAACGACGCGGTGACGCTGGCGGGGCAGTTCCGGCCGAACCTCGTGGTGATGGACCTGATGCAGGTGCACCGGCGGCAGGTCGGGAACACCGGGATCATCGACTGGCTGCGCGCGAACGGCCAGCTCAACCGCACCCCGCTGGTCGTCTACACCGCCGCCGTCGACCAGGCCGACCTGCCCCGGCTGGCCTCGGGCGAGACGGTCCTGTTCCTCGCGGAGCGGTCCACGAGCGGCGAGGTACAGAGCCGGATCGTGGATCTGCTGGCGCGGATCGGCACCAACTGACCCGGTATCCCGGTCAGTTGGTGCCGTAGGTCCGCCGGTACTACAGCTGGGTCACGTCCAGCTGTCCGTCGGCGTACTGCCTGCGCAGCACCTTCTTGTCGAACTTGCCCACGCTCGTCTTCGGCACCGACGCCACGATCGTCCAGCGCTCGGGCAGCTGCCACCTGGCGATACGGCCCTCCTCGGCGAGGAAGGCGCGCAGGGTCTCGAAGTCGGCGGTGGCGCCCTCCCGGAGGACGACCGTGGCCAGCGGGCGCTCGCCCCACTTGTCGTCGGGTACGGCGACCACGGCGGCCTCGGCGACGTCCGGGTGGGACATCAGCGCGTTCTCCAGCTCCACCGAGGAGATCCACTCGCCGCCGGACTTGATGACGTCCTTGGCGCGGTCGGTGAGGGTGAGGAAGCCCTCGGGGGAGATGGTGCCGACGTCGCCGGTCTTCAGCCAGCCGTCCTCGCTGAACTTGTCGGCGGGGCGGAGGGGATCGGCGTCGGGGCCGTTGTAGTAGGCGCCGGCGATCCAGTTGCCGCGCACCTCCAGCTCGCCCGCCGACTCGCCGTCCCAGGGCAGGCGCTCGCCGCCGGGGCCGGTGAGGCGGGCCTCGACGCCGGCCGGGAAGCGGCCCTGGGTGAGGCGGTAGGCGAACTCCTCCTCGGTGCCGACCGCGTGGGCCGGGGGCCTGGAGACCGTGCCGAGCGGGGAGGTCTCCGTCATGCCCCAGGCGTGGCAGACCCGCATGCCGAGCCGGTCGAAGGCCGCCATGAGGGAGGGCGGACAGGCGGAGCCGCCGATGGTGACCTGGGTGAGGGTGGAGACGTCCCGGGGGCGGGCGGTCAGCTCGGCGAGCAGGCCCTGCCAGATGGTGGGGACGGCGGCGGCGTGCGTCGGCCGCTCCCGCTCGATCATCTCGGCGAGCGGCGCGGGCTGCAGGAACCGGTCCGGCATCAGCAGGTTCACGCCGGTCATGAAGGTGGCGTGCGGCAGGCCCCAGGCGTTGACGTGGAACTGGGGGACCACGACGAGCGAGGTGTCCTGGTCGGTCAGGCCCATCGACTGGGTCATGTTGACCTGCATGGAGTGCAGGTAGATCGAACGGTGGCTGTACACCACGCCCTTGGGGTCGCCCGTGGTGCCGGAGGTGTAGCACATGGCGGCGGCCTGGCGTTCGTCCAGCTCCGGCCAGTCGTACGCCGTCGGCCGGTCCGCGATCAGCTCCTCGTACTCGTGCACCCGCGCGGTGGCACCGGCGAGCGGGGAACGGTCACCGGGGCCGGAGACGACGACGTGCTCGACGGTCGGCAGCTTGGGCAGCAGCGGCGCGAGCAGCGGGATCAGCGAGCCGTTGACGATGACGACCTTGTCGGCGGCGTGGTTGACGATCCACACCAGCTGCTCGGCGGGCAGTCGCAGATTGAGCGTGTGCAGCACCGCGCCCATGGAGGGGATCGCGAAGTACGCCTCGACATGCTCGGCGTTGTTCCACATGAGAGTTGCCACCCGGTCGTCGCCCCGGACGCCGAGTTCGTCCCGCAGGGCGTTCGCCAGCTGTACGGCGCGCACGCCCGCCTCGGCGAAACTGCGCCGCTGCGGCTCGGCGTCCCCGGTCCAGGTGGTGATCCGGGACCGTCCGTGCACCCTGACCCCGTGCTCGAGGATGCGGGTGACGGTCAGCGGTACGTCCTGCATGGTGCTCAGCACGGCGGTCCTCCCGGGGCGGCGTTGCCCTGTGCGGCAGAAAGGGTTGGGGCAGATTCTGCTCACATACCGCGCGGTATGTCACTAGGGGGTGCATCACCAAGCCGACGGGGAGTCGACGGAAGGCGCGGTGGAAGGCCCGCTGGAAGGCCCGCTGGAAGGCGCGTGTGACCGCTAACGGACCAGGTCCAGCTCAGGGTCCTCGCGGAGCTTGCCGAGGGCTCGCGACACCGCCGACTTCACCGTGCCCACCGACACGCCGAGCACCTCGGCGGTCTGGGCCTCGCTGAGGTCCTCGTAGTACCGCAGGACGACCATCGCCCGCTGCCGCGCCGGCAGCTTCGTGATCGCCCGCCACATGGCGTCGTGCAGCGCCTGCCGCTCGGCCGGGTCGTCGTCGCCGGGCACCGGCTCCGGCTCCGGCAGCTCGTCGCAGGAGAACTCGTCCACCCTGCGCTTGCGCCACTGCGAGGTCCGGGTGTTCAGCAGCGCCCGGCGCACATAGCCGTCCAGCGCGCGCTGGTCCTCGATCCGATCCCAGGCCACATAGGTCTTGGCCAGCGCGGTCTGCAGCAGGTCCTCGGCGTCGCTCGGGTTCGCGGTCAGCGAGCGCGCGGTGCGCAGCAGCACCGGCTGGCGGGCCCTGACGTACGACGCGAACGACGAGTAGGCGGGGGCCGCGCCGCTCGGGCGCACCCGGGAGTGGGGGAGGGCCCGCCCCGCCGGTGCGGCGGCGGCCGAGGCGCTGGTGCAGACGGGTGTGGTCATGGCTCCACGCTAGGAGCGGGACCCGCCCCACCGGATCGCCCGCAGGTCCCGAAGCGACGTCCCCCTCAGGTTGTAGGGGTGGGGCAGGCTCCACCTCCTGGAGGTGGAGTACGGGTACGCCCCGACTAGGGTTCGACCCTGAGACCCGGGGCGGCCTCAACCGTCCGTCGTCAGGATCAGCCCCGATGTCGGTACTCCGGTACCGGCCGTCACCAGGGTCCGGGAGGCTCCCGGTATCTGGTTCACCGCCGTGCCGCGCAGCTGGCGTACCGCCTCCGCTATGCCGTTCATCCCGTGCAGATAGGCCTCCCCCAGCTGGCCCCCGTGGGTGTTGAGCGGCAGCCGCTCCTCGGCCGCGAAGCCCGCCGCCTCCCCTCTGCCGCAGAACCCGAACTCCTCCAGCTGCATCAGCACGAACGGCGTGAAGTGGTCGTACAGGATCCCCACGTCGATGTCGGCCGGGCCCAGGCCGCTGGTCCGCCACAGCCGGCGGGCCACCACGCCCATCTCCGGCAGGCCGGTCAGATCGTCCCGGTAGAAGCTGGTCATCTGCTCCTGCGCCCGCCCGGCACCCTGCGCGGCCGCCGCGATCACGGCCGGGGGATGCCGCAGATCCCGGGCCCGCTCCACCGAGGTGACGACGACCGCCTGCCCGCCGTCGGTCTCCTGGCAGCAGTCCAGCAGCCGCAGCGGCTCCACGATCCAGCGGGAGGCGGCATGCTCGGCGAGGGTGATCGGGCGGCCGTGGAAGTACGCCGCCGGGTTGGTCGCCGCGTACGCGCGGTCCACCACGGCCACATGCCCGAACACCTCCGGCGTCAGCCCGTACGCGTGCAGATACCGCTGGGCCGCCATCGCCACCCACGAGGCCGGGGTGAGCAGCCCGAACGGCAGCACCCAGCCGAGCGCCGCACCCTCGGCCGACGGCTCCCGGTGGCCGACGCCCGCGCCGAATCTGCGGCCCGACCGCTCGTTGAAGGCGCGGTAGCAGACCACCACCTCCGCCACGCCCGTCGCCACCGCGAGCGCCGCCTGCAGGACGGTCGCGCAGGCCGCGCCGCCGCCGTAGTGGACCCGCGAGAAGAACGACAGCTCGCCCATCCCGCAGGCCTGGGCCACGGTGATCTCCGGGTTGGTGTCCATCGTGAACGTCACCATCCCGTCCACGTCGGCCGGCGCCAGCCCCGCGTCGTCCAGCGCCGCCCGCACCGCCTCCACGGCCAGCCGCAGCTCACTGCGCCCGGAGTCCTTGGAGAACTCGGTGGCCCCGATCCCGGCGATCGCCGCGCGGCCGCCCAGGGCGCCTTCGGGCCGCCCGCTCATGACGCGCCCCCGCGGGGGACGGTGACCGTCACCGTCCCGGTCACATGCCGGCCGATGCTGTTGGCGCCGACCACCCGCACGGTCACCGAGTCGCCGTCGACCTCCTCGATCGTGCCCGTCAGCACCATCGTGTCCCCCGGATAGTTGGGTGCCCCGAGCCGGATGGCGACCCTGCGGAGCACCGCCGTCGGCCCGAAGTGGTCCGTGATGTATCTGCCGACGAGACCGTTCGTCGTCAGGATGTTCATGAAGACGTCCGGCGAGCCCTTCCGCCGGGCCAGCTCCGCGTCGTGGTGCACGTCCTGGTAGTCCCGGGACGCGATCGCCCCCGCCACGATCAGCGTGCGCGTAACCGGGATCTCCAACGGCGGCAGCTCGGCACCGACCCGGAGCACCGGCGCGATCTCACTCTCCATGTGTGATCAACTCCCCCGGCACCTGGGCTTCAGCGGGCGTGAAGTCCATGTCAGCCGTCACCCTCGACGACCCGGAACACCGGCAGGACCAGCGTGCCTTCGTCGTCCTCGTACGTGCGGAACTCCACCCGGACCGCCAGCCCGATGCGCACCTTGTCGTACGGCACCCCGACCACGCTGCTCACCATCCGCACGCCCTCGGCGAGTTCGACCAGACCGACCGCGAAAGGCGGCTCGAACGCCGGGAAGGGCGGGTGGTGCATGACCACGTACGAGTAGACCGTGCCCTCGCCGCTCGCCTCGACCGTGTCCCACTCCAGGCAGCCGCAGGCGTTGCAGCCCGGCAGCCAGGGGTGCCGCAGAGTGCCGCAGTCCGTGCAGCGCTGGATCAGCAGCCGGTGCTCGGCCACGCCCTCCCAGAAGCCCGCGTTGTCCCGGTTGACCACCGGGCGGGGCCGCCGGGGGCGTGGAGCGGGCGGGGTGCGGCGCGCGGGGGCGTACTTGAGGATGCGGAAGCGGTGCGTACCCACCAGCTCGCCGGCGGCACGGACATCCGTCCGGGTGGTGACGAAGTACCCCGCGCCCAGCTTCGTCGTCTTCCGCTCCGACACCGACTCGATCAGCGTGTCGAAGACGACCTCGTCGCCCGGCCGCAGCGGGCGCAGATACTCCTGCTCACAGTCGGTCGCGACCACCGAGGTGCAGCCCGCCTCGTCGAGCAGGCCGAGCAGCTCGTCGTACGCGCCCGTGCGTCCCGTGTGTCCCGACAGGCCGCCCATCGTCCAGGCCTGGAGCATGGTGGGCGGGGCGATGGCGTCCGGGCCCTCGTACGCCGGGTTGGTGTCGCCCATCGCCTCGCACCAGTGCCGGATCATGGGCAGGTTGACCGGGTCCTTGCCCACGCCGGCTACAGCGGCCGGCCGCCCCTCGTACACCTTGAGCCGCGCGCCCAGTTCATCGGCCTCCACGCCCCTCGCGCTCACCGCCGCCCCCTTTCTGTCCTCGCCGTCCGTGCCATCCCGAGCCGCGTCGTCGCGACGATCTCCCGCTGCACCTCGCTCACCCCGCCCCCGAACGTGTTGAGTCCCGCCCCGCCGGTGATCCCCCGACACATGCGATACGTCGCGACAGTCGATTCCGTTCCCGCGGATTTCACGCCGCTCGCCTCACCGGGAGCCGGCCGGCCCGCCCCCATGTCGGCCACCAAATGCTGGCTGACCAGCTGGTTTGCCTCCGGTCGGTATGCGTCTCGGCCGCCCGGAGACGCACCCACAGCTCATCGATCCGGCGGCACGGATTCACTGGATCGGGTGTACGGGCGATCGACGTCCAGGAGAAGCCCGGCGCGTCGGCCGAGCGCTCGGTCCAGAAGCAGGCGCGCAGGCGCTGCTGTCGTTCGGTGGGGGCGAGGTGCACGGCGGGCCCTCCCGGCCTCGCGGACCTTACTGGGAAGATTTCTGACTGTCCGTCAGATCAGCGGGACTGTCAAGGTCGACAACTCCTCCGCCTCCCCCGCGCGGCCGGAAAAACGCCGACGCGGCGGCACCGAAGTGCTGCCGCGTGACGTGTTACGACCCCGAAGCACCCCACGAGGGCCCTCACCGGGAGGGGCCTCGCCCCGGGCTCACCACAGGTTGGTGAAGTGGATGGCCAGGTTCCCGTTCCCCTGCTGGACGGCGGTGCCCCAGGAGTCGTTGACCTGGGAGGTGTTGCTCTGGTTCGAGGCGCCGCTGCCGACGGCGTTCTGCTGGGTGGTGGACGAGTTCCCGTTGTTGTCGCCGCCGACACCGCTGCCGACCACGCTGGCCACGCCGGCGTTCGATCCGTCACCCGCGATCGCGCCGTTGTCCGCGGCGGCGACACCGCCGAACAGGGCGGCAGCGAGCGGGAGAGCGGCAACGGCGGCGACAACGCGGGCGGTACGGATGCTTGCCATCTTGTTCCTCCAGAAGGCGGCCCTAGGGCCGGAAGTACGTGAACTACAGGTGATGTCAAGGCAGTTGGCCGACCGCCTCGACTTCGTGGACGACGTCGCGAATCAAGAGTTGCCCACCGAATCCCCGGCGAACCAACCGGGAAGCCCTGATTCGCACGCAAGCGTGATGACAAGTCGATAAACCTTTATCGCCACCTTTTGCCACCTCTCCCCACAGGAGGCGCGAGAAGGAACTTTCACCCCTCAAGCGACACAAGAGCTGAAAGGTTCCGTCGCACATCCACCCCGCTGTCCCACCCCCTCGGCGTGTCGAATGCACCCTCTTCCCTTTCTCGAACATACGTACGAACATGGAGTCATGGCCACCACCGACCGGCAGGCCACGACGCTGGCCCTCGCACACGCGCTGTCAGCCGCCGAACGCGGCCTGGCCGTCATCCCCCTGTCCCGGACGAAGCTCCCGGCCCTTCCCTCCCCCCACCGCGACGACCCCGACCCGGCCGGACCACGCTGCCACGGCGCCTGCGGCCGCTTCGGCCACGGCGTGTACGACGCCTCGACCGACCCCGTCCGCATCCGCGAGCTGTTCGCCGCCGCGCCCTGGGCCACCGGCTACGGCATCGCCTGCGGGCTGCCCCCGTACCACCTGATCGGTGTCGACCTGGACACCAAGTGCGGCACGGACTCCTCGGCCGCTCTGCGCGAGCTGGCCCTGCGCCATCTGTTCACCATCCCGGAGACGGTGGTCGTCCGGACCCCGAGCGGCGGCCGCCATCTGTGGCTCACCGGCCCACCGGACGTCGTCGTCCCGAACTCGGCCGGCCGACTCGCCCCCGGCATCGACATCCGGGGCGCCGGCGGCTACCTCGTGGGCCCCGGCTCACGCACCGACCACGGCGTCTACACAACGGCCCCCGGCACCGGCGACCTCGCCCCGGCCCCCTGCCCGCCGTCCCTCCTGCGCCTCCTCCTGCCCCCGCCCCGCATCCCGCACCCGGCCCCGCCCGCCCCCGGCGACCACGGCCGCGGCCTGGTCCAGTTCGTCCTCTGCGCCCACGAGGGCCAGCGCAACACCCGCCTGTTCTGGGCGGCCTGCCGCGCCTACGAGAACGGCCTCGGCCCCACCCTGGCCGACCCCCTGACCGAAGCGGCCCGCACCACCGGCCTGACCGAACACGAGGCCCGCGCGACGATCGCCTCGGCGGCCCGGATGACGGGCCACCGGCCGTGACGTCGTAAAACGCGCAAGGGGCGCCTCCCGTACGGGAGGCGCCCCTTGGCCAACTGCTGCGGTGGGTGTGGGATTTGAACCCACGGTGACTCGCGCCACGACGGTTTTCAAGACCGTTCCCTTAGGCCGCTCGGGCAACCCACCTCACTCGCGCCCACCTGGGACGGAGCGGGTACAGCGTACCGGGATCGGGCGTTCGGCGGGTGGAGTGGTCCGTACCGGGCGTCCGGAGGGGTACGCGTGCGTGGCCGTCGGCCTGGGTCAGTTGTCGCCCACCCGGGAGCCCAGGGTCAGGTCCGTCGTGTGTTCCTGGCCGCCGCGCTTGTAGGTGATCGTCACCTTGTCGCCGGGCTTGTGGGTCCAGATCTCGCCGATCAGGGTCGGGCCGCTGTCGATCACCATGTCGTCGAGCTTGGTGATCACGTCTCCGGGCTTGAGACCCGCCTTGTCGGCCGGGCCGCCCGACTCGACCGCGGCGGAGCCGGCCGTGCCCTGGTCGGTGATCTTCGCGCCGTCGGTGGAGTCCCCCGTGGAGACGGAGGCGCCGATCTTGGCGTACACCGGCTTGCCGGTCTGGATCAGTTGCTGCGCGACGAACTTGGCCTGGTCGATCGGAATGGCGAAGCCCAGGCCGATCGAGCCGGACTGGCCGGAGCCGAAGCCGCCGCTGCTGGTCGACTGGATCGCCGAGTTGATGCCGATGACCGCGCCGGAGGCGTCGAGCAGCGGACCGCCGGAGTTGCCGGGGTTGATCGACGCGTCGGTCTGCAGGGCGCTCAGGTACGACGGCTTGCCGGTGGAGCTGCCGTCGCTGGAGGCCACCGGGCGGTTCTTGGCGCTGATGATGCCGGTCGTCACGGTGTTGGACAGGCCGAAGGGGGCGCCGATGGCGATCGTCTCGTCGCCGACGGCCACCCGGTCGCTGTCGCCGAGGGCGAGCGGCTTGAGGTCGGACGGCGGGTTCTTGAGCTTGATGACCGCCACGTCGTAGCCCTGGGCGTGACCGACGACCTCGGCGTCGTACTTGCGGCCGTTGGGGAACGTCGCGGTCAGCTTGCCGCCGTTCAGGGCGTCCGCCACCACGTGGTTGTTGGTGATGATGTGGCCCTGGGTGTCGAAGACGAAGCCCGTGCCCGTGCCGCCGTCGCCGTTGCTGCCCTCGGCCTCGATGGTGACCGTGCTGGGCAGCGCCTTGGCGGCCACGTTGGCGATCGTGCCGGGTGCCCGCCTGACCTGGGCGGCGCCGCTGTCGGAGGCGGAGACGGTGGTGGAGCCGGTGTCGTCGTGGTTCTTGGCCAGGGTGTAGCCGAGGCCGCCACCGAGGCCGCCCGCGACCAGCGCGGCCACCAGGACCGCCGCGAGGAGTCCGCCGCGGCCGCGGGGCCTGGGGGCGGGCTGCTGGTACGACGCTCCCCAGACGGGACCCGTGGGGCCTGCGGGGCCGCCGGGGCCGCCGGGGCCGGCCGGGGTGCCGTAACCGGCCGCGCCGCCGTCCCCGTACGACGCGCCGTCGCCGTAGGGCGCACCGTCCCCGTAGGGCGCGCCCGCGCCGTGCGGCGGGGTGGGCGGCTGCGGGGGCGGCCAGGTGCCGTCGGGGGCCGGGCCGGAGGGGTGGCTCGCGTTCGCGTCGGCGGCCGGGACCGCGGGTGCGGCTCCGGGTACCGGCGGGAGGGGAGTGGTCGGCGCGTTCCCGTCAGGGGCGGGGCCCTGGGGGGAAGCGGCGGGAGAGGCCACCGGCACGGGAGGTGCGGACGGGGCCTGGGGTACCTCGTTGCCCTCGTTCTCGGTGCTCACAGCTCTTCTCCTCGATCCACGGCTGTTGTTGTCGGTCGCACTCATTCACGCTCGGCAGCTCTGCGTGGTGCTGTGGTCAGTGTTCACTGTTCCGTTTGTATGGAGTCAGCTTTTCCCACGGGCCGTCAGAGCACCATAAGCGGTGGCTGTGGGTCCATGGCCAGTCTTTACATGGGGCTTTCTTGGCAAAAGTTACATAAGTCGGCATAGAGGGCGCCGATGCCGCCCCGCACGTCACCTGGCGGTGGCACCATGTCGCGGTGACCCACGCACCACACCGCTCCATCCAGGTCGTCGCCCACCGGGGCGCCTCCGAGGACGCGCCCGAACACACCCTGGCCGCCTACCGGAAGGCGATCGAGGACGGCGCCGACGCCCTCGAGTGCGACGTACGGCTCACCGCCGACGGCCATCTGGTCTGCGTCCACGACCGGCGGGTGAACCGCACCTCCAACGGCCGCGGCGCCGTCTCGGCCCTGGAACTGGCCGACCTCGCCGCCCTCGACTTCGGCTCCTGGAAGACGCGCGAGGCCTGGCGCGGGCGAGCCTCCGACAACGAGGAGCCCGACTGGGAGCACCGCCCGGAGGACCGCGAGGAGACCTCCGTGCTCACCCTGGAACGGCTGCTGGAGCTGATCTCGGACGCCGGGCGGCGGGTGGAGCTGGCCATCGAGACCAAGCACCCCACGCGCTGGGCCGGCCAGGTCGAGGAGCGGCTGCTGGCGCTGCTGAAACGGTTCGGGCTGGACGCGCCGGCCTCCGCCGCCGAGTCCCCGGTGCGGATCATGAGCTTCTCGGCGCGCTCGCTGCATCGCGTGCGTGCCGCCGCGCCGACGCTGCCGACGGTCTATCTGGTGCAGTTCCTCACACCGCGGCTGCGTGACGGACGGCTGCCCGCGGGCGTGCGGATCGCGGGTCCCTCGATCCGCATCGTGCGCAACAACCCCGCGTACGTGGAGCGGCTGAAACGGAACGGCCACCAGGTGCACGTGTGGACGGTGAACGAGCCCGGGGACGTCGATCTCTGCGTGGAGCTGGGCATCGACGCGATCATCACCAACCGCCCGCGCGCGGTGCGTGAGCAGCTGAGCCGCATGTGACCTCAAGAGGCCGGTAAAGAGCTGTGCGGACCTCTTGACCGGGCTGTGCGGCTGCGGAAGCCTCCGGTCTCGGCCGCAAACGACGGAATTCAGCCACACGACGACCGAACAAGAGGACCTTCGTCACAGGGAGTGCTCCGGCGCGTTCGTTTCGTACAGGGCGTTACGAATGCGTCACCGGAAGGGGATTGGCCGGTTTCCGGTACAGGTCCAGGGGGCATCCACACCGTGGCGTGGGGCAAAGGAGGTCTCGGGGGTGGCGTTGGTGGTGGCACAGGAGGTGCCCACGTCGTCGAGCATGGCCGTGCCCCATGGCCCTGCGGGCGTGGGGAAGGCGAGGCACCGGATGCGCGCGCAGCTGCGCAGCGGTGGCGTGTCGGAGTCGGTCATCGACGATGCCGTACTGATCCTTTCCGAACTGTTGAGCAATGCCTGCAAACACGGGCGGCCCCTGGGCGACGTGCCGGCCGGGGACGGTGACGTGCGCGCCGCGTGGCGGGTCGATCCGCACGGGCGGCTCATCGTGGAGGTGACGGACGGCGGCGGTCCGACCCGCCCGGCGCCGGCCACCCCGTCGGTGACCGCGCACGGCGGCCGCGGGCTGAACATCATCACGGCCCTCGCCGACGACTGGGGCGTCCGGGACGACGTCCGGGGCGAGGTGACGGTCTGGGTGGTGGTCCACGAGGACGTCCACGATCCCGATGCCGGGTGCCGCCACGACGCTTTCGCTACGCGCGTCACAGCCCCCGCGCTCGCCACCATGGACATGACCGGCCTGGACTTCGCGGACGCCTTCGAGGACCTGGACTGACCCACCGGCTTCCGGTCCGTCAGGTCCCCCGAGTCGTCCACAGGTTCACACCACCGGCCTCGATCGCGCGTGCGTTGTCCACAGGTTCCCGTCGGTGATGGCCAGAACGGCTAGGCTCGCGCTCGTACGAGAAGAGCCGTAACCGGGAGAAACCCACGATGGCCAAGAAGCGACCCCAGACGAAGGCCAAGCCACAGATCACGGACGGAGAGATCCCGGTTGTCGGCGCCCGCGAGCCCTGCCCGTGCGGCAGCGGCCGGCGCTACAAGGCGTGCCACGGCCGGGCCGCCGCGCACGCGGTGACCGAGCTGGTGCACCGCCCGTTCGAGGGCCTGACAGGCGAGGGCGACTGGGTGGCGCTGCGCGAGCTGGTGCCGGCCGCGACGGTCGAGCTGACCCTCAAGGACGGCCTGCCCGAGGGCGTTCCGTCGGTCACGCTCGCCACGGTGCTGCCGATGGCCTGGCCGGCGCTGCGCCGCGACGACGGCTCGGTCCTGATCGGCCTGCAGAACGACACGGCGTCCGGCGACATCAGCCGCGATCTCGCCGACACGCTCGTGCGTGCGCTCGAGACGCAGCCGGGCACGCCCGTGCAGGGCCGCCGCGCCCCGGCCGGCGGGCCCCGGCTGCAGGACCTGCTCGACCCCGAGGCGCCGTTCGAGCCGGTCGTGCACAGCGGCTTCGAGTTCTGGGTGCCGGACGCGGCGAACGCCACCCCGGAGGTGACCGCCTCCCTGGAGCGGGCCAACGCCGCCGCCATCCCGACGGCGAAGCTGGCCGGCGTGGACGCGGCGTACTGGTGCGAGACCCCGGAGAAGAACCACCTGCGCTGGGTGATGCCGCACCCGGAGGAGCAGCTTCTGGACGCTCTCGCGCGGCTGCACGCGGCGGGCCGCTCGAGCCTGGGCGAGGGGACCCGGCTCGTGGGCTCCTTCCGTGCTCACGGGCTTACGGTGCCGGTCTGGGACCTGCCGAGCGGTGTGTCGGCGGAGGACGTGGAGAAGCCGGCCGCCGAGTTCGCCGAGCGGCTCGCCGCCGCCCTCGCCGTCACCGAACCGCTCACGGCGGACGAGCGCCGGGCCCGCGGCGGCCTGACCAACCGGCAGGTCACGCTCAGCTGACGTACTCCGCGCGCGTGTCACGGCTGACCGGTCGGTCAGCCGTGAAGCGGCCCCCGGAACAGGTGACTCCTGTCACAACTCCCCGTTGTCGCAGGGAAATCGGTGGCCGAATGCCCGAGCCGGAATTTGCGAACCGCCGATCTCTTGTTACCGTTCAGGTATCCCGGTTGCTGGTGCATCCCCCGTCGCCAGCAACCGGGTCTTTCCATGTCCGCGCAACTCCAGGACATTCCGGGCCGCAGCTTCAACTCCCGTGCGGATCACCGAAGTTGCCCGAGGCATCCGCCGGATCGCTGCCCGAGCGCAGCAGCAGGGCGCCGTCGGCCCCGTGCTTCGCGAACTCGCTGACGGCCGTGTAGGTGTCCGCTCCGCCCCGGCTGGGCTCGCGGGGCGTGTCACAGGTGGCGGGCTCGTCGTCGGCGCCGGTGACACAGCGCATCTGCACACTGTGGCCGCCCGGGCCCATCAGGCTGAGCACCGAGTCCAGCGACTCGCCGGTGGCGTTGCGGTAGTAGGTGCGCGCCCAGGTGTCCCCGCCCTGGGTCAGCACACAGGTCTGCGCCTCGATGCCGTCGGGCGAGTTGAGCGCGGGACCGCAGCGGGCGGCGGTGGCCAGACCGAGCCCGAGCACCCGGGGAGGGACGCCGGGCGAGGGCACCTTCGCATCGCCCTGCCCTGAGGGTCGTACCGCGTCATCGCGGCCTGACGGTCGTACGGCTTCCTCGTGCCCGAAGGCCTGTCCTGAGGCCCGTACGGCCTCCCGTAGCTTTTCGGCCGCCGTGTGCCGGGCCGCCTCGCCCACCTGTCCGGCGGACGCCACGGCCAGCGGCAGCATGACCGCGGCCGTCACGACCCCCGTGAGGGCGAGCAGACGGAGCGTGCGGGCGTCGGGCCCGCCACGCCGGGGCGGGCGGCGGCCGTGACGCCGTGGTCGCCCGGGAATTCGACGGCCGTGTCCACCGGAAAGGGGCAGCATGAGCGGAAGATAACGAGCGAGCGAGGCCGTCCGCCTCGCCCGCGCCGGACACCCTTACAACTCGGGCGCGCTCACACCCGTACGAGTGAGGGCGTCGACCACGGCGTCGACCACGGCCTCCACATCGGGCACCCAGGGCGCGGCCGAGCCCGGCAGCGGGGCCCGCTCCCAGCGGACGGCGCCCTGGCCGGTCCCGGACGGGGGCAGGGCGAGATAGCCGCCCTCGCCGTGGAAGCGCAGGGAGCCGGGGACGAAGTCCTTGGCGTAGAGCAGTTCGCCCAACTGCTCCATGGAGTACGGCTTGACGAGCAGGGCCCAGCGGGTGGGCGCGGCGATCACCGGTCCGAGGCGCATGCCCCGCCGGTCGAGCAGGGCCAGGGCACGGGAGGCGGCGAGCGCCGGCAGGCTGACGGCGCAGGGGGCCTTGCCTCCGGTGGCGAGGACGATCGGCGCACCCGGCCGGTTGGTCCACCACCAGCGCACCATGCGGGCGTCGGTGGTGGCCGCGAGGAGGCCGGGGTCGAAGGGGTGCGCTCCGGGCACCGTGCACTCCGGGTCGGGGCAGGCGCAGCGGGCCCGCCCCTGCGGGTCCGGGGCCACTCCCGGGAGTACGGGCCACTGCCACTCGGTCGCGAAGGTCAGGGCCGCGTCGATCAGCTCAGGCCTCCCGTCGTTCCGCCTGGACAGGAGCCTGCGTCGCCTTCCGAGGATCTCGCGCATGAGCGCTCGTTCCTTTCCGTTGCACCGCTGGCAACACCGTGGTCCACATCACATCATGTGTCGATCACTTCACTGTGCGTACCTGTTGGCGCATCACACCCCCGCGCACGGCAGGGGGATCCCCAAGGGGTCGAGCATGGGTCGCGTCCGCGTCCCTAGTGCGTCGGTCATGAGCACGGGTGCGGCGCGGGGGTGGCGAAGTATGGCGTTTTGCCGTCGCGCGTATTGCTCTCCGCCTCCGCCAGGGAGGATGGGGCTCGGCCGTCGGTGGCTATGACGCCCGGGTCCGTCGCCAGGTTCCGGGTGGTCCCCAACCACCCCTGGCCTTCACCGAGTACGTACCCATCACGACCGCTGTGACGCTCCGTGGAGCAAGGCCAGTCGACCGCAATGAACCGATACCTGAGGCAGTTTTCAGCCAACTTGGCGGTAAGGCAAGGGGTTCGGGAAAAACCTCGTCCGCCCCACGGACACCAGGAATCCCCGCAGGACAATGCTGGACATCCCCTCACGAGTGCGTGTACATGTGGAGGCACTGCTAGCGGCGCAGAATGCCATGGGGGTTTGCGATGCTTTTGAGCAATACGCACCGGTCTGAAGGCCGGACGCCATGAACGCTCCTCACCCTCCGAAAGTGGCCGGAATCGATCCAACGGTTCCGACGCCCGCACACACTGTCGCGCCCACTCCCCCCACCCCGGACGCCGCTCCCGTCCCCGCGCCGAACACCCCCGCCCCTGGCACCCTCCTCCAGGACCGGCTGGCCGGCTGGGTCTCGGACCTCACGACCCTGCACGAACTCACCGAGCGCCTGTCCCGCACGAACGCACTCGACCCCGCGCTGCACGAGCTGCTGCGCGCCGGAGCCGCCCTCGTCGGCGCCCGCCGCGGCCTGGTCGTCCTCGAACCCGCCGACGGACTCGGCCCCCGCACCACCCTCGGCCTCGGCCTCGGCCGCGCCGAGCTCGGCCACATCGAGACCGTCCCGCGCGGCGCGCTGCCGTACGACACCGGCTCGGCCACCGAGATCGTCCACCCCGACCTGCTCGCCGAGGACGGCCTCGACCCCCGGCACCGCGAGGTGGCCGCCCGCCTCGGCTACGCCGCCAGCTACGCCCTCCCCCTCGCCACCGACTCCGCCGGCCGCCTCGGCGCCGCCGTCTGGCTCTACGACGAACCGGCCGAGCCCGACAAGCGCCGGCGCCATCTCGCCGGCCTCTACGTCCGCCACGCCACCGAGCACCTCGCCCGGCTGCTGGAGGTGGAACAGACGCGCGCGCGCGTGGCGACCATCACCGAGGAACTGCTGCCCTCCCGGCTGCCCCGCGTGGCCGGCGTACAACTCGCCGCGCGGCACCGCACCGGCCCGCGCGGCGGCGGCGACTGGTACGACGCGCTGCCGCTGCCCGACGCCGCCCTCGGCCTGTCCGTCGGCTCGGTCACCGGCTCCGGGCCGAGCGCGGTCGCCGCCATGGGCCGGCTGCGCGCCTCCCTGCGCGCGTACGCCGTCATGGAGGGCGAGGACCCGGTCGCCGTCCTGTCCGACCTGGAGCTGCTGCTGCGGCTGACCGAGCCGGCCCGCTCGGCCACCGCCCTGTTCGCCTACTGCGAGCCCGCCCTGCGCAAGGTCACCCTGGCCGGCGCCGGCCACAGCCCGCCGCTGCTGATCGGGGGGCGGCGCACCGAGTTCGCCGAGACCTCCGTCTCCGCCCCGCTCGGCATGCTCGCCTGCTGGGAGGCACCCAGCGTGGAGATCCAGGCCGAGGCAGGAGAGACGGTCCTGCTCTACACCGACGGGTTGCTGCACCGTACCGGCGACCCCATGGACCGCGCCTTCGCCCGCCTGCACACGGCCGCCGCGAGCATCCCGCGCGCGCTGCGCCACGACCCCGGCGTCGTCGCGGACCACGTCCTGCGCACCGTCCTGCCCGACGGCCTGGACGCGGCAGACAGCGAGGAGGACGTGGTGCTGCTGGCCGCCCGCTTCGACTGAGCATCCGGAATGCATGACCGGGCATAACAGGTCATCCGACCCTGGTCCGCTCCTGGTACGACCGTACGATGATGGAGGCCCCCCGCTCGGCCACAAGCGTGAGCGTCGCGGGCCCGGGGGAGATCACACGCCGTACCGAGGAGGAACACGTGGCCGACGAGCTCAACCCGGCTGTGCCCGATGAGGCTGCTACCGCAGCGGGCCCGGAAACTGAGTCCGAGGAGCCCATCAAGCAGCGGAAGAACGGCCTGTACCCGGGCGTCTCCGACGAGCTGGCCGAGAACATGAAGTCCGGCTGGGCCGACACGGAGCTGCGTGGCCTGGAGCCGATCGCGCAGGCCGCCGAGACCGCGCGCCGCCGCGCCGCGCTCTCCGCCCGCTTCCCGGGCGAGCGCCTGGTGATCCCGGCGGGCAACCTGAAGACCCGCTCGAACGACACCGAGTACGCCTTCCGCTCCTCCGTCGAGTACGCGTACCTCACCGGAAACCAGACCGAGGACGGCGTCCTGGTGCTGGAGCCGAAGGACGACGGCCACGAGGCGACGATCTACCTCCTGCCCCGCTCCGACCGTGAGAACGGCGAGTTCTGGCTCTCCGGCCAGGGCGAGCTGTGGGTCGGCCGCCGCCACTCCCTCACCGAGTCCGAGGCGCTCTACGGCATCCCGGCCGCCGACGTGCGCGAGCTGGCCGACAAGCTCCGCGAGGCCACCGGTCCGGTCCGCGTCGTGCGTGGCCACGACGCCGGCATCGAGGCCGCCCTGACCGACAAGGTCACCGCCGAGCGCGACGAGGAGCTGCGCGTCTTCCTCTCCGAGGCCCGGCTGGTCAAGGACGCGTTCGAGATCGGCGAGCTGCAGAAGGCCGTCGACTCGACCGTGCGCGGCTTCGAGGACGTCGTCAAGGTCCTCGACAAGGCGGAGGCCACCTCCGAGCGCTACATCGAGGGCACGTTCTTCCTCCGCGCGCGCGTGGAGGGCAACGACGTCGGCTACGGCTCCATCTGCGCCGCCGGCCCGCACGCCTGCACCCTGCACTGGGTCCGCAACGACGGCCCGGTCCGCTCCGGCGACCTGCTCCTGCTCGACGCCGGCGTGGAGACGCACACGCTGTACACCGCCGACGTCACGCGCACGCTGCCGGTCAACGGCACGTACAGCGAGATCCAGAAGAAGGTCTACGACGCCGTGTACGAGGCCCAGGACGCCGGTATCGCGGCCGTGAAGCCGGGCGCCAAGTACCGCGACTTCCACGACGCCGCCCAGCACGTGCTCGCCACGAAGCTCGTCGAGTGGGGCCTGGTCGAGGGGCCGGTCGAGCGCGTCCTGGAGCTGGGCCTGCAGCGCCGCTGGACCCTGCACGGCACCGGCCACATGCTCGGCATGGACGTCCACGACTGCGCCGCCGCGCGCACCGAGACGTACGTGGAGGGCGTCCTGGAGCCGGGCATGGTGCTGACGGTCGAGCCGGGCCTGTACTTCCAGGCCGACGACCTGACGGTGCCGGAGGAGTACCGGGGCATCGGCGTCCGGATCGAGGACGACATCCTCGTCACGGAGGACGGCAACCGAAACCTTTCGGCCGGGCTGCCGCGCCGGTCCGACGAGGTCGAGGCGTGGATGGCCTCGCTGAAGGGCTGATCTGCGCTTCAATGGCCGGGTACCGGGGAGGTGCCCGGCCATTGGCATGCCTAGGGGGAGGGTGTTCATGGACGACTTCTGGTCCGGTGCGGGTGTGGACCTGCACCTGGAGACCGACGCGGGGGACGGCCGGCGGATCGGACTGGAGCGGGCGCTCAGGGACGCCATCCGGGACGGCCGGCTCACGCCCGGCACCCGGCTGCCGGCCACCCGGCGCCTCGCGGCCGACCTCGGCGTCTCCCGGGGCACGGCGAAGGCGGCGTACGACCAACTGGTGGCCGAGGGCTATCTGACGGCCCGGCAGGGCTCGGGCACCCGGGTCGCCGAACTGCCGCCCGCCCTGGACGCCTCGGGCCCGCAGGCCGCCGCACACGCGCGTGCACCGCGTTTCGACCTGCGCCCCGGCAGCCCGGACGTCGGCGCGTTCCCGGCGGCGGCCTGGCTGCGGGCGCTGCGCCGCGCCATCGCGACGGCGCCCTCCCTGGCGTACGACTACGGCGACCCGCGCGGCCGCGTCGAACTGCGCACGGCCCTGTCGGGCTACCTGGGCCGGGCCCGCGGGGTCATCGCGCCCCCGGAGCGGATCGTGATCACCTCCGGGTACGTCCAGGGCCTCGCGCTCCTCACGCGCGTGCTCGACGGCGCCACCGTCGCCATGGAGGACCCCGGGCTGCCGTTCCACCGGGAGGTGGTGCGGCACAACGGCGGCACGGTACGCCCGGTGCCGGTCGACGCGCGCGGGGTGCGTCCCGAGGAACTGGGCGACGCGGCCGCGGTGGTGGTCACCCCGGCGCACCAGTACCCGACCGGGGTGACCCTGCACCCCGAGCGGCGGCGGGCGCTCGGCGACTGGGCACGCGCGCGTGGCGGGCTGATCGTCGAGGACGACTACGACGGCGAGTTCCGCTACGACCGCCAGCCCGTCGGCGCGCTCCAGGGCATGGCACCGGGCCACGTGGTCTACCTGGGCACCGCCTCCAAGACGCTCGGTCCCGGGCTGCGCCTCGGCTGGATGGTGCTGCCGCCCCACCTGGTCGACCCGGTCGCCGACGCCAAGCTGCACAGCGACCACCACACCGAGACCATCGGCCAGCTCGCACTCGCCGAACTGATCGACAGCCACGCCTACGACCGGCACGTACGCGCGTGCCGACTGCGCTACCGGCGCCGCCGCGACCAACTCCTGGACCGCCTCGGCACGGCCCGCGGCGTACGCGGTATCGCGGCCGGGCTGCACGCGCTGATCGACGTACCCGACGAGGCGGAAGCACTGGCCCGCGCGGAGGCAGAGGGCCTGGCCCTGGGCTCCCTCAGCGACCACTGGCACACCCCGAGCGCGACCGACCGCCCCCAGGGCCTGGTCGTCGGCTACGGCACGCCCCGGGAACGGGCTTATCCGGAGGCGCTGGAGGCGCTGGCGAAGGTGTTGGGGGGCTGAAGGGCGCCCACCGACCGAGGAGAGACCGTCAGGCGGTGAGCAGCGAGGGATCCTTCTTCCACTTGAGGATCTTGTCGAAGCTGACCACCGTGCCGCCGCCCCGGCCGGGCCTGGCACCGATGTGGACGTGATCGGCCAGTTCCCGGATCAGACACAGGCCGCGGCCGTTCTCGGCGTCCACGCGCGCGTGGCGGACGTCGTGGACGCGGGTGAACCCCGGCCCCGAATCGGCCACTTCGATACGGCACTTCTCGCCGTCGAGGTACGCCGTCACCCGGTACGCCTCCACCGCTCCGTCGCGGGCGGCGCCCCCGCCGTGCTCGACGGCGTTCGCGCAGGCCTCAGTCAGGGCGACGGACAGGTCGTAGGAGATCTCGGGGTCGACGCCCGCCGTCTCCATGGTGCCGATCAGCAGCCGCCGGGCGAGCGGCACGCTCGCTGCCTCGCGGCGCAGATGGAGTGACCACCAGATGCTCATGCTCCAGCCTCCTGGCCGCGGCTCGACATACCGATACGTATTGCCGCCCATACATGGCCGTAAGCACACCCTTGACGTGACACCGCCCATACAGCCGATGCGCCACGGGACGAATCGGTGTATGAGGGACGCCTCGGGCACCCTTCCATAGCCCGGCTCCGGCGCTCTTCCACTGCCCTTACCGGCGCCCTGCCGTAGGACGGCCCCTGTGCACGGCCTGCCCTGCCGTAGGGCGCCGGTAAGGGCAGTGGGATGATGAGGCCGCCATGACTGCCCCCCACGCGCGCACGGCGCACCCCGGAGCTGGGCTCCGGATGCTGCGGGCCGCGGTGTTCGCCGCGGTCTGCGTCGTGCTGGCCGCGTGCGGACACAGCCTGGCCGCCTGCACGGGCGTGCCGCTGTGGACACTCGGCGCGGGGTTCCTCGGCTGTCTGCTGGTGGTGGTGCCGCTCGCCGGGCGGGCCCGCTCGCTGCCCGGCATCGCCGCGCTCCTCGCGCTCGGCCAGACCGCGCTGCACACGCTGTTCGGGCTGGGCCAGCACGGGGCCACGATGGCCTCCGGCGGCATGGCCATGGGGTCGATGAACGCCACCGGCACAAGCGGCGTCACGGGTTCCTCGCTCGTCGAGCAGGCCACCCGGCTGCTGTGCGGGTCGAGCGCCACCGGCCTCACCCCCGGGCACGCCTTCCACCTGCTGCTCGACGCGCATCTGATCGACCGTGCGGGCCGGCCCGTCGCCGGCCGGGGCGCCCTGGCCCACGCTGCCGACATCACCGGCTCCTCCGCCGGGCTGCTGCCCTCGCTGCCGATGCTGCTCGGCCACGTCCTCGCGGCCGTCGCCGCCGGCTGGCTGCTGCGCCGTGGCGATCTGGCCCTGCTACGGCTGATCGAGCTGTCGGCGCACGGTGTCGCCGAGGGGGCGCTCGTACGCTCCCTGCGCGGGGCGCTCGCGCTGGCGTCCGCCCTGTGCGCCGGGCTGCTGCCCGCCGCCGAGCCCGCCCGGCGCGGCCGTCGTACCGACCGGAACGATGTACCCGCCCCGCACACCACCGCACTCCAGCACACGGTGATCCGGCGCGGCCCACCCGCCACCGCCTTCCTCCTCGCCGCCTGACGCGACGCGCGCCCCCAGAGAGATCCCCCTGGTGAAGAGGCCGCCGTCGCGCGGCACGCGCGCGTGCGCGCACCTCTCAACGTCACCGGAACTCTCAACAGTGGAGTGCTCCTGCCATGCAGGCTTCTCGTATCGCCTCTCGGGTCACCGCCGCCACCGCCGTCGCGGGTACGGCCGTCCTGGCGCTGTCCGCCCCCGCCTTCGCGCACGTCTCCGTACAGCCGGAGGGCACCGCGGCCAAGGGCGGCTACGCGGTCGTCGACTTCAAGGTCCCCAACGAACGCGACAACGCCTCGACCACCAAGCTCGAGGTCACCTTCCCGGCCGACCACCCGCTCGCCTCGGTCATGCCCCAGCCCCTCCCCGGCTGGAACGTGCAGGTCACTAAGGTCAAGCTGGACAAGCCGCTGACCATGCACGGCGAGAAGATCGACGAGGCCGTCACCAAGGTCACCTGGACCGCCGCCGACGGCAAGGGCGTCCAGCCCGGCTACTTCCAGAAGTTCCCGCTCTCCATCGGCGCCCTGCCCGAGAACACCGACCAGCTGGTGTTCAAGGCGCTCCAGACGTACTCCGACAAGGAGGTCGTGCGCTGGATCGAGGCACCGCAGGCGGGCCAGGACGAGCCGGAGAACCCGGCCCCCGTGCTCCAGCTGTCCGCCGCGAGCGACGACCACCACGGCACGGCGAACGCCAAGGAGACCGCCGACAAGACCGAGACCGCGGCCGCCGCCACGGACTCCGGCTCCCATGACACCGACACCACCGCGCGCGTGCTCGGCATCGTCGGCATCGTCGTCGGCGCCGCGGGCGTCGCCTACGGCGTCTTCGCGGGCCGCCGCCGGACCGCCTAGCCTCCCCTTCCGGACCGCGCACCGGGGTCGTACGAGACGCACTCTCACACCCCGCTCGTACGCCCCCGGTGCGCACCGGAGTTCTCACATCTGGGACATTTTTCTATGCGCAAGAAGACATTCGCCGCGGCCGCGCTGCTCGCCGCCGCCACCCTGAGCCTCTCCGCCTGCGGCAGCGGCGATGACAGCACGTCACCGGTCACCGTGGTCTCCCAGGAGTCCGACTCGGGCAAGGCCGGCACGGTCCTCGACCAGCCCTTCGCCAAGCCGGACCTGGTCCTCACCGACACGCACGGCAAGAAGTACGACCTGCGCAAGGAGACCCAGGGCCATCCAACCCTGGTCTACTTCGGCTACACGCACTGCCCCGACGTCTGCCCGGCGACGATGAGCAACATCGCCGTCGCCAAGTCGAAGCTGCCCAAGGCCGGGCAGAACGACCTCAGGGTCGTCTTCGTCACCACCGACCCCGGCCGCGACACCCCCACCGAACTGGGCAAGTGGCTCAAGGGCATCGACCCGCAGTTCATCGGCCTGACCGGCGACTTCGCCACCATCCAGGCCGGCGCCCGCTCGCTCGGCATCTCCGTGGAGCCGACGTCCAAGGACAAGAACGGCAAGCTCGTCTCCGTCCACGGCACCCAGGTCATCGTGTTCTCGCCGAAGACGAACGGCGGTTACGTCCTCTACGGCGAGGACGCCACGGTCGACGACTACACCAAGGACCTGCCCAAGCTCGTCAAGGGGGCCAACCCGTGAGCCCGTCCGTGACGCGCCGGACCGCCCTGACCGCCGCCGCCCTCGCCGGCACCCTGGCCCTCGCGGGCTGCTCGGACTCCGGGTCCGGGTCCTCGAAGGCGCAGCTGTCGGTGAGCGGGCCGTACATGCCGCAGCCGGTCTCCGCCGACATGGCCGCCGGCTTTCTGACGATCACCAACAAGGGCGGCGCCAAGGACGAGCTGACCTCGGTGACCAGCGACATCGCCGGGCAGGTCACCATGCACAGCACCATGGGCGGCGCCATGCGGGAGCAGGGCTCCTTCGCCCTGCCCGCCCATGGTCAACTCGTGTTCAAAAGCGGTGGCAACCATCTGATGTTCGAGAAGCTGAAGCGACAGCCGAAGCAGGGCCAGACGGTCACCGTGAAACTCACGTTCGCCACGTCCGGGCCCCTCACCGTCGAGATGCCGGTGAAGTCCGCGACGTACAACCCGTCGACCGGCCACTGAGGGAGGGACCACTGTGACGCGGACCATCACCCCCACGGGGAGGAACAGCAGCCTGCGCAGCCTGGTACTGCTGCTGTTCGCCGTCGCCGCAGTGCTGCTCGCGGGCGCCACACCGGCCTCCGCGCACGCCGCACTGACCGGAAGCGACCCCGCGCAGGGGGTGGTGGTCAAACAGGCGCCCACCCAGGTGTCGCTCACCTTCTCCGAGAAGGTGGCGATGAACGACGACTCCCTGCGCGTCCTCGACCCGCGGGGCAAGCCGGTCCAGACCGGCAAACCCGCCAACGTGAGCGGGACGACGTACGCCGTGCAGCTCAAGAGCGGCCTCGGCAAGGGCACCTACACGGTCACCTACCAGGTCGTCTCGGCCGACAGCCACCCCGTCTCCGGCGCCTACACCTTCTCCATCGGGGCGCCCTCGCAGACGGTCGTCTCCGGCACCGGACCGACCGCGGGCGGCGGAACCGTGGGCATGCTCTACGCGCTCGGGCGGTACGCGTCGTACGCCGGCTTCATCGTGCTCGTGGGCGGCGCGGCCTTCGTCCTCGCCTGCTGGCAGCGCGGCGCCGGTGTACAGGCTGTGCAGCGGCTGATCGTCGGCGGCTGGCTCACGCTCACCGCGGCCACCCTGTGGCTGCTGCTCCTGCGCGGCTCGTACACCACCTCGGGGAAGTTCGGCGACGTCTTCGACCTCGGGCTGCTCGGCCAGGTGCTCCAGACCAAGACCGGCGCGGCCCTGGTCTCCCGGCTGCTGCTGCTCGCCGCCGCCGCGCTGTTCGTCACCGTCCTCTTCGGCGCCTACACCAAGCGGGAGGAAGGCCAGGAGAAGCGTGATCTGACCTTCGGGCTCGCGATCGGCGGAGTGGTCGTCGCGGCCGGGCTCGCGACCAGCTGGGCCATGGCCGAGCACGCCTCGGTCGGGCTCCAGGCGGGCATCGCCATGCCCGTCGACGTCGTCCACCTGCTCGCCGTCGCCGCCTGGCTGGGCGGGCTCACCGCCCTGCTGACCGCCCTGTACCGGGCGCCCGCCGAGACGCCGGTGGAAGCCGCCGCCGCCCGCCGCTTCTCCCGGCTGGCCTTCGGCGCCGTCCTCACACTCGTCGCGACCGGCACCTACCAGTCCTGGCGCCAGCTCGGCTCCTGGTCGGCCTTCACCGACACCCGGTACGGACAGTTGCTGCTGGTCAAGATCGGCCTGGTGGCGGTGCTGGTCGCCATCGGGTCGGTGTCCAGGCGTTGGACCCGGCGGCTCGCCGACGGCACCGGCACGGACGCGGTGGCCGACGAGGCCGCGGACGGTGCCGCCGAGGAGGCCGAGAAGGCGTCGGTCTCCGCGTCGAAGGCCGCCGAAGCCGGTACGACGGCCGACGGCACACCGAAGACATCCGGCACCGGCGACTCCCAGCGGGCCGCCCAACTCGCCCGGCAGCGGGCCGCGATGGACACCGCCCGGCAGAAGCGGCTGCGCGACGGCGACACTCACCGCTTCGGACTGCGCCGCTCGGTCCTCACCGAGGCGGGCGTCGCGGTCGTACTGCTCGCCGTGACCACCTGGCTGACCCAGACCGAGCCGGCCCGCACCGAGCTGGAGGCCAAGGCCGCCACCTCGTCCTCGAACTCGGCCACGGCGCCCTCGAACGGCGCGCTGACCCTGGACATGCCCTTCGACACCGGCGGCACCAACGGCAAGGGCGTGGTCAGCGTCGACCTCGACCCCGCGGGCGTGGGCGCCAACGAGATGCACGTCTACGTCCAGAAGCCCGACGGGCAGCCCTACGACATCCCCGAGGTCAAGGTCGCCTTCACCCTCGAGGCCAAGAAGATCGGCCCGCTCCCCGTGGCCCCCGACCACATCACGACCGGCCACTGGTCGGCGAGCGGAGTGCAGATCCCCATGGCCGGCGACTGGAAGATCGACGTCACCGTGCGGACCTCCGACATCGACCAGGTGACCGTCTCCAAGAACGCGCAGATCGGCTGAACCACACCATGCCCGACCAGTCCATCCCCCAGGCCCGTACCTCCGCCGAGGCCGCGGAGGCGCCCGAGTCCGCGGGCGGCGGCCACGGCGTCTCCCGGCGCGCGCTGCTCGGCACCGCCGGAGCCACCGGGCTCGTTCTCGGCGCGGCCGGCGCGGCCATGGGCTACGCCGCCGCGCCCGCCCAGGCCACCCCGCTGACCTCGGTGGGCTCCGACCGGGCGATGTTTCACGGGAAACATCAGCCCGGCATCACCGAGGGCCTCCAGGCGCGCGGCCATCTCGTCGCCTTCGACCTGGCGGCGGGCGCGGGCCGCAAGGAGGCGACGGCCCTGCTGCGCCGCTGGTCGACGACGGCCGAGCAGCTGATGGCGGGCGAGGCCGCGCCGCACGACGACACCGACGTGGCCCGTGACGCGGGCCCCTCCGCGCTGACGATCACCTTCGGCTTCGGGCATGGATTCTTCGGCAGGACCGGCCTGGACAAGCAGCGGCCGAGCGCGCTGGACCCGCTGCCGGACTTCTCCTCCGACCATCTGGACAAGGCGCGCAGCGACGGCGATCTGTGGGTGCAGATCGGCGCGAACGACGCCCTGGTCGCCTTCCACGCCCTGCGCGCGATCCAGAGGGACGCGGGCGGCGCGGCCCGGCTGCGCTGGCAGATGAACGGCTTCAACCGCACCCCGGGCGCCACCGCGCACCCCATGACAGCCCGCAACCTGATGGGCCAGCTCGACGGCACCCGCAATCCGAAGCCCGCCGACTCCGACTTCGACCAGCGGATCTTCGTGCCCGCCTCGGGCGAGCCCGCCTGGATGGCGAACGGCTCCTACGCCGTCGTGCGCCGGATCCGGATGCTCCTGGACGACTGGGAGAAGCTGTCGGTGCCGGCCCAGGAGGCGGTCATCGGGCGGCGGAAGTCGAACGGCGCGCCGCTGTCCGGGGGCGACGAGACGACGCCGATGGACCTGGAGAAGGCGGACGCCAAGGGTCAGTACGTCGTCCCGCTCAACGCGCACGCCCGGATCACCCGGCCCGACAAGAACGGCGGCGCGGCCATGCTGCGGCGCCCGTTCTCCTACCACGACGGCTTCGACCCGGACGGCACGCCCGACGCCGGTCTCCTCTTCGTCTGCTGGCAGGCGGACCCGCTGCGCGGCTTCGTACCGGTGCAGCGCAAGCTCGACCGGGGCGACGCGCTGTCGCAGTTCATCCGGCACGAGTCGAGCGGGCTGTTCGCGGTGCCGGGCGGGGCGGCGAAGGGTGAGTACGTGGGGCAGCGGCTGCTGGAGGGCTGATGGGCTGACGGGCTGATGCGGCGCCGAAAAGAAAATCCAGCCCTTCTGTGGCTTTCCCCGTTCAAACCACCCGGTCGAGTGGATCTCGCGAGACACCCGCGCCCGGGCGGCGCGCGGCCATTAGGGTGAGGTACATGCCAGCGAGCTATGCGTATCTCGGCCCCGAGGGCACCTTCACCGAAGTCGCCCTGCGGACGCTCCCGGAGGCGGCCACCCGGGAGCTGATCCCGTACGTGTCGGTGCAGTCCGCGCTGGACGCGGTGCGGACGGGCGAGGCCGAGGCCGCGTTCGTGCCGATCGAGAACTCCGTCGAGGGTGGCATCACCACCACTCTGGACGAGCTGGTCGCAGGCGAGCCGCTGACCATCTACCGCGAGGTGCTGCTGTCGATCACCTTCGCACTGCTGGTCCGGCCCGGCACGAAGCTCACGGACATCAAGACCGTCTCCGCCCACCCGGCGGCCCAGCCGCAGGTGCGCAACTGGCTGCGCAAGCACCTCCCGGACGCACTGTGGGAGTCGGCCGCCTCGAACGCGGACGCCGCCCGCCTGGTCCAGGAGGGCCGCTACGACGCCGCCTTCGCGGGTGAGTTCGCCGCCGCGCGGTACGGCCTGGAGGCGCTGGAGACCGGGATCCACGACGCGGAGAACGCGCAGACCCGGTTCGTGCTGGTCGGCCGCCCGGCCCGGCCCGCCGCGCCGACCGGCGCCGACAAGACCTCGGTGGTGCTGTGGCAGCGCGACGACCACCCGGGTGGCCTGCGCGACCTGCTCGGCGAGTTCGCCTCGCGCGGCATCAACCTCATGCTGCTGCAGTCCCGGCCGACCGGCGCGGGGATCGGCAACTACTGCTTCTGCATCGACGCCGAGGGCCATATCTCCGACCGGCGGATGGCGGAGGCGCTGACGGGGCTGAAGCGGATCTGTCTCCAGGTGCGCTTCCTCGGCTCCTATCCGCGCGCGGACATCACCCCGGCCGAGGCCCCGACGACCCGGCAGGGGACCTCGGACGAGGAGTTCATGGCGGCGGCGGACTGGGTGGCGCGCTGCCAGGACGGCCGGTTCTAGCCAGTCCTACCTGCATATCGCCGTTATCCACAGAAGTTATCCACAGGCCATCTTCTCGACCTGGGGACAAGTCGACAAGGTCCTGTGAGTCGGTCGACAAATCGCCCCTCGTGTCCCCGATGCGGCCACCGGCCCGCACCTCACCCTTCGTCCACCCGTTTCCTTTGATTCACCTTTTGGAGCGACCGCTTTCCACCCGAAGGTGGGTGTCGCCCAGGTTTGCCCTGGGAATTCTTCAGTCCGCCGGGAAGTTCCGGAGTGATCAATTCCGAAGTCCACAGACCTTCCACACAGCCTGTGGATAACTCTTCGGAGGGTGTGGATTTCTGTGGACAAGGGGGCCGCGAAGTCCCGCTCTCCACAAGGAAATCCGGTCAACCCGGCGCCTGGAGCGTGGCCCGTCCCAGGGAGTGAGACACTTTCCCTTGACTTGTTCCGAACTTCTTCCGACACGTTGCGCAATTTGCACATAACGGAACGTAAGCGACGAATAGCGGCGCATCGGAACTCCACGGAATAGTGATTCGTGAGCGGCGAGTCCGCACCGGTAGCCTTGGCCTCGTGATTGACCTTCGCCTGCTTCGTGAGGACCCCGACCGTGTGCGCGCGTCCCAGCGCGCCCGTGGAGAGGATGTCGCGCTCGTCGACTCCCTCCTGTCTGCCGACGAGCGGCGCAGGTCCTCCGGCGTCCGCTTCGACGAGCTGCGCGCCGAGCAGAAGCAGCTCGGCAAGCAGATCCCCAAGGCCACCGGCGACGAGAAGGCCGAGCTGCTCAAGCGCGCCGAGCAGCTGAAGGCCGACGTCAAGGCCGCCGACGTCGAGCGCGACGCGGCCGACGCCGAGACCCAGGAGCTGCTGCTCCAGCTCGGCAACCTCGTCCACCCCGACGTGCCCGTCGGCGGCGAGGAGGACTTCGTCACGCTGGAGACGCACGGCACGATCCGTGACTTCGGTGCCGAGGGCTTCGAGCCCAAGGACCACCTGGAGCTCGGTCAGCTGCTCGGCGCCATCGACGTCGAGCGCGGCGCCAAGGTCTCCGGCTCCCGCTTCTACTTCCTCACCGGCGTCGGCGCCCTGCTGGAGCTGGCCCTGGTGAACGCGGCGATCGCCCAGGCGACCGCGGCCGGCTTCACGCCGATGCTCACCCCGGCGCTGGTGCGCCCGCAGTCCATGGCCGGCACCGGCTTCCTCGGCCAGGCGGCCCAGGACGTCTACCACCTCGACAAGGACGACCTGTACCTGGTCGGCACCTCCGAGGTCCCGCTGGCGGCCTACCACATGGACGAGATCATCGATGCCGATCGCCTGCCGCTGCGCTACGCGGGCTTCTCGCCCTGCTTCCGCCGTGAGGCCGGCTCGCACGGCAAGGACACCCGGGGCATCTTCCGGGTGCACCAGTTCGACAAGGTCGAGATGTTCACCTACGTCGCCCCCGAGGACTCCCAGGCCGAGCACCAGCGCCTGCTGGAGTGGGAGAAGCAGTGGCTGACCTCGCTGGAGCTGCCGTTCCGCGTGATCGACGTCGCCTCCGCCGACCTCGGCGCCTCGGCCGCCCGCAAGTACGACTGCGAGGCGTGGATCCCGACCCAGGGCAAGTACCGCGAGCTGACCTCGACCTCGGACTGCACCGAGTTCCAGTCCCGCCGCCTGTCGATCCGGGTGCGTGACGGCAAGCAGGTCAAGCCGCTCGCCACACTCAACGGCACGCTGTGCGCAGTGCCGCGCACGATCGTGGCGATCCTGGAGAACCACCAGCAGGCCGACGGCTCCGTCCGGGTCCCCGAGGTGCTGCGCCCGTACCTGGGCGGCCGGGAGGTCCTGGAGCCGGTCGCCAAGTGACCGGGTTCCCGTACCGACTGATCGCCACCGACCTCGACGGAACGCTCCTGCGCTCCGACGAGTCGGTCTCACAGCGCACCCGTGAGGCGCTCGCCGCGGCCACCGCGGCGGGCGCGGCCCACATCGTCGTCACCGGCCGCGCGGTCCCGTGGACCCGGCACATCCTGGACGACCTCGGCTATGAGGGTCTCGCCGTCTGCGGCCAGGGCGCACAGGTCTACGACGCCGGCGCGCACCGCCTGCTGACCTCGGTCACCCTGGACCGTCAGCTGGCGGGCGTGGCCCTGGCCAAGATCGAGGCCGAGGTGGGTCCGCTGTACCTGGCGGCCAGCCGGGACGGGCTCGACGGCGAGGTGCTGGTCGGGCCGGGTTACGCGGTCACGGGCGCACTGCCCGCGACCCCTTTCACGGACGCGTCCGACCTCTGGACGGCTCCGCTGAACAAGATCTACATACAGCACCCGACGCTGTCCGACGACGAGCTGGCGGAGGCGGCCCGGCGCGCGGCCGGCGGCTTCGTCACCGTGGCCATGGCGGGCGAGGGCATCGTGGAACTCCTGCCGCTCGGCCTGTCCAAGGCCACGGGGCTGTCCCTGGCGGCCCGCCGCCTGGGCCTGAAGGCGGCCGACACGATCGCCTTCGGCGACATGCCCAACGACATCCCGATGTTCGCCTGGTCCTCCCGGGGCGTGGCCATGGCCAACGCCCACGCGGAACTCCGCGCGGTGGCCGACGAGGTGACGGCCTCCAACGAGGAGGACGGGATCGCGGTGGTGCTCGAGCGGTTGCTGGGCTGAGCTTTCGGTTTCTTCTGCGGAGGATGCACGGATCGAACGTGCGCGGGGTTGTCCCCCGACCACGGCTTAGCAAGCCGGTGCCTTACCACTCGGCCAATCCTCCGGGTGGGCGGCCCACGCGAGAGCGACATCGCGTGCTCGAAGCGGCCGCCCCGGACAGCTCCTGTGGCTCCGCGGTGGGGTAACTACACCGGAGCCGGCCTCGGGCTGTCCTGTCGGGAGCTGGGCGTACTGCCGTGCATGGGCGTCGCCCACCTCCACTCCCAGATCACGGCGCCGGGACATTCCCGGCGGACGGGGCACAACCACTGTGCCCCGCAGCCGAGTTGAACGCCACTGATTTACCGGCGGCGCCACCTGCGGCGCCGGGCCTTGCTGAAGAACCAGCCCGCCGGCGGCTCGTCGGAGCGCCACGGCTGTGGCTCCGGCTCCTCGGCGCGCCAGCGGGCGGCGAGCATCCGGGCCCGCGCGGACGGCTCGGAGGTCTCGGCGCCCCGTATGAAGTCCTCGTCCAGGACGAGCCCGTCCAGCCCGTCGCTCCCGGGTATCTCCTCTGCCATCAGCGGCCTCCTAGCCGTACATCCGCTTTGTCCCAGTGTGCCCGGACCGGTGTGAGGTCCCCGTCAAGCCATCGGAGGCCTACTCCTCGCCCGCGAGCTTCAGCGACCGCAGCTTCTGGCCGGCGTACCAGGTGGCCAGCACGGTGACCGCCACCAGCAGTACGGTGGCCGTCGGCAGGCTCACGGTGGAGGTCACGAGGTCCCCGCCGGCGACCTTGTGGGCGACGGCCAGCGACCACTGCTGGACGCTGAGCGTGCGCGCGCCGGGCACCAGGGAGCCGAACAGCGCCTCCCAGACCAGCGCGTACACGAGCCCGAAGACCACCGCGTGCCGGGAGACCGTGCCGAGCAGCAGGAACAGCGCCGCGTAGGCGATGGAGGAGACCAGCGCGGCGACCGTGTAGGCGACGGCGATCTGCTGACCGTTGCCGTTGAGGATCAGGCCGGCGATCAGGGTCGGCACCGCCGAGAAGACCATGGTCACGGCGATGGCGACGATCAGCTTGGTGAAGATGATCGTGGGCCGCTTCAGCGGCTTGGACAGCAGATAGACGACGGAGCCGTCGTCGATCTCGGGACCGATCGCGCCCGTGCCCGCGATGACGCCGATGATCGGCACCATCGTGGCGATCGCGAAGCCGCCGAGGACGTCGGACGCGGTCTGGTCGTCGGCTCCGGTCAGGGCCCGCACGGCGATGGAGAGCACGATCAGCAGCAGCGGCAGCGCGCCGAGGATGAGGGCCCGGCGACGGCCGAGCAGGGCCCGGTAGGTGAGCCGGGCGACGGTGGGGTCGTACATCTTCGGCCTCCTACGCCGCGACCAGGTACGAGAAGACGGACTCCAGGGACTCGTCCGACGGCGAGACGGTGAGGAGCCGGATGCCGTGGTCCCGGGCGACCTTCGGCAGCAGGGCGGTGAAGCGGCCGAAGTCGACGGCCTGGACGCGCAGCGCGCCCTCGCTGTGGTCGACCTCGATGCCGGCCGTGGAGGGGTCGGCGATCAGCGCGGCCGCGAGGGCGCGGTCGTCGCTGGAGCGCACCAGGTAGCGGTGCGGGCGGTCGGTCATCAGGCGGCGGATCCTACGGAAGTCGCCGCTGGCCGCGTGCCTGCCCGCGACGACGACCTCGATGTGCCGGGCGAGCTGCTCGACCTCTTCGAGGATGTGCGAGGAGAACAGCACGGTGCGGCCCTCGTCGCCCATCTTCCGCAGCAGGTCCATCAGTTGCATGCGCTGGCGTGGGTCCATACCGTTGAACGGCTCGTCCAGCAGGAGCAGGGACGGCTCGTGGACGAGGGCGCTGGCCATCTTCACGCGCTGGCGCATGCCCTTGGAGTACGTGGAGATCTTCCGGTCCTGCGCGTACTCCATCTCCACCGTGGCCAGCGCCTTCTGCGCCGCCTTGGCGCCGAGTCCGTGCAGTTCGGCGTTGGCGACGACGAACTCGAGGCCGGTGAGGAAGTCGTACATCGCCTCGCGCTCGGGGACGATGCCGATGTGCCGGTAGATCTGCTCGTTGCGCCACACCGGCTGTCCGTCGAGGGTGACCGTGCCGGTGGAGGGGGCGAGGAAGCCGCCCATCATGTTGATCAGGGTGGACTTTCCGGCGCCGTTGGGACCGAGCAGTCCGGTGACGCCGGGGCCGATGGTCATGGTGATGTCGTTGACGGCGACCACGTTGCCGAACCAGCGCGAGACGTGGTCGATGCTGAGGGTGGTCACAGGCCCACCTTCCTGTAGCGGCGCATGAGGAGGCCGTAGCTGCCGGCGATCAGGGCGAGGACGACCAGGACGTAGACCACGCCCTGTCCGGCCGACGGGTTGATCGCTCCGGGGTTGCGGGCGGTCGCGCCGAGGAAGGCCGACTGGACGCCGTCGATGAGCGTGACGGGCGAGAACAGGCCGATCCACGGGATGACGCTCGAGTGGTTCTGCACGTTCGCGATGGCCTGGAGTGTGGAGACCGCGCCGTAGGAGATGATCAGCACGGCGATCACGGCGGCGATGCCGAAGCCCCGGCGCGGGGTGACGGCGGCGATGACCAGGCCGATGCCGGCGAAGAGCAGGGAGAGCAGCGCCACGGACACCAGTCCCTCGGCGAATTCCTTGGTCTGGTGGGCGAAGCCCAGCTTGGCCAGCAGCGCGCCCACGTACATCACGAGCAGGGGAGCGGCGGTCAGGATGAAGATCGCCGAGGCGAGCGCCGCGAACTTGGCGCGGACGTAGTCGGCGGTCTCGATGGGCCGCGAGAAGTACAGCGGTACGGTCTTGAAGCGCAGGTCGCGGGAGACGGACTGGGGTGCCTGCGCGGCGACGTACAGGCTGATCACGGCCTGCATGATGATCGCGTACCGGGTGTAGGTCACGGGCAGTTCGTGCGCCTTGGTGAAGACGGTGACGGCCACCATGATGGCGGCGGGCACGCACATCACCGCGAACAGCACCATCGGCAGCACCTTGGACTTCACCGAGCGGCCGAGGCCGTAGGAGCCGCGCAGCGACTGCGCGTACAGCGAGCGGCGGGCGTAGGCGCGGCCGAGGCGGGGGCCGTCGTAACCGCGGTAGCCGATGTCGTGGATGCGGGTCTGGTCGCCCGCCGGGGTGGCCAGGGGGTTCTCAACCGCCATGGACGGCCGCCTCCTTCCGCTGCTCGTCGCTGTCCCGGAAGACTTCCAGGATGTGGTGCCGGCGCTGCTCCATGCGCACCAGGCCGAGGCCGAGGTCGGCGACGACGTCCCGGACGAGGTCGTAGGTCTCCTCGCCCTCGGCGGTCAGCAGCAGGATGTGTCCCGCGCCGGGGAGCCCCGCGCCCTCGTTCTGCGTGTCGACCCCGCGCGCGTGGAGCGCGTCGCGGACCGCGCGGGTGCCGTCGGGGTGGGTCTCGCTGTCGGTGACCTCGATCGCGAGGGTGGTCGTGGTCTGGGTGAAGTCGGTGGTGGAGCTGGAGCGCAGCAGCTTGCCGCCGTCGATGACGACGACGTGGTCGCAGGTGCGCTCGAGTTCGCCCAGCAGATGGGAGGTGACCAGGACCGAGATGCCGAAGTCGGTGTGGATGCGGCGGATCAGGCCGAGCATCTCGTCCCGGCCGACCGGGTCGAGGCCGTTGGTCGGCTCGTCCAGGAACACCAGCTGCGGGTCGTGCACCAGCGCCTGAGCGAGTTTCACCCGCTGCTTCATGCCTGTCGAGTAGCCGCCGATGGGGCGGTAGCGCTCCTCGTACAGACCGACATGGCGCAGGGTGTCCGCGGTGCGCTCACGCGCGGCGGTGGGCGGCAGGCCGGACATCCGTGCCATGTGGACGACGAACTCGGTGGCCGAGACGTCGGGCGGCAGGCAGTCGTGCTCCGGCATGTACCCGACGCGCTCGCGGATGGCGCCGCCGTTGGTGGCGACGTCGAGGCCGAGCACCTCGGCGCGGCCCTCCGTGGCGGGGGACAGACCCAGCAGGATCTTGATCAGGGTGGACTTGCCGGCGCCGTTGGCTCCGACGAGTCCGGTCACACCGGGTCCGATGTCCACGGACAGCCGGTCGAGCGCGGTCACCCGGGGGAACCGCTTGCTCAGGCTTTCGGTCGCGATCACAGTCACGCCTTCGACCGTAGTGATTCCGGCCACGCCGGTCGTCAGACTTCAGAGCCGTCTTGGCGTCAGACCCAGGTATTACGGGGCCCTAGGGGATGCCCTGCCTAAGGGTTACCGCGGGTTTTCCACAGCCTGCCGTCCCTCCTATTGACGCCGCCTCTAACAACTGTCACATTCACCGGTGTCAAGTTACGGACGCGTACCGCAGTCGATGGGACGAATCGGCGGCACAACGGGACGGGGCGGCATGACGACGGCAGTGAGCAGCGAACTCTCCGTGGAACTACGGGGCTTCAGGCGGGTGCAACGCCTCGCCTACGAGTGTGCGGAGGCGGTCGCGGCGCGCCTGGAGCCGGGCGTGACCGAGCGCGAGGCGGCGCGGATGCAGCGGGAGTGGCTGCGCGGGCGCGGGGTGCGGGACTGGTTCCACCTGCCCTTCGCCTGGTTCGGCGACCGCACGGCGTTCGTGAACTTCCGCATACCCCTGCAGTTCTTCCCCACCGACCGCGCCCTGGAGCCCGGGATGCCGTTCATCCTGGACATGGCGCCGGTCCACGAGGGATACACGGCGGACATCGGCTACTCGGGCTCACTCGGCGTCAACCCGGTGCAGGACCGGCTGATGGCCGACCTGGAGGCGCACCGCGAGCTGATCCTGCGCGAGGTGCGCGAGCGGCGCCCGCTGCGCGAGATCTACGAGGACGTGGACCGGCTCATGGTCCGCCAGGGCTACGCCAACCGGCATCGCGCGTACCCGTTCGGTGTGATCGCCCACAAGGTGGACCGGGTGAGGCAACGCCGCTTCTCGCCCCACCTGTTCGGGTTCGGCACGCAGTCCCTGAAGGGGCTGGCCGCCGACGCCCTGCACGGCCACCGCGAGGGCTGGTCACCCCTGTGGTCGCGGTACCGCTTCTCCGACCACCCGCCGCAGCCGGGCCTGTGGGCGGTCGAACCCCACCTCGGCTTCCGGGGTACGGGCGCGAAGTTCGAGGAGATCCTCGTGGTCACCGACTCCAAGGACCCCGAACAGAGCGCGTTCTGCCTGGACGACGATCTGCCGCACGTGCGGCGCTGGGCGGAGGAGAAGTGACGCTGAAAGGTGCGCGGGAGCGCCGCATCGCCACCGGCGGGGTCGACCTGTGCGTGGCCGAGCTGGGCGATCCGGAGCAGCCGACAGTGGTGCTGGTGCACGGCTACCCGGACAGCAAGGAGGTCTGGTCGGAGGTCGCCGCCCGCCTCGCCGACCGCTTCCACGTGGTGCTGTACGACGTCCGGGGCCACGGCGAGTCGACGGCGCCGAAGCCGCTGCGCGGCGGCTTCACGCTGGCCAAGCTCACCGACGACTTCCTGACCGTGGTGGACGCGGTCAGCCCGGACCGGCCGGTGCACCTGGTCGGGCACGACTGGGGCTCGGTGCAGTCGTGGGAGTTCGTCACGGTGGGCCGCACGGAGGGCCGTATCGCCTCCTTCACCTCGATCTCGGGCCCGTCCCTGGACCACTTCGGGCACTGGATCAACGCGCGCGTGAAGCGTCCGACGCCCCGCCGGGTGGGCCAGCTCCTCGGCCAGGGCGCCAAGTCCTGGTACGTGTACCTGCTGCACACGCCCGTCCTGCCCGAGCTGGCCTGGCGCGGCCCGCTCGGCAGGCGCTGGCCGAGGATCCTGGAGCGGGTCGAGAAGGTCCCCGGCGGTGACTACCCGACCGCCTCCCTGCCCTCCGACGCGGCGCACGGCGCCTGGCTGTACCGGGACAACGTCCGCGCCCGGCTGACCAGACCGCGCCCGGACGCGTACGCACACGCGCCCGTGCAGCTCATCACGCCCCAGGGGGACGCGTTCCTGTCCGAGCGGCTCTACGACGACCTGGAGCGGTGGGTGCCGCGGCTGACCCGGCGCACGCTCCCCGCCAAGCACTGGGTGCCGCGCACGCGGCCCGACCAACTCACGTCCTGGATCGAGGAATTCATCATGTCCGTGGACGGCGGCCGACCGGAACCCAAGGCCACCGGCCGCCACGCCGACCGGTTCGGCGGGCAGTTGGTGCTGGTCACCGGCGCGGGCAGCGGCATCGGCCGGGCCACGGCGTTCGCCTTCGCGGAGGCCGGCGCGCGTGTGGTCGCGGTCGACCGCGACGCCGAGGCCGCCGCCCGCACCGCCGAACTCGCCCGGCTGATCGGCGCACCCGAGGCCTGGGCGGAGACCGCCGACGTCTCCGACGAGGAGGCGATGGAGAAGCTCGCCGAGAAGGTGCACCGCGCGTACGGCGTGCTGGACGTGCTGGTCAACAACGCGGGCATCGGCCTGTCCGGCTCGTTCTTCGCCACCACGACCGAGGACTGGCGCAAGGTCCTGGACGTGAACCTGTGGGGCGTGATCCACGGCTGCCGGCTCTTCGGCGCGCGGATGAGCGAGCGCGGCCAGGGCGGCCACATCGTCAACGTCACCTCTGCGGCGGCCTATCAGCCCTCCCGGGCGCTGCCCGCCTACAGCACCTCCAAGGCGGCGGTGCTGATGCTCTCCGAGTGCCTGCGCGCCGAACTCGCCGGGCAGGGCATCGGGGTGAGCGCGATCTGCCCCGGCTTCGTCAACACCAGCATCACCTCCACGGCCCGCTTCGCCGGCGTCGACGAGGCGGAGGAGCGCCGCCGCCAGAAGAACTCCGCCCGGCTGTACGGCCTGCGCAACTACCCGCCGGAGAAGGTGGCCGCGGCGATCCTGGACGCGGTGAGCCGCAACACGGCCGTGGTGCCGGTGACCCCGGAGGCAAGGGGCGCCCGTCTGTTGTCACGGTTTGCGCCGGGGACGCTGCGCAGACTGGCACGGGTCGAGCCGAGGTTGTGAGGGGCGCAAGAGGCGGCAGTCGTACCCGCGCAACTGCGGGCAGTCGTACCGCTGGAGCGGCGCCCGTCCCCAAGCCGAGCGGCACCCGGCAAGCGCCGGCGAACCGCCCCGGCCACCAGGCTAGGAGCGCCCCATGCCCGACCCCCCGGCCCAGAACGCCTACCGCATCGAAGATCTGGCCCACCGGACCCACACCACCGTGAGAACCATCCGCGCCTACCAGGACCGTGGTCTGCTCCCCCGGCCCGAGCGCCGGGGGCGGGCCAACGTCTACTCCGAGGCGCACGTCACCCGGCTCCACCAGATCGCCCATCTCCTCGACCGCGGCTACACCCTGGCCTCGATCAAGGAGCTGCTGGAGGCCTGGGACACCGGCCGGGGCCTGGGCGGAGTGCTCGGTCTGGTCAACGAGGTCGAGGGCCCCTGGACCGACGAGCGCCCCGACCGCGTCACCCGCACCGAGCTCGACGTCCGCTTCGGCGGCACCCCCGACGACGACGCCGTGGCGGAGGCGGTCGAGCTGGGCGTGCTGGAGCGGATCGACGGCGACCCGGACACGTTCCTGGTGCCGAGCCCCCAAGAGCTGTCCGTGGCCGTCGAGTTGCACGCGGCCGGGGTCCCGCTGTCCGCGATCTCCGGCCACCTGCGGGAGTTGAGGGGCCAGGTCGAGCACATCGCGGCCCGTTTCCTGGAGTTCACCACCGAGTACGTCTTCGCGCGCTATCTGGACGATCCAGGTCACCGCACGGACGCGCACGCGGCGGAAGCGGCCTCCCTGGTCCGTCGCCTGCGGCCCCTGGCCCAGCAGACGGTGGAGGCCGAACTGGCGCGCGCCATGCGCACGTTGGCCACTCGGCACCTGCGCACGCACCTGATCACGGAGATGCCGACGGCGGAGCCGTCCGCCACCCGTTCCGTGCCTCTGCCCGCCGAGACGATCTCCGCCGTGGAAAGGCTTGTTGGTCCCGGGCATGTCTCCGAGTTCATCGCGCTGGCGGCCGAACGAGAGGTGAGAGCACGGGCGTTGGACCGGCTGACCACAGGCTCCTTTGGTGACAACGATCTTCGCGAATCACCCTAATTCGCACGCCACTTGTCCACAGAGTTGCCAATTCACCTGTGGATAACGGCACTTGGTTGTGGATCAAACCTGCGAACAAAAAAACCTGCGTGATCCACGTCTCTCCCGCACGCTGGACGCATGAACGAAAGACCCATCGACGAGAGACGCACCGTGAAGGTGTCGAAGTACCTCTCCAAGCACCTGCGCCACCAGCCGGAGCGGATCGGGCTGGCCCCGGACCCGGCCGGCTGGGTGGAGATCGACGCCCTGATCGCCGCGGCCGCCGCCCACGGGTTCCCGATCACGCGCGAGGAGCTGGACCACGTGGTGGCCGCCAACGACAAACAGCGTTTCGCGGTCGAGGGGACCAGAATCCGCGCCAGCCAGGGCCACAGCATCGAGGTCGACCTCGGACTGCCCCCGGTGACCCCGCCGCCGTACCTCTACCACGGGACCGTCGCCCGCAACCTGGACGCGATCCGCGCGGAGGGGCTCAGGCCCATGAACCGGCACGACGTCCACCTCTCCGCCGACCGCGAGACCGCCACCCGGGTCGGCGCCCGTCGCGGCCGCCCCGTGGTGCTCGCCGTCGACGCGGGCGCCATGCACCGCGACGGCCATGTGTTCCACGTCAGCGCCAACGGAGTCTGGCTGACGAAGACCGTACCGGCGCGCTATCTGCGGTTTCCCGGTCCGCAGTGAGCTTCACGCGCGCGCGGTCGCGATCGGCGACGCAGCGATCGGCCGCGGCGATCGGCGATGTCATGATCAGTGGTATGGACCACTTGCCCGAGCGCGAGCACCTGCCGACCACCCAGGCCGCCGTCACCGCCCTGCGTGACCTCGCCGCACGCTACGCGCGCGAGATCGAGGTGACCCATGACATCGGCGCCGACCAGACCTCCCGGCGCAGCGCCGCGGGCATCGGGGTGACCACGGACCCGGACGGCTCCCTGCCGCACGAGGCGTACGTCGAGTTCGGCGGCGTGCCCCGGGTGAGCGTGCGGCTCTATCCGGACGACGACGCGCTGATCACCGTCGAGGGCGTCGAGTGCCCCGACATCGCGCGCGACGACGTACCGGCCTTCCTCCGCTCCGTCTTCGAGGGCCTCGCCCATGTCCGGGCGCGCCGCTTCCCGCCCGGCTACCGTCTGGTCGTCCCGCTGCCCGGCGACCGCGCGCACACGGAGTACATTCCGATGGTCCTGCTCGGACCGTGGCTGAGCCAGAACGTTCGGTGACCGTTTCGTCCGTAGTCAGTGGGGCCGCTTACCCTCGAACGCATGAGTCTGCGTCTGAGCACCGTGATCCTGCCCTACCGCCGCTGGAGCGAAGGCGGCCGTTCGACCTGGACCCGGGCCGAGCAGCTCGGCTTCCACACCGCGTACACCTACGACCACCTTTCCTGGCGCAGCTTCCGTGACGGCCCGTGGTTCGGCGCGGTCCCGACCCTGACCGCCGCCGCCGGAGTCACCGAGCGCCTGCGTCTCGGCACGCTGGTGACCTCGCCGAACTTCCGGCACCCGGTGACCCTCGCCAAGGAGCTGATCACCCTCGACGACATCTCCGGCGGCCGGATCACCCTCGGCATCGGCGCGGGCGGCACCGGCTTCGACGCCACGGCGCTCGGCCAGGAGCCGTGGAGCCCGCGCGAACGCGCCGACCGCTTGGCCGAGTTCGTGCCCCTGCTCGACCGGCTGCTCACCGAGGACGCGGTGTCGTACGAGGGCCGGTTCTACTCGGCGGGCGAGGCGCGGAACATCCCGGGCTGTGTCCAGCGGCCCCGGCTGCCGTTCGCGGTGGCGGCCACCGGCCCCCGCGGCCTCAGGCTCGCCGCGCGGCACGGACAGGCGTGGGTCACCACGGGCGACCCGAAGCTGTACGAGACGGGCACCCCGGAGCAGTCCGTCGAGGCCCTGCGCGGCCAGATGGGCAAGCTGTCCGAGGCCTGCGCAGCTGTCGGACGGGACATGGCCGAGCTGGACAAGATCCTGCTCACCGGCTTCACCCCGGACCGCGGGACCCTGCTTCAGTCCGTGGACGCCTTCGTGGACTTCGCCGGCCGGCACCGGGACCTGGGCTTCACCGAGATCGTGATCCACTGGCCCATCCCGGACTCCGACTTCGCCGCGGACGAGAAGGCCTTCGAGCAGATCGCCATGGACGGGCTCGCCCAACTGAACTGACGTCATCTGCGTCTCATCTGTGCGCGGGAGCGCACGGCCGTGCGGGCATATGCGCGAGAATGGGCCGGTGACCTCAGCGACCAGACAGCCCGGGACCCCTGCCGCCGCCGCGCCCCCGCGGCTGATCGCCACCGACCTCGACGGCACGCTGCTGCGTGACGACAAGTCGGTCTCCCCGCGGACCGTGGCCGCGCTGGCCGCCGCCGAGGAAGCGGGCATCGAGGTCTTCTTCGTCACCGGCCGCCCGGCCCGCTGGATGGACGTCGTCAGCAACCACGTCCACGGCCACGGCCTGGCGATCTGCGGCAACGGCGCCGCCGTGGTCGACCTGCACGGCGGCCCCGGCGCCCACCGGTTCGTCAAGGTGCGCGAACTGGCCCGCACCAACGCCCTGGACGCCGTACGGCGGCTGCGCGCGGCGGCGCCCGGCACGGTGTTCGCGGTGGAGCAGACGTACGGCTTCCACCAGGAGCCCGACTATCCCAAGCTGCACATGGAGATACCGGACAACCTCCTGCCCGCCGAGCGGCTCCTCGCCCCCGACGGCCCGGACGCCGGCCAGCCCGTGCTCAAGATCCTGGCCTACCACCCGGACCTCGACCCGGACGCCTTCCTCATGCTCGCCCGGCTCGCGATCGGCGACCGCGCCAACGTCACCCGCTCCAGCCCCAGCGCCCTGCTGGAACTGAGCGGCCCCGAGGTCTCCAAGGCCAGCACGCTCGCCCTGTGCTGTGCCGAGCGCGGCATCTCGCACGAGGAGGTCGTCGCCTTCGGCGACATGCCGAACGACCTGGAGATGCTGACCTGGGCGGGCCGGTCGTACGCGATGGGCAACGCCCACCCGGACGTCCTCGCCGCCGCGTCGGGCCGTACGGTCGCCAACAACGAGGACGGCGTGGCCGTCGTCATCGAGCAGCTGCTGGCGGAACGCTTCTAGCAGCGGCATGCGCAGGGCGTCACCCGGCCCCCACCAGCGCCTCCGCCTCCTCCTCCCGCAGTGCCATCGCCCGCAACGGCCCGTCCACCGCGAGCAGTTCCGCGTACGCGCCCCGCTGCACGACCCGGCCCGCGTCGAGCACGACCACCTCGTCCACCGCCTCCAGCCCCGCCAGCCGGTGGGTGATCAGCAGTGTCGTACGGCCCTCCGTGGCGGCCAGCAGATCGGCGGTGAGCGCGTCGGCCGTCGGCAGGTCCAGATGCTCGGCCGGCTCGTCGAGGACCAGGACGGGGAAGTCGGCCAGCAGCGCGCGGGCCAGTGCGAGGCGCTGCCGCTGCCCGCCGGACAGCCGCGCCCCGTGCTCGCCGACGAGGGTGTCCAGGCCGTCGGGCAGCCCGTCCACCCAGTCCAGCAGCCGGGCCCGGCCCAGCGCCCGGCGCAGCTCGTCCTCGGTGGCGTCCTTCCTGGCCAGCAGCAGGTTCTCGCGCACCGAGCTGTCGAAGAGATGCGCGTCCTGTGCACACAGCCCGACGAGCCGCCGTACGTCGTCGCCGGCCAGCGCGTACGCGTCGACACCGGCGAGCGTGTACGTGCCCTCCTGCGCGTCGAGGAAGCGCAGCAGGACCTGGGCGAGGGTCGTCTTGCCGGAACCCGAGGCCCCGACCACGGCGATCCGGCGCCCCTTCTCCAGCGTGAGATCGAACCGGGCCAGCGCCTCCCGCCGCTGCCCCTCGTACCGCGCGGCGAGCCCCCTGACGACCAGCGGGAACGGCGAGGCGGGCGCTTGCCGGGGCTGCTGGGGTTCGCGTACGGGCTCCGGGGCGTCCAGCACCTCGTACACCCGCTCCGCGCTCCGCCGCACCCGCTGCCGGTGGCGCACGGCGAGCGGCAGCCCCAGTACGGCTTCGAAGGCGGCCAGCGGAGTGAGGACGACAACGGCCATCGCCACGCCGGACAGCCGGCCCGCGCCCACTGCCTGGGCGCCGAACAGCGCGGTGGCCGCCACGGTCAGGCCGGAGACCAGCGCGGTGAGCCCGTCGCCGAGCGCGGTGGCCACGGCGGCACGCGAGGCGATCCGGGTGAGGGTGCCGTCGGCACGCCGGGCCGCGTCCTTACGGGCGGGCAACGCACCGGCGACGGTCAGCTCCGCGGTGCCGGTGAGCAGATCGGTGACGCGGGTGGCGAGCAGACCCCGGGCGGGAGCGAGCCGCCGTTCGGCGCGCCGGGCCACGGCAGCGGTGACCAGCGGGACACCGACACCGGCCGCCACGAGGCCCACCGCGAGGGCCGCCCCGGCCTCGGGCAGCAGCCAGGCGGTGAAGCCGACGGAGGCGGCGGAGACGGCGACGGCGACCGACGCGGGCAGCAGCCAGCGCAGCCAGTAGTCCTGGAACGCGTCCACGTCCGCGACCAGCCGGGTCAGCAGATCGCCACGGCGGGCGCTGCGCAGTCCAGCGGGTGCCAGTCGCTCCAGGCGCCGGTAGACGGCGACCCGGGTGTCCGCCAGCATCCGCAGCACCGCGTCGTGCGACACCAGCCGCTCTGCGTACCGGAAGACGGCCCGCCCGATCCCGAAGGCCCGCGTCGCGGTCACGGCCACCATCAGATACAGCACGGGCGGCTGTTGCGAAGCCCGCGAGATGAGCCACCCGGACGTCGCCATCAGCCCGACAGCACTGCCGAGCGCCAGAGCCCCGAGGACCAGGGCAAGCACCAGCCGCCCCCGCTGCGGCCCAGCGAGCCCACGCACCCGGGCGAGCACGCGCCGGGAACGCGCGGGGGCCTGCTCGGCAGGGTCACTCAAAGACTCTGCCGGATCGCTTTCCAGCCCGCCGGGCCCGGACCCCGTCGGCCCACCTTCCAGCCGACGGTTTCGGGTGGTGGTCGGGCGAAGGCGGAGCCCCCCGGCGGGCCCACGGTCGGTGAGCCGCACGACCCGGTCAGCCACATCCAACAGCGCGGGCCGATGCACAACGAGCAGCACCGTACGGCCGACGGCAAGCCTCCGCACCGCCGCCACGACCTCCGCCTCGGTCTCCCCGTCCAGCGCGGCCGTCGGCTCGTCCAACAACAGCACAGGCCGGTCCGCGAGAAACGCCCGCGCCAACGCCAGCCGCTGCCGCTGCCCCGCCGACAACCCGGCCCCGTACTCACCGAGCACCGTATCGACGCCCTCGGGCAGCGCGTCCACGAACTCCAACGCCCCCGCGTCCCGCAGCGCCCGCCGTACGGCACCGTCGTCCGCGTCGGGCCGGGCCAGCCGTACGTTCTCCGCGATCGTCCCGGCGTACAGATGCGGCCGCTGCGGCACCCACGCGATCCGCGACCGCCACTCCTCCAGGTCCAGGCCCGCGAGGTCCGTGCCACCGATCCGCACCCGGCCGACGGCGGGCTCCACGAAGCCCAGCAGTACGTTCAGCAGCGTCGACTTGCCCACACCGCTCGGCCCGACCAGCGCGACCGTCTCACCGGGCTCAACAGTGAAGGACACGTCGGTCACGGCATCGGCGGAGCGGCCGGGGTAGCGGACGGTGACCCCCTCGAAGGCCACCGCGCCCGCGGGCACCGCACCGGTGCCGGACGCCGGGACCGGTGTCTCCAGTACCGCGAAGATCTCCTCCGCGGCGGCGAGCCCCTCCGCCGCCGCGTGGTACTGCGCGCCGACCTGGCGCAGCGGAAGGTAGGCCTCGGGCGCCAGCACGAGGATCACGAGGCCGATGTACAGGTCCATGTCGCCGTGGACGAGCCGCATGCCGATCGTCACCGCGACCAGGGCTACCGACAGCGTGGCGAGCAGTTCCAGGGCGAAGGAGGAGAGAAAGGCGATCCGCAGGGTCCGCATGGTCGCCTGCCGGTACTCGCCGGTGATCCGGCGGATGGACTCGGCCTGCGCCTTGGCCCGGCCGAACACCTTCAGCGTGGGCAGGCCTGCGACCACGTCCAGGAAGTGACCGGACAGCTGGGACAGCAGCCGCCACTGACGGTCCGTCCGGGACTGGGTGGCCCAGCCGATCAGCACCATGAAGAGCGGGATGAGCGGCAGAGTACCGACGATGATCGCCGCCGAGACCCAGTCCTCGGTGACGATCCGCGCCAGCACCGCCACCGGCACGACCACCGCGAGCCCCAACTGCGGCAGATAGCGCGAGAAGTAGTCGTCCAGGGCGTCCACGCCTCGCGTGGCCAGGGTGACCAGCGAGCCGGTTCGCTGGCCGCTCAGCCACCCGGGATCGAGCGCCGACGCCCGGTCCAGCAGCCGTCGGCGCAGTTCGGACTTCACCGCCGCGCTCGCCCGGTGGGCGGCGAGTTCCGTGAGCCAGGAGACCAGCGCACGGCCACCGGCGACGGCCACCAACAGCAGCAGGGGAGTGCGCAGTTCAGAGGCTGACTGCCCGTGCTGGAAGGCGCCGACGACGACCTGGGCGATGAGCATCGCCTGGGCGATGACCAGCCCCGCACCGACGGCTCCCAGGCCGACGACCGCCACGAGGAAGAGCCGGGTGGCGCGGGCGTACCGCAGCAGACGTGGATCGATTGGTTTCACGTGAAACGTGCCCTTCGGTCCAGAGGGTGTGTTTCACGTGAAACACACCCTCGGCGGACTCAGTGCGCGATATCGGCGATGTGCTGCGTGCCGATCCGCTTGCGGAACACCCAGTAGGTCCAGCCCTGGTAGAGCAGGACGAGCGGGGTGGCGATCCCCGCACACCAGGTCATGATCTTCAGGGTGTACGGGCTCGACGAGGCGTTGGTGACCGTCAGGCTCCAGTCCCCGTTGAGGGTGGACGGCATGACGTTCGGGAAGAGCGACAGGAAGAGCATCGCCACGGCGGCCACGATGGTGACGCCGGACAGGGCGAACGACCATCCCTCGCGCCCGGCCTGATTGGCCACCAGAGCGGCGACCAGCGCGGCGACCGCCACGATCAGGGCCACCAGGCTCCTGGTGTTACCGGTGTCGGCCTGTGTCCACAGCAGGAAGGCGAGCGCCACGACGGCCGTGACGAGACCGACCCGCAGGGCCAGCTGCCGTGCCCGCACCCGGATGTCCCCCACGGTCTTCAGCGCGGTGAACACCGCCCCGTGGAAGGTGAAGAGCGTGAGCGTGACCAGACCGCCGAGCAGGGCGTAGGGGTTGAGCAGGTCCCCGACGGTACCGACGTACTCGAAGTGCTGGTCGATCTTCACGCCATGCACGATGTTCCCGAAGGCCACGCCCCACAGGAACGCCGGGATCAGCGAGGTCCAGAAGATCGCGTGCTCCCAGTTGCGCTGCCAGTTCTCCTCGGGCCGCTTCGCCCGGTACTCGAAGGCGACGCCCCGGACGATCAGGCAGACCAGGATGACAAGCAGAGGAAGGTAGAAGCCGGAGAAGAGGGTGGCGTACCACTCCGGGAAGGCGGCGAAGGTCGCGCCGCCCGCGGTGAGCAGCCACACCTCGTTGCCGTCCCAGACGGGCCCGATGGTGTTGATCAGCACCCGCCGCTCCGGCCGGTTGCGGGCCAGCAGCTTGGTGAGGATGCCGACACCGAAGTCGAAGCCCTCCAGGAAGAAGTAGCCGGTCCACAGAACGGCGATCAGGACGAACCAGACGTCGTGAAGATGCATGACTGTTCCCCCGGCCTAGTAAGAGAAGGCCATCGGCTTGTCGGCGTCACGGGTGTCGCCGCCGATCTTCGTGGGCGGGTTGAGGTCGGCCTCGGTCAGCTCGGGCGGGCCGGCCTTGACGTACTTCGTGAGCAGCTTGACCTCGACCACGGCGAGGATCGCGTACAGCGACGCGAAGACGATCATCGAGGTGAGGACCTCGCCCTGGGAGACCCCGGGGGAGACCGCGTCGCGGGTCTGCAGGACGCCGTAGACGACCCACGGCTGGCGACCCATCTCGGTGAAGATCCAGCCCCAGGAGTTGGCTATCAGCGGGAAGGCCAGGGTCCAGGTCGCGATGCGCCAGTACCAGGGCGTCAGCTGCGGGCTGAGCGCCTTGTTCCTGAACAGCACCAGATGCGGCACCTCGTCCTCACCGACCCGCAGGTGCTGGGGCAGCATGAACTTCTTGCGGGTCAGCCACAGTCCGGCCAGGCCGATGGCGAAGGAGGCCATGCCGAAGCCGATCATCCAGCGGAAGCCCCAGAAGGCGACCGGGATGTTGGGCCGGTAGTCACCGGGGCCGAACTTCTGCTGCTCGGCCTTGTTGACGTCGTTGATGCCGGGGACGTACGAGCTGAAGTCGTCGTCGGCCAGGAAGGACAGCAGGCCGGGGACCTCAATCGCCACCGTGTTGTGGCCCTTCTCCACGTCGCCGTAGGCGAAGATCGAGAAGGGAGCCGGCTTCTGCCCGTCCCACAGCGCCTCGGCGGCCGCCATCTTCATCGGCTGCTGCTTGAACATGACCTTGCCGAGGGTGTCGCCGCTGATCGCGGTGAGCAGACCGGCGATGGCCACGGTGACCAGGCCCAGCCGCAGCGAGGTCTTCATCACACGGATGTGCCTCTTGCGGGCCAGGTGGTAGGCGGCGATGCCGACCATGAAGGCGCCACCGGTCAGGAAGGCCGCCGACAGGGTGTGGAAGGCCTGGCTGAGCGCGGTGTTCTGAGTCAGCACGGCCCAGAAGTCGGTCAGCTCGGCGCGGTGCCTGGCCTTGTCGATCTTGTAGCCGACCGGGTGCTGCATCCAGGAGTTGGCCGCGAGGATGAAGTACGCCGACAGGATCGTGCCGATCGAGACCATCCATATGCAGGCCAGGTGGATCTTCTTGGGCAGCTTGTCCCAGCCGAAGATCCACAGGCCGATGAAGGTGGACTCGAAGAAGAACGCGATCAGTGCCTCGAAGGCGAGCGGGGCCCCGAAGATGTCGCCGACGAAGCGCGAGTAGTCGGACCAGTTCATGCCGAACTGGAACTCCTGCACGATGCCGGTGACCACGCCCATGGCGATGTTGATCAGGAAGAGCTTGCCCCAGAACTTGGTCGCCTTGAGGTACTTCTCGTTCTCCGTGCGTACCCAGGCCGTCTGCAGCCCGGCCGTGAGGGCGGCCAGGGAGATCGTCAGCGGGACGAACAGGAAGTGGTAGACGGTGGTGATGCCGAACTGCCAGCGCGCCAGTGTCTCTGGCGCCAAAGCCAAGTCCACGTCGTCAGCTCCTTACTCCGCCGTGGTGAGCGGCGGTTTGCCCCGTTTGTCGCACACATCACGGGAGCAACCGGGACACGCTTGTGAACGCGTTCACATTCACAAGCCATTATGACGCACTGATTTTCAGCCCGACAGGGCGGGGTGGCCCTAGTGCCACGACGTCAAGACCTTGGCAGCGACTTCAACATCTTGTTGAATTGTGCGCCATGCAGATACGTATCTCCTGGCCCGCGGGAAACGTCACCGCGACCCTCCACGCAGACACACCGACCGCGCAGGCCCTCGCCAAGGCACTGCCGCTCACCTCCAGCGCCCGCACCTGGGGCGAGGAGGTCTATTTCGACACAGGTGTCTCTGTTTCACGTGAAACGGACGCCCGGCAGGTCGTGGAGCCGGGCACCGTGGCCTTCTGGACGGACGGCGACGCACTCGCCCTCCCCTACGGCCCCACACCGATATCGCGAGGCTGGGGGTCCCCCCGAACGGAGTTTGGGGGAGAGTGCCGCCTCGCGAGCCCGTGCAACATCCTCGGACGCCTGGACGGGGACGCCGGCGTTCTGGCGACCGTACGGGATGGCGACCCCGTCCGTGTGGAACTGATCGACGAGTAGGAGCACAGCCGAGCTACAGCTCCTTGCGGAACGCCTCCGTCATCTTCAGGAAGATGTCGTTCGCCTCGGTCTCACCGACCGTCACCCGCACGCCCTCGCCCGGGAACGGCCGGACCACCACCCCGTGCTGCTCACAGGCCTGCGCGAACGCGACCGTACGCTCCCCCAGCCGCAGCCAGACGAAGTTCGCCTGCGTCTCCGGCACCGTCCAGCCCTGGGCACGCAGCGCGTCGACCACGCGCGTGCGCTCGCACACCAGCGAGCCGACCCGGCCCAGCAGCTCGTCCTCCGCCCGCAGCGAGGCGATCGCCGCCTCCTGCGCCAGCTGGCTCACCCCGAACGGCACCGCGGTCTTGCGCAGCGCCGCCGCGACCGGCTCATGGGCGATCGCGAAACCGACGCGCAGCCCGGCGAGCCCATAGGCCTTGGAGAAGGTGCGCAGGACGCAGACGTTGGGCCGACTCCGGTACAGCTCGACGCCGTCGGGTACCTCGGGGTCGCGGATGAACTCGCGGTAGGCCTCGTCCAGCACCACCAGCACATCGCCGGGCACCCGGTCGAGGAACCGCTCCAGCTCGGCCCGCCGCACCACCGTGCCGGTCGGGTTGTTGGGGTTGCAGACGAAGATCAGCCGCGTGCGGTCGGTGATCGCGTCCGCCATCGCGTCCAGGTCGTGCACATCGCCGGGCGTGAGCGGCACCTGCACCGCCCGGGCGCCGCTGATCTGCGTGATGATCGGGTACGCCTCGAAGGACCGCCAGGCGTAGATCACCTCGTCGCCGGGTCCGCTGGTGGCCTGGACGAGCTGCTGGGCGACGCCCACCGAGCCGGTGCCGGTGGCCAGGTGGGAGAGCGGGACGCCGAAGCGCTCCGAGAGCTCGTTCATCAGCCCGGTGCAGGCCATGTCCGGGTAGCGGTTGAAATCGGCGGCGGCCGCCGTCACGCTCTCCATCACACCGGGCAGCGGCGGGTACGGGTTCTCGTTGGAGGACAGCTTGTAGGCGACCGGCCCGCCGGCCGCGGCGGGCTTGCCCGGCTTGTAGGTGGGGATACCCGCCAGCTCGGCGCGCAGCTTCGGGCTCGTCTCGCTCACCGCAGTCCTCCTCACGACCACCGGCGGACCGTCGACGCCGCCGGCTTTCCAATACTGCTCACCTTAAGAGGATTCGGCTCCGGTGCGTACAGGTGTGGCGACCACAACCGGAGAACCGCGGCCTTTCGGCAGGCATCAAGGGCATCCCCGTACGAAGGCGTACGTTTCAGGGGGCGCGCTGTACATATATCTATGCGCCGGTGGCTCACGCCGTGGCGCGCATCCCCCGTGCAGGTGAGTTGAGACCTCTTCGAAACATCGGGCACTTGGCAGGTCCATACGCGTCACTACGTCACGTCCTGCTGCAGGATCGTTCAACTACCTGCATTTCTAAGGCAGTTGATGCCGTGTGACCATGCAGAAACGTGCCTGTCAACGCGTGCATATGCGTCCGCACTACCCCACCTCATGAGCCCTACTATCGGCTCGCCATGACAGCAGCAGGGAAGCACCAGGTGAGCCGCGCGGAAACCTCACGTCGAGGCAGTCGGCCGGGCCGGGCGGGCATCAGAGACGTGGCCGCCGCCGCCGGAGTCTCCATCACGACCGTCTCCGACGCCCTCAACGGCAAGGGCCGGCTCCCGGATGCCACCCGGCGCCATGTCCGCGAGGTCGCCGACCGGCTCGGGTACCGCCCCTCGGCCGCCGCCCGAACCCTCCGTACCGGCAAGTCGGGTCTGATCGGCCTGACCGTGACGACGTACGGGGATGAACCTTTCACCTTCACGGAGTTCGCCTACTTCGCGGAGATGGCCCGGGCCGCCACCTCGGCCGCGCTCGCCCGCGGCTACGCCCTCGTCATCCTGCCCGCGACCTCCCGTCACGACGTGTGGTCCAACGTCGCGCTCGATGGCACCGTTGTCATCGACCCCTCCGACCAGGACCCGGTGGTCAGCGAGCTGGTCCGGCAGGGACTGCCGGTCGTCTCCGACGGCCGCCCGGCCGGCGCGCTGCCGGTCACGGCCTGGGTCGACAACGACCACGAGGCCGCCGTACTCGGCATCCTCGACCACCTCGCCGACGCCGGCGCCCGCCGCATCGGCCTGCTCACGGGCACCTCGACGGACACGTACACCCACCTGTCGACCACGGCGTACCTGCGCTGGTGCGAGCGGGTCGGCCAGGCCCCGGTCTACGAGGCCTACCCGGCGCACGACCCGTGCGCGGGCGCCGTCGCCGCCGACCGGCTGCTCGCCCGCCCCGACCGGCCCGACGCGGTCTACGGCCTGTTCGACCCCAACGGCACCGACCTGCTCGCCGCCGCCCGCCGCTACGGGCTGCGCGTCCCCGACGACCTGCTGCTGGTGTGCTGCAGCGAGTCCACGGTGTACGCGAGCACCGAGCCGCCCATCACCACGCTCTCCCTGAAGCCCCGCCGCATCGGCACCGCGGTGGTCCAGCTCCTCATCGACGCCATCGAGGGCGTCGACTCCGACCAGCCGGTCGAGCAGGTGATACCGACCGAGCTGATCGTGCGCACCTCCTCCCAGCGACGCCCTCCGCGCACGACGGTCAGCCCGCCGCGGACACCGGACGAGACGTGACGCCGTAGGGGGCGGCAAGACGTGACGCCGTAGGAACGACGACACACAGCGCCGTAAGAGCGGAGCGTACGCCCCGTACTCCCGGCGGTCGGTGGCGGGGACCCGGCGGACCGGCGACCGGCCGGCCCGCAGCGGGCCGAACACCTGCCCAAACGGGGCGAAAGCCGCGATGAACCGGAGTGTTGTTCCGATTCACCACCCCTGGGTCATCACACGGCGCGACGCGCATTCCTATGATGGGCCCACGACACCGCGGACCGCTGCGACCAGGCAGTCACAAGCGGTGCAGCTGCGGCGCGATGGTGGAGGGGTCTGATGACTCAGGGGGCCGGTCAGGGACCCGAGGTGGAGCGGACGGCGACGCTGCGCGACTTCCGGGTACCGGCATACGTCCACGAGACCGGTCCGTACGTCCGCACCGCCCACCCGGGCGACACCGTGCCGCCCGCCGACGAGGCGTACCCCGAGGGCTACACGCCGACGCAGCGCGACCTTCCGGTCATCAGCCGGACCGACACGGTCCAGGTCCCCGTCGAACCGGCGCCCGCGCCCCCGGTGCCACAGCCCGCGACCGGTCCCGGACCGCTGTTCGTCGTCGGAGACGTCCACGGATACCTCGACGAACTGGTGACCGCACTGCAGGAGCAGGGGCTGATCGACGCCTCGGGCCAGTGGTGCGCGGGCACCGCCCGGCTGTGGTTCCTCGGCGACTTCACCGACCGCGGGCCCGACGGCATCGGCGTCATCGACCTCGTGATGCGGCTGTCCGCCGAGGCCGCCGCTGCGGGCGGCTACTGCAAGGCGCTCATGGGCAACCACGAACTGCTGCTGCTCGGCGCCAAGCGGTTCGGCGACACCCCCGTCAACTCCGGCGCGGGCACCGCCACCTTCCAGGCGGCCTGGCTGCTCAACGGCGGCCAGAAGACCGACATGGACCGCCTCCAGGACCACCATCTGCAGTGGATGGCCCGCCTCGACGCCGTCGAGCTCGTCGACGGCTATCTGCTCGTGCACTCGGACACCACCGCCTACCTCGACTACGGCGACTCCATCGAGGCGGTCAACGACACCGTCCGCGAGACCCTCACCCGCAATGACGCGGACGAGTGCTGGGATCTGTTCCGCAAGTTCACCAAGCGTTTCTCCTTCCGCGACGAGGGGGGTGCAGACGCCGTCCGTTCCCTTCTCGATACGTACGGCGGCACCCGCATCGTTCACGGCCACAGCCCGATTCCCTATCTCCTCGGCGAGGTCGGCTCCGAGGACGGCGAGGAGGGCGGCGGCCCGGTCGTGGAGGGGCCGCATGTGTACGCCGACGGGCTCGCCATCGCCATGGACGGCGGAGTGACCATGGCCGGAAAGCTGCTGGTCCGGCAACTGCCCCTGGATAACTGACCGTTCCCCGGGAAAGCGTCCCGGCGGCGGCGTACGCGCAGGCTGGGACGCAATTTTCGCAACCCCCTGTCACCGCGCGCCGTCGCGGCTCTACCATCGGCATATCCGTAGCAGGCTCCCCTCCGTTTCTGCCCGACGGCTCGCCGGCGTGTGAGCCCCAGCCCTACGGAGCATCGGGGGATGCACATGAACAGCGTTCCGCAGCACCTGCAGAGCGAGGACCGCCAGGAATTCGAGCGGCTCCTCGATGAGGCGCTGCGCTCCGCACCACACCGTCCGGAACTCGCCGCTGTCGGACAGCGGCTCAACGCCGAACAGCTGCGCACCATGGCACTCAACGCCACCGCCCTGATCACGGCGGCCGCCGCGGCCGAGTACGAGCACTACGTCACGGTCCGCGAGGAGCTGCGCCACCCGGCGATGGCCCCCGCGGCCTCGGGCGATCCCGGTGCCACGGACCCGGGTCCGGCCGCGGCGGGGCCCGCCGCTCCCCTCGGCGAGGCGGCCGAGAACACCGGCGCGGGCGCCATCGCGGTCATCGCCGTGCTGGCTCCGGTCCTGTCCGGCACCGCCGCGGCGATATTCCTGCTCATCGGCTACATCCTGAAGACGCTGAACCCCGGCCAGACCTTCGCCCAGACCATGCTCACCGCCGGCTGGGTGTTCGGCGCCGTGACCGCGGCCACGATCCTCGTCGCCGCCGTCGGCCTGCTCCTCACCGCCCTGCACAACAACAGCTCGGACCAGGCCCAGGCGCTGGACGCGGCGCACCAGGAACTGGACCGGGCCAGAGAGGCCTGGCGCAACGCCCTACTGGAGCGCGGCATCCTGCCGTTCCTGCGTGAGGCGCTCGCCGAGCCCGGACCCGCCCCGGCGCAGCTGCGTACGACCCCGCCCGCCCCGACCGGCCGGATGCCCCGCCTGGGCTACGGCCGCCCCGGCTTCAGCAGCCCCGACGACGGCACCGGCTCCGGCCGCCCGAGCTTCACCAGCCCGGACTACACGAGCCCGGACTTCGGGGGGCCGGAGCATCAGCCCGAGTGACGTCGCGGGAGTCCGTGGTCCACGTGACCGTTCGGGGCCGGCGAGTGTGGAGCCGATCGGGCGGCCGACCGGTGGAGCGTCCGACGGGGCGGTGCCCTCCCGGTCGGCCGTGTCCGCGTCGCGCCCCAGCACTGCGCACCTGCGCGCTCAACGGGGCGCTCGGGGTGGCGAGTTCACCACTCCGAGCGGCGCCGTACGAAGCCGTCGGCGGCGTGCCCCGTTCAGTACCAGCGACTGAACGCGGCGACGCCCAGACCCGCGTCGGCCGCATGGCGCAGCACCTCGAGCGGACCATCCAGCAGATTCTCCGCCGCAAACTCGGGTGCGTCTCCCATGCCGGCCATCCAGTCACCGATCCGGCTCAGCACCGCCGCACGGCGCTCGCCGTCGATCCGCAGGGCCCGCTCTGCGTCGGGCAGAGCGGCGCGCACACCGTCGGCGGGGAGCAGGAAGTCGCCGAACCAGCCCGGCAGGAGCGCGGCCGCCTCGGCTCCCAGGCCGTAGTACAGCGCGGCGGCCGGAGTCGCCTTACGGGCGACCACGCAGAACACCCCGTCGGCTCCCTCGCCCGGCATCAGCTCCAGGCTCGCGTCGCGTATCGCCTCCGTCGCGGGGGTCTCCGGGTTGGCACCATGGACGAAATCCGCGAACCGTCTCCCCGCCGCGGTGGGTGACAGGGCTGCCGGATCGCTCCCGTCCCGGGCGAAGAAGGGCTCGTCGGCGCAGCCCTCACTCCACCAGGCCAGCGTCTCCGCGAAGCCGTCCGGCTTACGAAAGTCCCTCTCCGTGACGAGATGGACGAACTCTTCCGGCAGCGACACCGCGGCCCGGTCGGGTACGGCACCGACCACCCACATCCCGGTCGAGCTCATCGCGCGGCTCACAGGATCCTGAGGCCCGGAAGACAGACGCACACGACCGCGACCGAGACCAGCTTCCCGGAAGCCGAACGGCCCAGCCAGACCGGCCACCCCCCGTCGCCACCGGTGGGGAAGTGGATGAGATCACCGCCGGTGGCGCTGTCCGACGTGCGTACACAGCTGCCGTCGCCGACCCTCTCTCCGGCGTCTTCCTCCCCCTCGATGGCGTAGCGCTGGTAGTTGTCCGCGAGCACGGACCAGGCAGCCGAGTCGGCGAAGCTGCCCAGAGCGGCGTCGGTGGGGAAGCCGTAGCCCTCGCCGTCCCGCAGCAGCCTGGCGTCCTCGCCCTCGGCGAGCGCCAGCTCCCAGGTGACCGCCGGTTCCGGATCGATAAGGAGCCGTACGGCCGAGCCCTCCTCCACCGGGAACACCTCGTCCGCGTACTCCATCTCGTAGCTGAGGACGGCTTCCTGCAGCGGGTACGCGCCCGGCGGAATGCGCTCCAGCAGCTCGCGTTGCCTGCCGTCGGACGTCGTCAACGGGCAGGAGACGGCGAGTCTGCCGCTGGGCACCCGCAGCACCGCGAGGTCCCGAACGGCGCTGACCGTCATCTCCGCACAGTCCTCCGTCGCCACGCGCGTGCCGGGCCGGAACAACTCGCTCAGGTGTGGCGGAGCGGCCGGGCGCGGCGGCAGCCAGGGGGACGGAGCCGCGGATGCGCCCTCCGCAGCGGAGGCCTCCGGTTCGTCCGCATGCCGGCCACGGCGGGACGGCTCGGACAGGAGCGGGCTTCCGACACCTCGTACGCCGAACTCCGCTCGGTCCCGCCAACGGTCCGCCTCGGGAACGTCCGCGCGCCCCTGGCGCAACGAACCCAGGGCACCCTGCGGCTGGAACCCCGTGGTCCCCCTGCCGTCCGGTTCGAGGTCCGTGGTCGTACGCCAGACGTCCTTCGCGAACTCGGCCTGGTCCGGTGAGGCGTAGCGCCACTCCGACCGGTGGCGCAGGAACAGGCGCTCCGGTTCGAGCAGCCGCCAGTCCAGCTCCCGCGTACGGCGGCCCCGCTCGTCGTACGCCCACACGCCCACGTAGTGATCGGCCCAGGCCACGAGGTGCACCTCGACCGGTACGGCCCGCCCCGGCACCCGATGGACCATCACATACCGCTCAGCGGCCCTGTCCCGCGCCTCGGGCTCGGACCGCGAGAGCGGTTCCAGGGCGCTGCACGAGGACAGGTCCCACCCCTTGGCGTATGACACCAGCACGGTGCGTCCGTCGTCAGCCATCGCAGATCCCCTCCACGCTTCACAGACTGCTGCGCTGCTACGCACCGTAACGCCCGTCTCTGACAACGAGCCGAAGCCCGGGCCCGCCGTGGTGTTCCAGTCCCAGGAAGCACCAGAAGTCGAAGGGTGCTCCACCATCCAGGCGGTCCGAAGCATCACCCTCACGGACCGGCCGGTTCCTGGGATCGTCGGTCCGTGCCCCCGGGCGGCTCACATTTCCGGTGGCACGGACCGCCGTAGGCCGGACTCAGTCGGCGATCGGCAGATACACCCTGTTGCCGCTCGCCGCGAACTCCTTCGACTTCTGGGCCATGCCCTCCTCGATCTCGGTCCGGCTGCCGCCGTGTTCACGGCGGATGTCCTGCGAGATCTTCATGGAGCAGAACTTCGGCCCGCACATGGAGCAGAAGTGGGCCGTCTTGGCGGGCTCGGCCGGCAGGGTCTCGTCGTGGAACTCCCGTGCCGTGTCGGGGTCCAGGGCGAGGTTGAACTGGTCCTCCCACCGGAACTCGAAGCGGGCGTCGGACAGCGCGTCGTCCCACTCCTGCGCGCCCGGGTGACCCTTGGCGAGGTCGGCCGCGTGGGCGGCGATCTTGTAGGTGATGACGCCGGTCTTGACGTCGTCCCGGTTGGGCAGGCCCAGGTGCTCCTTCGGGGTGACGTAGCAGAGCATCGCCGTGCCCCACCAGGCGATCATCGCGGCGCCGATGCCGGAGGTGATGTGGTCGTACGCCGGCGCGACGTCCGTGGTCAGCGGGCCGAGCGTATAGAACGGGGCTTCATCGCAGATCTCCTGCTGGAGGTCGATGTTTTCCTTGATCTTGTGCATCGGGACGTGACCGGGGCCCTCGATCATCGTCTGCACATTGAAACGCTTGGCGATCCGGTTGAGTTCCCCAAGAGTTCGCAATTCCGCGAACTGTGCCTCGTCGTTGGCATCGGCGATGGAACCCGGCCTGAGACCGTCGCCCAGCGAGTACGTGACGTCGTAGGCGGCGAGGATCTCGCACAGCTCCTCGAAGTTCTCGTACAGGAACGACTCCTTGTGGTGCGCCAGGCACCACGCGGCCATGATCGAGCCGCCGCGCGAGACGATGCCCGTCTTGCGGTTGGCGGTGAGCGGCACGTACGGCAGGCGCACGCCGGCGTGCACGGTCATGTAGTCCACGCCCTGCTCAGCCTGCTCGATGACCGTGTCCTTGTAGATCTCCCAGGTCAGTTCCTCGGCCCTGCCGTCGACCTTCTCCAGGGCCTGGTAGAGCGGGACCGTGCCGATGGGGACGGGGGAGTTGCGCAGCACCCATTCGCGGGTCGTGTGGATGTTGCGGCCGGTGGACAGGTCCATGACCGTGTCGGCGCCCCAGCGGGTCGCCCAGGTCATCTTCTCCACCTCCTCCTCGATGGAGGAGGTCACCGCGGAGTTGCCGATGTTGGCGTTGACCTTCACCAGGAACCGCTTGCCGATGATCATCGGCTCGATCTCCGGGTGGTTGACGTTGGCCGGCAGCACCGCGCGACCCGCCGCGATCTCCTCGCGGACCACCTCGGGCGAAACGTTCTCCCGGACGGCCACGTACTCCATCTCCGGGGTGATCTCGCCCCGGCGGGCGTACGCGAGTTGCGTCACCGCCTCACCGCTGCGGCCCCGGCGCGGCTGGCGCGGCCGCCCCGGGAAGACCGCGTCCAGGTTGCGCAGCCCGCCGCGCGGCGAGGTGTGCTTGATCCCGTCGTCCTCGGGGCGCACGGGACGGCCCGCGTACTCCTCGGTGTCGCCACGGGCGATGATCCAGTTCTCCCGCAGCGGCGGCAGGCCCCTGCGGACGTCGGTGTCGACGAGTGGATCGGTGTACGGGCCCGACGTGTCGTACAACGTGACCGACTGCCCGTTGGTGAGGTGCACCTGACGGACCGGCACGCGCAGGTCGGGGCGCGAACCCTCGACGTACGCCTTGTGCCAGCCGATGGACTTCCCGGCCTCCTGGGACTTCTCGCCCTGGACGGAGACAGGCGTGCGTGCGTCCTTGTTGGTCATGAGACCTACTCCCTACGCCGGCATTACCCGGTAACAGGTTCGGCGGTCGACGCAGCGGTTTCCGTCTGCCGGTGTTTCCTGTGGAACAGGCTTCGTTCCACGTGAAACATCGCGAATACGGAGGTCAGCGTCCTCTCAGCCCGGTGCTCCGAGCTCCCGCGTGTGCAAAGGTGCCTCAACGCTAGCGTCATATGTGGCGTGCTGAACAGTGGGCCCCTGCCCTTCTTGCGATGATCGGGCGGTGACCAGGATGGAGCAGTACCCGTACCAGCCGCCCGAGCCGCACCACCGGGACGGCTCAGCGCCGGACGCCGGGTACGGCCATGCCGGCACCGCGCCGGACGCCGGGTACGGCCCTGCGCGGGATTCCGGCGGCGATGGCGGCCACCGGCACGATCTCGCAGACGGCCACAGTCACGGCCACGGTCACGGCCGCGGCCATGACCACGACGATGGCCCCTCGCACGGCCACAGTCACAGCCACGGGCCCGCCACCCCCGTCTCCAAGCATCTGCGCAAGGTCATCGCCGCGATCCTGGTCCCGTTCACCGCGGCGGTCGTGGTCGGTCTGGTGGTGCTCTGGCCTGGCGCAGCCCCGCCGCACAAGCGCACCGGCGTCGGCTTCGACCGGCAGACCCAGCAGGCCACGGTCACCCAGGTCGTCCAGGTCAGCTGCCAGTCGGTGAACGCCTCCGGCGACACCCCGACCGGCGACACCTCCACCGCCGAGGGCAGTTCGGCGCAGCAGCAGGCCAACGGGAAGTGCAAAAAGGCGACCGTCCGGGTGGACACCGGCAAGGACAAGGGCCGTACGTTCACCGAGATCGTGCAGCCGGACCAGCCGCGGCAACTGCACCAGGGCGAGAAGGTCGTGGTCGCCTACGAGCCCTCGGCACCGAAAGACCTGCAGTACTCGGTCGCCGACGTGAACCGGACGTTCCCCATGTACCTGCTCGCGGGGATCTTCGCGCTCGCCGTCGTGGTGGTGGGCCGGCTGCGCGGTGTCATGGCGCTCGTCGCACTGACGGTGAGCTTCCTGGTGCTGACCCTGTTCATCCTGCCCGCCGTCCTTCAGGGGTCGAACCCGCTGCTCGTGGCGGTGGTCGGGTCGAGCGCCATCATGCTGATCGCCCTGTACATGTGCCACGGTCTGTCGGCCCGTACGTCGGTGGCGGTGCTCGGCACGCTGATCTCGCTGTCGCTGATCGGCCTGCTCGGCTCGCTGTTCATCGGCTGGGCCGCGCTGACCGGCAACACGGACGACAACACCGGCCTGATCCACGGCCTGTATCCGTCGATCGACATGAGCGGTCTGCTGCTCGCCGGCGTCATCATCGGTTCGCTCGGTGTCCTGGACGACGTGACCGTGACACAGACCTCGGCCGTCTGGGAGCTGCACGAGGCCAACCCCTCGATGGGCTGGCGCGGGCTGTACCGGGCGGGCATCCGCATCGGCCGCGACCACATCGCGTCCGTGGTCAACACCCTCGTCCTCGCCTACGCCGGTGCGGCGCTGCCGTTGCTGCTGCTGTTCTCGATCGCGCAGAGCAGCGTCGGAACCGTAGCCAACAGTGAGCTGGTGGCCGAGGAGATCGTACGCACGCTGGTGGGCTCGATCGGCCTGGTCGCCTCGGTCCCGGTCACCACCGCGCTCGCCGCGCTCGTCGTGTCGGCCGACCGGCCCGGACCGGATGCCCCGGCCCGCGCCGGTGCCCAGCGAATCCCGGCCCCCACCGGCACCCAGCCCGCCCCGGCCCGCGGCGGCCGGGGCCGGCGCCGGAAGCGGTGAGACGGGGCGAGGCGACACCGGCAGCGGTGAGGCGGGGCGAGGCGACGCCGGCAGCGGTGAGGCGGGGGCGCCGGTAGCGCCCTCTGCTCGCCGCCCTTCGCAGAAGCGTTCCTGCACAGCTCCACCCGGTACGCGGAGCACCCGGCGCCCGTGCCGTAACGCTTCAGCCGGCGCTCTGTTCCTCGGCCAGGATGCGGTCCAGGGCCTCGTCCAGATGCGCGTCGAAGTCGGCCAGCGCGCCCTCCTGGCCGAGCGGGACCAGCTTGTCCGTACGGTCCAGGAAGGCCACGAGCGGCGGTGCCGACGAGCGGAACAGCGCCTGGTCGCCGCTGACCTGAAGCCTGATCAGCACTTCGCCGAGCACCTCGGAATCGACGGGGGCGATGTGCACATCGCCTTCCCCACACGGCCGGCCGACCCCGTCGATCAGCAGCTCGCGCCCGAAGGCCCAGGTCACCGGGGCATCACCGGGCAGATGAAAGGTCAGCCGCACGGCATAGGGATCACTGGTCTCGTAGCGCAACTCCACCGGAATGCGGAAGGAGAGCTCCTCCGAGACGAGAAAGCTCATCATGACTTCTGCCTGTACGGACTCGCGCATCGTCTACCCCGTCGTAGGACATCGACTGGCTGGGATTGATCCCTCTAAGCGTGGTCAAATCTTGCTGAACGTACACAGCGCATCACAAGGAGTAAGTTTTCAGATACTGATAGAGAGCGTGAGCGTCCCCAGGTGCCGCCCGATCTCCGTCTGCAGCCGATGGGCCGCGGGCAGCAGCCGGTCGGCCTGGTGGAGCGGGAGCGACATGGCCATCGTGGCCACGGTGGTGCCGACCGTGATGGGGACCGCCGCGCAGACCGTCCCGAGCGCGTACTCCTGGCGCTCCACCACCGGCTCCATGCGCCGCGTCCGGGCCAGCCGCCGCAGCAGGGCGTCGTTGTCCCGGACCGTGTACGGCGTGATGGGCTGCACGGGATAGCGGGCGAGATGGTCGCGGCGGGCGTCCTCGTCCAGCTGGGAGAGCAGGCACTGCCCGATGGCGTGCGCGTGACCGGTCGCCCGGAAGTCGGCCCACTCCTCGACCGCGGGGGCCTCCGGGGAGTCGGAGACGCACATGACCTCGATCTCGCCGTCCCGATACATCGCGTAGTACACCGGCACACCGATGGAATCGCGCCAGTGCGCCAGCGTGTCCGCCACCGCGCTGCGACGTTTCTGCTGTGCGCCGCTGCTGCCCAGCCGCTCAGCGGCGTCACCGAGGAAGAACAGCCCTTTCTCACGGCGCAGATAGCCCTCGTGGACCAGGGTGCGCAGCAGGTGGTACGTCGTGGGCAGGGCGAGGCCGGTCTCGCGGGCCAGTTGCTTGGCGGGGGCGCCGTAGACATGCGCGGCGACGGTCTCCAGCAGGCGCATGGCGCGCTGGACGGATCCGATGAGCGTCGCGGCGGCCGCCGGTTCGGGGGAGTTGACGGGGCGCGGCTGGACGGGGAGTGCTGGGGGGCGGGACTGGCCGGAAACGTCCGCCGCGTGCGGCTGGCCGGGCACGGCCACGGCCGGGGAGGGCGGGTGCCGCGTGGGAGGTGCGCAGGAGCGCGGTGCGGTGAGGGGTGTGTGGGATTCCGCCGGTGCGGTGTCAACCATGGCCAAGGGTCACTCCCGGAACGCGATGGGCAGCCCGTGCCGGGGAAGAGCACGGAGGGGTCTGCGCCGCCCACGGGGCCGGACCCCGTGGGGAGTTCCGGACTTTAACCGTCCGCCACCGCATACAGACGGCCTCGCGGGGAAACTTCCCTCCCCCGAGGGAACCGGTCACCCTGGCCGGGACCGGTGATCGCGTCGTTCGCTCACCAGTCCCCGCGGCCCGTCACCAGTCGCTGCGCGACGAGGAGTTCGACATGAACTTGCGCACGACGTAGATCAGTCCGCCGACCAGCGCGACGAAGACCAGCGCCTTGAACAGCAGGCCGATCACGAACCCGACGACGGTCGCTATCAGACCGCCGAACACGACCAGGGCGATGACCGGCACCGCGACCCACTTCACCCACCACGGCAGTCCCGCGAAGATCTCTCGCATCGCCCTTGTCCTTTTCATCGTCGGAGTCGTCGTACGTCTTGTGTTCGTACGTCGTTGATGTTCCGCATTCGATGCTAGAGCCGCGAGGGGGCTTCACGGGGGCCTCGCGTCCCTTGTCCTCCCCTGACCCTTCCCCTAGGGAACCCCGGGGTCCGGCCTCACGCCTCGGGCGGAGAGAAGACGACGAGAACCCTCAGATCCTCGCTGATGTGGTGGAACTTGTGGGCGACCCCGGCCGGCACGTACACGACGCTGCCCCGGGCCACCTCGGTCGTCTCCAGGCCGACGGTGATCGACGCCCGGCCGCTCACCACGAAGTACACCTCGTCCTGGTTGTGCGGCTTCTGCGGGTCGTGCTCGCCGGCGTTGAGCGCGTACAGCCCGACCGACATGTTCCGCTCCCGCAGGAACTGCAGGTAGGCCCCCTCGTTGGCGGCGCGCTCCGCCTCCAGTTCGTCCAGCCGGAATGCCTTCATCGCGCTGTTGCCCTCGCCTCACTGCTCGGTTCCGATCCGGTCTGCCACGATCAGACACATGAAGAATTTCGTAGTCAAGACGATCGCCAACGCGGGCGCCCTCGCGGTCGCCGTATGGGTGCTCGACAAGATCACCCTGACCGGTGACAACACGGCCAAGAAGGCCGGCACGCTGATCGTGGTCGCGCTGATCTTCGGCCTGGTCAACTCGCTGGTCAAGCCGATCGTGAAGGTGCTCACCTTCCCGCTGTTCATCCTCACCCTGGGTCTGATCACCCTGGTCGTGAACGCGCTGATGCTGCTGCTGACGTCCTGGGTGTGCGGCAAGCTCTCGCTGAGCTTCCATGTGGAGGGTTTCTGGACGGCAGTCCTCGGCGGTCTGATCGTCTCCGTCGTCTCCTGGGCCCTGCACATGATCCTGCCGGACGAGGACTGAGCCGGCCATGACCTACCGCGTCTGCTTCGTGTGCACCGGCAACATCTGCCGCTCTCCGATGGCCGAATCCGTCTTCCGCGCGCGCGTGGCGGAGGCCGGGCTGGAGGACCGGGTGGAGGTCGACAGCGCCGGTACCGGCGGCTGGCACGAGGGTGACCCCGCCGACCCGCGCACCGTCTCGGTGCTCGAGGAGCACGGCTACGACAGCGGGCACGTCGCACGGCAGTTCCAGCCGTCGTGGTTCGCCCGTCTCGACCTCGTGATCGCCCTCGACACCGGCCATCTCAAGGCCCTGCGCCGCCTCGCCCCCACCGAGGAGGACGCCCGCAAGATACGCCTGCTGCGCTCTTATGACCCCGCCGCGGGCGACGACGACCTCGACGTACCGGATCCGTACTACGGACACCGCGCCGGCTTCGAGGAGTGCCTTGAGATGGTGGAGGCGGCGAGCACCGGGCTGCTCGCCGCCGTACGGGAACACCTGGAAGGACGGGCCGCATGAACGACGTCACCGGGGACGCGCGTCGGTCCGGCGACGGCACGCGCGCGGTACGCGCGGGACTGCCCGGGCCGGTCAAGCACGAGCCGACCCTGCCCGGACCGGTGTTCGCGGCACACTTCCACCTGCCCGGCGAGGCGACGGGCCCGTATCTGTACGGCCGCGACGAGAACCCGACCTGGACGCTGCTGGAGCGGGCCATCGGCGAGCTGGAGGCGCCCGGGCGGGACGACGTCGAGACGCTGGTCTTCGCCTCCGGCATGGCGGCGATCTCCTCCGTGCTCTTCTCCCAGCTGCGCGCCGGCGACGCGGTCGTGCTGCCCTCCGACGGCTACCAGGTGCTGCCGCTGGTCCGCGCCCAGCTGGAGGCGTACGGCATCGAGGTGCGCACGGCGCCCACCGGCGGTGACGGCCAGCTGGAGGTCCTCGACGGCGCCCGGCTGCTGTGGATCGAGTCCCCGTCGAACCCGGGACTGGACGTGTGCGACATCCGGCGGCTGGTGGCGGCGGCCCACGCGCAGGGCGCCCTGGTGGCCGTCGACAACACCCTCGCCACCCCGCTCGGGCAGCGCCCGCTGGAGCTGGGCGCCGACTTCTCGGTGGCCAGCGGCACCAAGCAGCTCACCGGGCACGGAGACATCCTGCTGGGCTACGTCGCGGGGCGGGACGCCGAGGCGATGACCGCCGTACGGCGCTGGCGCAAGATCGTCGGGGCGATCTCCGGGCCCATGGAGGCCTGGCTCGCGCACCGGTCCATCGCCACGCTCCAGTTGCGCGTCGAGCGGCAGAACGCCACCGCCCTCGCGGTCGCCGAGGCCCTGCGGCAGCGGCCCGAGGTGTCCGGTCTGCGCTATCCCGGGCTGCCCGACGACCCCGCGCACAAGACCGCCTCGCAGCAGATGCGCCGCTATGGCTGCGTGGTCTCCTTCACGCTGCCCACGCGCGCGCGTGCCGAGCGTTTTCTCGAGGCCCTGCGGCTGGTGGAGGACGCGACGAGCTTCGGCGGGGTGCGCTCGACGGCCGAGCGGCGGCGCCGCTGGGGCGGGGACGACGTCCCGGAGGGCTTCATCCGGATGTCCGTCGGCGCCGAGGACCCCGAGGACCTGATCGCGGACGTGCTGCGAGCCCTGGACGAATCCGCCGAGTGAGCCACCGTGCGTCCGCTCCCTGACGTCGCGCGACGGTCCGAGCCTCCCCCCTCGTGGCTCGGACCGTCCTCGGTTCCGCGCGCGAAGAACCGCGCGAACAAGGCTAGTTGACTCTCTGTCAGTGTCCAATCACGCTAGCGACAGAGACCTATCGACTTATTTATAGTTAGTGCCTGCCTGGGCGCCGGAGGAGGGCAGGGACAGGGGAGGGGAAACCGTGGATCTGGCCTTGCTGCGCACCTTCGTCACCGTGCACCGGGCTGGCTCCTTCACCCGTGCCGCGGCGCTGCTCGGCCTCTCCCAGCCCGCCGTGACCTCGCAGATCCGGACGCTGGAACGCCAGTTGGGCAAGCCGCTCTTCCTGCGGCAGGCGCGCGGGGTGACCCCGACGACCATCGGCGACGAACTCGCGCACAAGGCCGCGCCCCACCTCGACGCCCTGGTGGAGATAGCCGAGAGCGGCCTGGACGACGACTCCTCGCTGAGAACCCTGCACCTCGCCGGCCCGCCCGAGTTCACCGCCGAACGCGCCCTGCCCGCCCTCACGGAGCTGACCGGCGACGACGGCCAGGGATTCGCCCTGCGCGCTTCCTTCGGCACAGCCGAGGAGACACTGGAGGGCCTGGCCGCCGGACACCATGATCTGGCCATCAGTACGGCCCGGCCGCGCGGTGCTCTGCTCACCGCGACTCCGCTCTGCGACGAGGAACACGTGCTGGTCGCCGCTCCCCGCTGGGTGGAGCGGATCGGTGCGGAGGAACTGCGCCTGAAGGGGGCGCTGGCGCTGGAGAACCTGCCCGTCGTGGAGGTCCACGAGTCGCTGCCCCTGGTCTCGCACTACTGGGCCTCCGTCTTCGACTCACGCCCGGCCGCCTCGGGCACCGTCATCGTCCCGGATCTACGGGCCGTGCTCGCCTGCGCGATCGCCGGTGCCGGACTGGCGGTGCTGCCCCGCTATCTGTGCGCCCCGGCCCTCACCCAGGGCACGATCGTGACGCTGCACGACCCGGCGGTACCGCCACTGCGCACGTACTTCCTGGTGGTGCGCACCGGCACCCTCGCCATGCCCCATGTGGCACGCGCCCACGAGTGGCTCCAGCGAGCGGCCGCGTCCTGGGGCTGACCTGCCCATCAGGGGATACGCACGCCCTCAGTCAGGGGGTTGCACGCGCTGCGGTCGTACGGTGGCGCTTTGCGATGTTTCACGTGGAACCAGCCGGGCCACATTTCTCCCATGACCGTCCGACCCGTGGTCAAGCGCACCGCCCGTGCCGTTCTCCTGGACGGTGACGACCTGATCCTGATCAAGCGCACCAAGCCCGGTGTCGATCCCTACTGGGTCACTCCCGGTGGCGGGGTCGAGCCCGGGGATTCGACCGTCGTGGACGCCCTGCACCGCGAGGTGTACGAGGAACTCGGCGCCAAGATCACCGATGTCGTCCCATGCTTCGTGGACACGGTGGAGCACATCGGCGAAGACGGCGGCGCGACCGGCGTGAAGGTGCAGCACTTCTTCGTCTGCCGCCTGGAGTCCATGGACCCGTCCCTGCGGCACGGCCCCGAAGTGGACGAGCCCGCCGGTGAGTACGAGATCGTCCGCGTCCCCTTCACCCGCGTCGGCATCGCCTCCGTCCACCTCGTCCCGCTGTCGCTGCGCCACTACCTGGACGGCAACATCGAGGGCGTACGGGCCATGCACGCTCCCGACCTCGGATAGCGCGCTCAGTTCCCGACGACGAGCAGTTCCTCCACGGAGTCGTGCCGTATGCGGTTCGACGGGATGCCGCTGTCCCGCAGCGCGTCGACACCGCTGCGGATCATTCCGGGCGGGCCCGAGAGATAGGCGTCGTACTCGGTCCAGGGGCCGTACTCCCTGATCGCGTCGGGGAGCTGGAGATGGGCCAGCTGGTCGATGATCGCCCGGACCGAGAGCCACGGATGACTCTGCTGGAGCCTGAGCATGGTGTCGATGTCGTACAGGTCGTGATCGGTACGGGCGCCGTAGAACACCTCGACCGGGCGGCGCGCGCCGCGCTCGGCGACATCCTCCACCAGGGCCTTGATGGGCGCTATGCCGGTGCCGCCGCCCAGGCAGAGCAGTCCGCTGTCGGTGGTGTGGTCGACGGTCATCGAACCGGCGGGCGGGCCGAGGCGTATGACGTCTCCGGGCCGGGCGCGGTGCACCAGCGCGTTGGAGACCCAGCCGGCCGGTACGGCCTTCACATGGAACGTCAGCAGGCCGTCGGAGCGGGGAGCCGAGGCGAAGGAGTAGTGCCGCCACACCCGCGGCCACCAGGGGGTCTCCAGGCTCGCGTACTGGCCCGCCAGAAAGGGGTAGGGATGGTCCGGGCGGACGGTGAGGATCGCGACCTCGGGGGTCCTGAGGTCATGCGTGACGATCTCGGCATGCCACCAGGCCGGGGAGCGCAGTTCGTCGGCCGCGGCCGCGTCGATCATGACCTGGGAGATCGTCGTGTACGCCCGCACCCACGCGGCCTCGGTCTCAGGGCTCCAGCTGCCGGTGGCGTACCTGCTCAACGCGCCGATCAGGCATTCCCCCACGGCCGGGTAGTGCTCGGCGCGCGTCCCGTACTTGCGGTGGCCCCGGCCCAGGTTCTGCAGGTAGTCGACGAGGACCGCGGTGTTGTCCAGGTGCTCGGCCGCCGTGAGCAGCGCCTTCAGCAGGCGGTCCCGCTGGGTGTCCATCGCGGCCGGGAACAGGCTGCGCAGCTCGGGGTGGCGGACGAAGAGCAGCGCGTAGAAGTAGGACGTGACCTTGTCGGCGATCGGGCCTATCTCGGCCATCGTGCGGCGGATGAGGATGGCGTCCGGAGACCCCTCCTCGACGGCCGGCGCCGACCGCTGCACCGGCACGCGCTCGGCGTCCACGCTGTCCGTTCCGGGGCCGCCGCGGCGGTACGGCTGCGCCGCCGCCCCGTCCACCGGCTGCGCGGCGGGGGCGTCCACCGGCACCGGCCGCCTGGCGAGTGCGTTCACGGCTCCGCCGTCGGGCGTCTCCTGGGCACCGTCCGGCGTCGGAGCCGATGACACCTTGCGCGGCGTGAACCAGCCGCCGCCCGATGTGCCGTTCTCCCCCGACGTGGTGGTCGGAGCGTCCATGGTGTGCCCTCGCCTCGAACGTCTTTCGGTCGGTCTGCGCACCTCCCCGGGAAGATGCATGCTTTCCCCCGGCGGGCGGCCAGCCGTAGCACTCTCCCCCGCAGCGTCCCATCCCGATCGGATGCCGCGGTCGTGTACCCGGAAACGCCTGTTTTCGATCTCTGCGTCCCGTTAGGCTGCGTACCCTGCTCTCGGCCCGCACGGGATACGCGCACTCCATCCCGGACGTGAACCGGAGTCGACCCTACCGGCCGTCGCCGTGCACACAAGTCCCCCCTTCCTCCCTCACGAATCGGGCAAGAAGGCGAACCGTGAGGTCCGTCAACTACCGGGCACGCACAACCAATTCATAGGCATCCCACAGATCCCGTCCCGTGTAGGAGTAGGTCGCGAGTCCGGCCAGGTGGGCGTCCGCGTTGACCGCCACCGAGACCGGTACGGCAGCAAACAGATCCTTGTCCGATGACGAGTCGCCGTACGCCACGCAGTCCGTCCGTGCCACGCCGAACTCAGCGCAGAGCCGGTCCGCGGTGGTGACCTTGGCCGCCGCGCTGAGCACCCCGGCCGGATCGACCGGCTCGGTGAACGGCACGTCAGGGAACCGCGATCCGTGGGCCGCGTGAGCGCCCCAGTCCAGCAGGAGTTCCACGAAGAAGGACGGCGAGAGGGACACCACCGCGCAGTACTCGCCCGCGCTTCTGATCTCTGCCCAGACCTCGCGGATCCGGGCCAGCCAGGGCGCCGATTCGAACGCGGCACGCACATGGGCCTCGGTCAGGTCACCCCACAATTCGTACACCTGCGCCGCGTACTCCGGCGGACCGATCCGCCCTTCCGCGATCGCCCGGTCCAGCGCCACGGTCTCGGCTTCCCGCCCCAGCTGGCGGGAAAATTCCACCGGGGCAGTGGTGCCATGCAGCAACGTGCCGTCGAGATCGAAGAGATGAAGTCTCGCCATGGCCCGAGGCTAACCGGCCGTCGATGTTTCACGTGAAACACTCCGCGGCCGTCCACAGGCGGCGCATGGCCCTCACCATGGCCAAAAGCACGTACGTCTCCGCCGAAACGGGTGGACGCCGAGGGTGCCCGTCGGACAGCCTGACCTGCGTGCCGACTCCTTCCCTCGCCGCTCTGCCCATCCGCCGCCTGACGCTTCGCGATCTCACCGCCTGCGCCGACTTGTCCGAGGACCGGGGGTGGCCACGCGAGGAGCACAAGTGGGGCTTTCTCCTCGCGGCCGGAAAGGGCTTCGGCATCGACGACCCGCAGGGTGGCCTCGTCGCCGCGTGCGTCGTCACGGAGTACGGCGCATGGGGCCGTCCGGACCTCGGCGCGATCGGCATGGTCCTGGTGGCCGAACGCCATGCCCGCCAGGGCGTCGGGCGCCGCTTGATGCGTCATGTCGTGTCGAGCATGGGGGCAACTCCGCTGACCCTGCACGCCACGCCCTATGGCCGTCCCCTGTACGAGGAACTGGGCTTCAAGGTGACCGGCCGGGCGGAGATGCTGACGGGCCGCTTCACTCCCGGCGGGCCGGAATCCGGCGTACTCACCCGTGCCGCCACCGCGGAGGACCTCCCCTCGATCCTGCTTCTCGACGAGGAGGTGTTCGGCGCCGACCGCACCCCCCTCATCACCCGGCTGCCGGCCTTCGCCGATCAGTTGCGGGTGGCCGAGGAGAACGGCCGGATCATCGGCTACACGGCCGCGTGGCCCAACATGGACACCCATGTCGTCGGTCCGCTGATCGCCCGGGACACCGAGACCGCCCAGGCGCTCATCGCCTCGCTGGCGGCCCGTACGGACCGTCCGCTGCGCACCGACATCGACGTACGCCATGAGGAACTGCTGGCCTGGGCCAAGGCGCGAGGGCTGGCCTCCGTGGCGTTCAACTCCGTGATGACGTACGGCATCCCGGACCTCCCGGGGGACTGGACCCGGCGATTCGCCCCGCTGACGGTGGCGGCGGGCTGAAACGGCTGCATCGACATACGCCGAACGCCGGCTCCACCACCGATGTGGCAGAGCCGGCGTCTTTCCGTCCGGGAGGGGGCCTGCGGCCGTGCGATCAGGCAAGCGCCCGTACAGCCGCCGTGGCGAAGCCGTGGTCCTGCTCCGGGGCGCCGCCGCCGACGCCGATGGCGCCGATCAGCCGGCCGTCCCGGTGGAGGGGCACACCGCCCGCGATGAACAGCAGGGGACGGTCGAGGGCCGTGGGCAGGGTATGGAAGAGGCCGCCCGGCTGGACGGCGTCGACCAGGTCTGCGGTGGGCGCGTTCAGCTGGAGCGCGGTGTAAGCCTTGCGGGTGCTGGTCTCGCCCGAGATCAGCACGGCCCGGTCGTCCCGGCGGAAGGCGAGCAGATGGCCGCCGGCGTCCAGGACGGTGACGCTGACGGTGACTCCGGCGTCCTCGGCCGCGCGACGGGCCGTGGCGACGAGCTGTTCGGCGTCCTCGATGGACAGCGGGGCGACGGCGGTGGTGCTCATGGGGCGTCCTCCTTGGGTGTTGCTGGGACCTCGGGTGGTGCATAGGTCGTCGGTGTTACTGGGGCTTGGGGGGTTATCGGGGTCGCCGCGGCCGTGGTCCGAGGCGCTCAGTGGTGGACCGAGGTCTGCTGTCCGGCGGGTGTCCGGGAGGCGACCACGGTGCTGTGCGTGCCGCCGCGGCGTTCCAGGGCCGACGACAGGACGGCGAGGACCAGGGCGGCCGCGGCCAGAGCGGCGCCGACCCAGTTGGGGGCCGTGTAGCCGTAGCCGGCCGCGATCACGAGGCCGCCGAGCCAGGCGGACAGGGCGTTGCCCAGGTTGAAGGCGCCGATGTTCACGGCCGAGGCGAGCGTCGGTGCGCCGTGTGCCTGGTCGAGGACGCGCTTCTGCAGCGGCGGGACGGTCGCGAAGCCGAGGGCGCCGATCAGGGCGATGGTCACGGCCGCCGCGATCTTGTTGTGGGCGGTGAGTGTGAAGAGGGCCAGGACGACCGCCAGGGCGCCCAGGGAGACGTACAGCATGGGCATCAGGGCGCGGTCGGCGAACTTCCCGCCGACGAGGTTGCCGCCGACCATGCCGAGACCGAACAGGACCAGCAGCCAGGTGACCGAGCCGTCGGCGAAGCCCGCGATGTGGGTCATCATCGGCGCGATGTAGGTGATGGCCGCGAAGACGCCGCCGAAGCCGAGGACGGTCATCGCCATGGCGAGCAGGACCTGGGAGTTCTTGAAGGCGGCCAGCTCGTGCCGCAGGTGCACACCTTCGGCCTTCGGCAGCTCGGGCACCAGCTTGGCGATGCCGGCGAGGCCGACGACCCCGAGGGCGGCGACGATGCCGAAGGTGACGCGCCAGCCGACGTGCTGGCCGATGAGCGTGCCCAGCGGGACGCCGACGACATTGGCGACGGTCAGGCCGGTGAACATCATGGCGATGGCGCCGGCCTTCTTGTGCGGTGCCACCAGTCCGGCCGCGACGACCGAGCCGATGCCGAAGAAGGCGCCGTGGGCGAGCGAGGCGATCACGCGCCCGATCAGCATGACCGCGAAGGCGGGGGCCACCGCGGAGAGCAGGTTTCCGGCGATGAAGAGGCCCATCAGCAGCATCAGCATCCGCTTGCGCGCGACCTTGGTGCCGAGCACGGTCATCAGCGGGGCGCCGATGACCACGCCGAGCGCGTAGCCGGTCACGAGCAGGCCCGCCGTGGGGATGGAGACCCCGAAATCGCTCGCGACCTCGGGGAGGAGCCCCATGATCACGAACTCGGTGGTTCCGATTCCGAAGGCCCCGATCGCGAGGGCCAGAAGCGCGAGAGGCATGAGGAGGTGAACCTTCCCAGACGATTGCAGGAGCGCTTTGACTGCGTCCACAATAGTTGCAGACGCCTGATAATTGCAAGCGCGCACTATTGCGAGGTTGCTCTATCCTTGAGGCAGCCGCTCCGGACGGAGGAAAACGCCCATGACAGCGACGGACCCCGCGCTCACCGCCCTCGCCCAGGGCTGGTGCGCCCTCTCTGCGCTGCACGGAAGGATCGAGGCGCACATCGAGCGCGCCCTGCAGACGAAGCACGACCTGAGCGTGCGCGAGTACTCCCTGCTGGATGTGCTCAGTCGGCAGCACGACGGCGAGGGCGGCCATCTGCAGATGAAGCAGGTCGCCGACGCGGTCGTACTCAGCCAGAGCGCCACCACCCGCCTGGTGACCCGACTGGAGGACCGCGGCCTGCTGGAGCGCTATCTGTGCCCCACCGACCGGCGCGGCATCTACACCAACGTCACCGAGGCTGGTCTGCGCCTGCTGGAGGAGGCGCGGCCCACCAACGACGCCGCCCTGCGCGAGGCCCTGGACGACGCCTCCAGGAACCCCGAACTGGCCCCGTTGGTCCGGGTCGTGGAGTCCCTCAACGTGCCCGCGTAGGGTGCGGGCATGGGAGATCTTGAGATACGGCACGCGACCGCCGACGACCTTCCGGCGATCGTCGCGATGCTCGCCGACGATCCACTGGGCGCCCAGCGCGAGTCACCCGACGACCTGACCCCGTACCGTGCCGCGCTGGCGCGCCTGGAGGCCGATCCGAACCAGCACCTGGTCGTCGCCGTACGCGAGGACCGCGTGATCGGCACCCTCCAGCTCACGATCATCCCCGGGCTCTCCCACAAGGGGGCGACCCGCGCGCTCATCGAGGCCGTGCGCATCCACGCCGACGAGCGGGGCAGCGGGCTGGGCGGCCTGCTGATCCAGTGGGCGATCGACACGTCCCGGCAGCTCGGGTGCGCGATGGTGCAGCTGACGTCCGACAAGACGCGCACCGACGCCCACCGCTTCTACGCGCGGCTGGGCTTCAACGCCTCACACGAGGGCTTCAAGCTGAAGCTCTGAAAGCCGGGACCGGAATGGGACTCAGGGGTGTGTTTCACGTGAAACACACCCCCGGCCGTCTCTGGCCTAGCCGATGCCCCGCCATCCGTCGGGGTCCACCCCGCCGGGCACCGGGGCCTCCATGTCGTACGGCTGCCGCGTGAACACGAACGACCCGAGGTCAAGGTGGCTCACGGTCCCGTCCGCGCGCCGTACGGGCCGTAGCAGTTCCCCGGCGTAGTAACCCTCCAGGCCCGTCCAGGTGCCGTCGCCGTTCGAGCGGAAGCGGGCCCGTCGGCCGTTGCCGGTCAGGGGGCCCAGGGCGAGCAGGCCGTCGGCGGTCACCCGCAGGGCGTGGGCGTTGGTCCCCCAGTACCACTGGCCCGCCAGCTCCAGGACGGCCGGGTCGACCTCCCGCAGCGGCCGCCAGGGCTCGGGGATCCGCGGTTCCGCCTCGGCGACGATACGGACGAGGTCGGCGCCCACCGCTCCCAGCGACGGCCCGCTCGTGCAGTTCGCGAGGACCACGGCGGCCACGTCGTCCTCCACGCCGATGAGGAGGTTCGCCAGGAAGCCCGGGAGCGAGCCGGAGTGACCGACGAGGAGCCGGCCGTCGCGGCGCTGGAGCTGCATGCCGAGGCCGTACGTGACCCCGTCCAGTACGTCCGTCGCCTCGGCGGGGGCTGCCGGGGTCCGCATCTCACGGACCGACTCCGCGCTCAGGACGCGGTCGTCCCCCGCGGCCAGAAATGCTGCGAACCGCGCGAGGTCCCCCGTGGTCGACCACAGCTGCCCGGCGGGCGCCATCCGGCCCAGGTCCTCCAGCGGCTCGGGCAGCAGCGCGTCCGCCCAGGGATGCACGGCCCATCCGCCCGCATGCGGGTGCTGCGGCTGGGCGCTCGTACGGTGCAGGCCGAGCGGCTCGAGGATCTCGGCGCGCAGCACCTCCTCCCAGGGAGCACCGCGCAGCTTCTCCGCCAGCGCGCCGAGCAGGGTGTAGCCGGGGTTGGAGTAGTGGAACCGGCGGCCGACGGGGTGCAGCAGGGGGCGCTCGCCGAGCACATCGCTCAGGTCGGGGCGCAGGGAGCCGGGAGTCCGTTCCCACCAGGGCGCGGGCGACTCGGCCGCCAACCCGGCGGTGTGCGCGAGCAGTTCGGCGATCGTCGCCTCTCCCGCCCCGGTGTCCGGCAGATGCTTCTCCAGCGGATCACCCAGGTCGAGCAGGCCCTCGTCACGCAGGCGCATCACCAGAACCGCGGTGAAGGTCTTGGTGATGGACCCGATCCGGTACTGCACATTCTCGTCCGGAGCGTGCCCGTCCACTGAGGACCGCGCCCCGTGCCACACGGCCCGCCCGCCCCGCACGACGGCCGCGACCAGCGACGGCGCCCTCCCTTCGGCCTGCGCGACGGCGACGCGGTGCAGCAAGGCGCGTCGGGTGGCGGGGAGCAGATCTTCCTGAGGTGTCGTCATGCGCACAGTCCACCTGGTCGGGCCGCGGGCGTCGAATCCATTTCCCCGTCTTCCGGTCCGCCCGGAATCAGGTCTGGGCCATGTCCACGAAGCGGGAGTAGTGGCCCTGGAAGGCGACCGTGATCGTGGCCGTCGGGCCGTTTCGGTGCTTGGCCACGATCAGGTCGGCCTCGCCCGCGCGAGGGGACTCCTTCTCGTAGGCGTCCTCTCGGTGCAGCAGGATGACCATGTCGGCGTCCTGCTCGATGGAGCCGGACTCACGCAGGTCGGAGACCATCGGCTTCTTGTCGGTGCGCTGCTCGGGGCCACGGTTGAGCTGGGACAGCGCGATGACCGGGATCTCCAACTCCTTGGCGAGCAGCTTGAGGTTACGGGACATGTCCGAGACCTCCTGCTGACGGCTCTCGGCGCGCTTGGAACCGCCGGACTGCATCAGCTGGAGGTAGTCGATGACGACCAGTTTCAGGTCGTTGCGCTGCTTCAGGCGCCGGCATTTGGCGCGGATCTCCATCATCGACAGGTTCGGGGAGTCGTCGATGTAGAGCGGGGCGGCCGAGACGTCCGGCATACGGCGGGCGAGCCGGGTCCAGTCCTCGTCGGTCATCGTGCCGGACCGCATGTGGTGCAGGGCGACGCGGGCCTCGGCGGACAGCAGACGCATCGCAATCTCGTTGCGGCCCATTTCGAGGGAGAAGATGACGCTGGGCAGGTTGTGCTTGATCGAGGCGGCACGCGCGAAGTCCAGCGCGAGCGTCGACTTACCCATGGCGGGACGGGCCGCGATGACGATCATCTGGCCCGGGTGCAGACCGTTCGTCAGCGAGTCGAAGTCGGTGAACCCGGTCGGCACACCCGTCATCTCGCCGCTGCGCGAGCCGATCGCCTCGATCTCGTCGAGCGCGCCCTCCATGATGTCGCCGAGCGGCAGATAGTCCTCGCTGGTGCGCTGCTCGGTGACGGCGTAGATCTCGGCCTGGGCGCGGTTGACGATCTCGTCGACGTCGTCGTCGGCCGCGTATCCCATCTGCGTGATACGGGTACCGGCCTCGACCAGGCGGCGCAGCACCGCACGCTCGTGGACGATCTCCGCGTAGTACTCGGCGTTCGCCGCCGTCGGCACCGTCTGGACGAGGGTGTGGAGGTACGACGCACCGCCGACCTTGTTGATCTCGCCGCGCTTGGTGAGCTCGGCGGCGATGGTGATCGGGTCGGCCGGCTCGCCCTTGGCATAGACGTCCAGGATCGCCTGGTAGATCGTCTCGTGCGCGGGCTTGTAGAAGTCGTGGCCCTTGAGGATCTCGACGACGTCGGCGATGGCGTCCTTGGACAGCAGCATGCCGCCCAGCACCGACTGCTCGGCATCCAGGTCCTGCGGCGGCACCCGCTCGAAGGACGATCCGCCGCCGTCCCAGTCGCCGTTCTCCCGGCCCCGGTCGTGCTGTTCGCCACGACCCCGGCCACCCTCACCGCGCCGACGGGAGGCGGGCAGACGATCACTGGGTCCGCTGTCGGCCCACGGATCGTCCAAGGGCTCGGAAATGCTCACCGAGCCACCTCCTCCCGTCCGCACGGCGGACCTCGCCGTGTCCTCTTTTGTACGGCACGACACTGACAAATAAGAGGCCCAACTCCGGTTCGGACGCGTCAGGTTTGTGACGATTCCAGGGCCGAGGAAAGGACGCTTCCCGGGCCGGGGGAAGGAGCGGGCGCCGGACCACGGTAGGCCTCTCGGCACCGTCAGCCAATCTGGTTATCCACAGGCCATGTGGACGACGGCCCCGATGCTGTGGAGAACTCGCCGAAACCTGTGCACGACCCGGTGGACAGCGCTGTGAACAAGCCCTCTATCTCGCCCGACGGAAGAGCCTGACCTGCACTTTTACGGTCCACCGGCTGTGCAGAAGAAAAACTTCCCCAGTAGGACCAAGATCGCTTCGAACGACACACGAAAGGACACACCCCACAAGGAGACGTAAGGGTCAGTCACCAATTGCATCTCTTACCTGTGGACGATTAGATTAGTGCTCATGACACAGGCTCCCGAGATACCCAGGGTCACCCGCCGGCGGCACGACCGAGAGATCGTCGCGCTGGCCGTCCCGGCCTTCGGTGCACTCGTCGCCGAGCCTCTCTTCGTCATGGCCGACAGCGCGATTGTCGGCCATCTCGGCACCGCTCAGCTCGCCGGTCTCGCCGTCGCCTCCGCTCTCCTCACCACCGCCGTGAGCGTCTTCGTCTTCCTCGCCTACGCCACCACGGCCGCCGTGGCCCGGCGTGTGGGCGCGGGCGATCTGCCGGCGGCCATCCGGCAGGGCGTGGACGGCATCTGGCTGGCGCTGGTGCTCGGCATCGGCGTCATCGTCGTCGTCCTTCCCCTGGCCCCTGGCATCGTGGACCTCCTCGGCGCCTCCACGACCGCTGCTCCGTACGCCACGACGTATCTGCGCATCTCCTCGCTGGGCATCCCGGCCATGCTCATCGTCCTCGCCGCCACGGGAGTGCTCCGCGGACTGCAGGACACGAGGACCCCGCTGTACGTCGCCATCGCGGGCTTCGTCGCCAACGGCGCCCTCAACGTCGGGCTCGTCTACGGCGCCGGGCTCGGCATCGCCGGTTCGGCCTGGGGAACCGTCATCGCCCAGCTCGGCATGGCGGCCGTCTATCTGAGCGTCGTCGTCCGGGGAGCCCGTCGGCACGGCACCTCGCTCCGCCCGGACACCGTCGGTATCCGGGCCTCGGCCCAGGCAGGCGTTCCGCTCCTGGTGCGCACGCTGTCGCTCCGGGCGATCCTCATGATCGCCACGGCGGTCGCGGCACATCTCGGCGACGCCGACATCGCCGCGCACCAGATCGTTCTGTCCCTGTGGAGCCTGCTGGCCTTCGCTCTCGACGCGATAGCGATCGCCGGGCAAGCCATCATCGGCCGCTATCTCGGCGCGGACGACGCCCAGGGAGCGCGTGAGGCCTGCCGCCGCATGGTGCAGTGGGGCGTCACCACCGGTGTCGTGCTGGGCCTGCTCGTGGTGGCCGCCCGCCCGCTCTTCCTCCCGCTGTTCACGAGCGACTCCGTGGTCAAGGACGCGGCACTGCCCGCACTGTTGATGGTGGCGCTGTCCCAGCCCGTCTGCGGGATCGTCTTCGTCCTGGACGGAGTCCTGATGGGCGCGGGCGACGGGCCGTATCTGGCCGGGGCCATGGTCGTCACCCTGGCCGTGTTCGCTCCGGTGGCCCTGCTGGTGCCCACACTCGGCGGCGGACTCACCGCGCTGTGGGCGGCGATGACGCTGATGATGACGGTCCGCATGCTGACCCTGTGGCTGCGTACCCGCTCGGGCCGCTGGATCGTGACGGGCGCGACCCGCTGACCCGTGACCGCTGACCGTTTCACGTGAAACATGCCGCGGTGCCGCACCGGTCCTGCTCCGGCCACGCGAAAGGGGCCGCACCGGCGACGGTGCGGCCCCTTTCAGAGCTGCTCAAGCCAAGCTCTCAGCTGCTCAAACCGAGCGCAGCGATCAGGCCGCGACGACCTCGATGTTGACCTTGGCGGCAACCTCGGGGTGCAGACGCACGGACGTCTCGTGGGCGCCCAGAGTCTTGATCGGAGCGGTCAGCTCGATGCGGCGCTTGTCGACCTCGGGGCCACCGGAAGCCTTGATCGCGGACGCGACGTCGGCCGGGGTGACGGAACCGAAGAGACGGCCGGAGTCGCCGGAGCGGACGGCCAGACGGACCTTGACGCCCTCGAGCTGGGCCTTGACCTGGTTGGCCTGCTCGATGGTCTGGATCTCGTGGATCTTGCGAGCGCGGCGGATCTGCTCGACGTCCTTCTCGCCACCCTTGGTCCAGCGGATCGCGAAGTTCCGCGGGATCAGGTAGTTGCGAGCGTAACCGTCCTTGACGTCGACGACGTCGCCCGCGGCACCGAGGCCGGAGACCTCGTGGGTGAGGATGATCTTCATGAGTTGGTCACCCTTCCCTTAGCGCGCGGTGGACGTGTAGGGCAGCAGCGCCATCTCACGGCTGTTCTTCACGGCCGTGGCGACGTCACGCTGGTGCTGCGTGCAGTTGCCGGTCACGCGGCGGGCACGGATCTTGCCGCGGTCGGAAATGAACTTCCGCAGCATGTTCGTGTCCTTGTAGTCCACGTACGTGACCTTGTCCTTGCAGAAAGCGCAGACCTTCTTCTTCGGCTTGCGCACAGGCGGCTTCGCCATGGTGTTTCTCCTGTGTGATCAAGAAGTGTGGATGCGAGCCCTTAGAAGGGGGGCTCGTCCGAGTAGCCGCCACCGCCGCCGGAGCCGCCGCCCCAGCCGCCGCCACCCTGGTTGCCACCGGCGGGAGCGCCGGTCGCCCACGGGTCCTCGGCCGGAGCGCCGCCACCCTGCTGGCCGCCACCGGGGCCACCGCCCCAGCCGCCGCCCTGCTGGCCGCCACCGCCGCCGTAACCGCCCTGGCCACCGCGGCCGCCACCGGCGGTCTTGGTGACCTTGGCCGTGGCGTTGCGCAGGCTGGGGCCGACTTCCTCGACGTCCAGCTCGTAGACCGTGCGCTTGACGCCGTCACGGTCCTCGTAGGACCGCTGCTTCAGCCGGCCCTGCACGATCACGCGCATGCCTCGCTGGAGCGACTCGGCGACGTTCTCCGCCGCCTGACGCCAGACCGAGCAGGTCAGGAAGAGGCTCTCGCCGTCCTTCCACTCGTTCGTCTGGCGGTCGAAGGTGCGGGGAGTGGACGCGACGCGGAACTTCGCGACCGCCGCACCGGACGGGGTGAAGCGCAGCTCGGGGTCGTCGACAAGATTGCCGATGACCGTGATGACGGTCTCGCCTGCCATGGGGAACCTCTCGGCGGGTTTGCTGCTCTGGCTGCTTGCTTGCTACTCGAATCCCGGGATCAGCTGAGCGGGGAAGCTCAGTGGGTCTCGGGGCGGAGGACCTTGGTCCGGAGGACCGACTCGTTCAGGTTCATCTGGCGGTCGAGCTCCTTGACGACCGCAGGCTCGGCCTGCAGGTCGATGACCGAGTAGATGCCCTCGGGCTTCTTCTTGATCTCGTACGAGAGACGACGACGGCCCCAGGTGTCGACCTTCTCCACCTTGCCGTTGCCCTCACGGACGACGGAGAGGAAGTTCTCGATCAGGGGGGCGACAGCGCGCTCCTCCAGATCGGGGTCGAGGATGACCATCACCTCGTAGTGACGCATGTGGAACCCACCTCCTTTGGACTCAGCGGCCACGGTCGTTCCGTGGCAGGAGGGTTGTGATGCGTACGCAACAGTATCGGCCACCACCGACAATCGGGGGCCGTCTCGGGCTCCCGCAGTGTGACCTGGGCCAAGGGTGGGCAGACACCGGTGCAGACGGTACAGACTACCCGCACACCCGCTTCCGGTTGAAATCCCGCGGGGAGGGCCGTCACTCTGTACACGTCGGGTGTGTACGGCGCTACTGTGCGCCGCCTTCCGCAGGAGGTGCCCATGGCACAGGCAATGCATCCCACCGTCGCCGGTTCCCTCTTCGCCACGGACGGCAAGCGCCGTCCGCTTCAGGACGCCCTGATGGGGGTCACGCTCGCCCTCGGCCTGCTGTCCTTCATCACGTCCTTCTTCCACGGCCTCCACCTGCTGACCTCGTGGACGGGCCTGGTGGGGCTGGGCGTCGGCATCTACGGACAGTGGATCTCGGTGACGACACGCGAGCGCTTCGGTCTGATCCTGGGCCTCGGCGCCGCGGGGGTCGGCTTCCTGATCGGCATGGCGCACGGCGGACTGTTCGGCGGGCTCATCGGCAGCTGAGCGACGAACGACGCCCGTCGGACGCCCTTTCGAAACCCCACAGACCGTCCCGGTCGCCCATCCGGCCGGGACTAAGGCCCGTACGCCCAGTCGGGGCGCTCGCAAGGCGCAGTAGGCTTCGGCGCGAGAGCCGGAGCCCCTGTACCCATGGGGACACACCAGCCCGAGGAGCGCCCCGAATGAGCCTGACCCTGAGGACCATCAGCCGCGAGCAGCATCTGGCCTACATCCAGAGCCTGCCGGCGGCGAGCCACATGCAGGTCCCGGCCTGGGCCGATGTCAAGGCGGAGTGGCGCTCGGAGAACCTCGGCTGGTTCGACGAGCGCACCGGCGAAATGGTCGGCGCGGGCCTGGTCCTCTACCGCCAGCTGCCCAAGATCAAGCGCTACCTCGCCTACCTCCCCGAGGGCCCGGTCATCAACTGGTTCGCGCCGAATCTGGACGACTGGATCCAGCCGATGCTGGCGCACCTGAAGCAGCAGGGCGCGTTCTCCGTGAAGATGGGCCCGCCGGTGATCATCCGCCGCTGGCACGCGGAGACCATCAAGAAGGGCATCCAGGACCAGGACGTCAAGCGGCTGCGCGACATGGAGGCCGACTTCATCGAGCCGCGCGCCTTCGAGGTGGCCGACAAGCTGCGCCGTATGGGCTGGCAGCAGGGCGAGGACGGCGGCGCCGGCTTCGGCGACGTGCAGCCCCGCTACGTCTTCCAGGTGCCGCTGGCGAACCGTTCCCTGGAAGAGGTCCACAAGAACTTCAACCAGCTGTGGCGCCGCAACATCAAGAAGGCCGAGAAGGCCGGCGTCGAGGTCGTCCAGGGCGGCTACCAGGACCTGGCCGAGTGGCAGCGGCTGTACGAGATCACTGCTGTGCGCGACCACTTCCGGCCGCGTCCGCTGTCGTACTTCCAGCGCATGTGGACGGCCCTCAACACCGAGGACCCCAACCGGATGCGGCTGTACTTCGCCCGGCACAACGGTGTGAACCTTTCCGCCGCGACGATGCTGGTCGTCGGCGGGCACGTCTGGTACTCCTACGGTGCCTCCGACAACATCGGCCGTGAGGTCCGGCCCTCGAACGCGATGCAGTGGACGATGCTGCGCGACGCCTACGCGCTCGGCGCCACCGTCTACGACCTGCGCGGCATCTCCGACTCGCTGGACGAGACGGACCACCTGTTCGGCCTGATCCAGTTCAAGGTCGGCACGGGCGGCCAGGCCGCCGAGTACCTGGGCGAGTGGGACTTCCCGCTGAACAAGCTGCTCCACAAGGCGCTCGACATCTACATGTCGCGCCGTTGAGCCGTAGGCGTTTGATTCCATAGCCTTCACAGCTCTGACACCCCTGCCACACCGCAGTCACGAGAAAGGTTCCAGGTCCGGCCATGGCGCTCACGCTCTACGTCGACACCGCGCGCTGGCGTGCGCACCACAAGCACGTGCAGGAGCAGTTCCCGGGACTCGTCCCGGTCTGCAAGGGCAACGGCTACGGCTTCGGGCACGAGCGCCTGTCCGAGGAGGCCACGCGGCTCGGCGCGGACCTGCTCGCCGTCGGCACGACCTACGAGGCCGCGCGCGTCAAGGACTTCTTCGGCGGTGACCTGCTGGTGCTGACGCCGTACCGGCGCGGCGAGGAGCCCGTGCCGCTGCCCGACCGGGTGGTGCGCTCGGTGTCGTCGGTGGACGGTGTGTACGGCCTTGTCGGCGCCCGTGTCGTCATCGAGGTGATGTCCTCGATGAAGCGGCACGGCATCAGCGAGCAGGACCTGCCGCAGCTGCACCAGGCCATAGAGAACGTCCGGCTGGAAGGATTCGCCATCCATCTGCCGCTGGACCGCACCGACGGCTCGGACGCCGTCGAGGAGGTCATCGGCTGGATGGACCGGCTGCGCGCGGCCCGGCTGCCGCTGCACACGATGTTCGTCAGCCACCTCAAGGCGGACGATCTCATCCGGCTCCAGCAGCAGTTCCCGCAGACCCGGTTCCGTGCCCGCATCGGCACGCGGCTGTGGCTGGGCGACCACGACTCCACCGAGTACCGCGGTGCCGTCCTGGACGTCACGCGCGTGGCGAAGGGCGACCGGTTCGGCTACCGGCAGCAGAAGGCGGCCTCGGACGGCTACCTGGTGGTCGTGGCGGGCGGAACGTCGCACGGGGTGGGGCTGGAGGCCCCGAAGGCCCTGCACGGCGTCATGCCGCGCGCCAAGGGCGTCGCACGGGCCGGCCTCGCCACGGTCAACCGGAACCTTTCTCCGTTCGTCTGGGGCGGCAAGCAGCGCTGGTTCGCCGAGCCGCCGCACATGCAGGTGTCGATCCTGTTCGTGCCCTCGGACGCCCCGGAGCCTCAGGTCGGCGATGAGCTGGTGGCCCATCTGCGGCACACCACGACCCAGTTCGACCGCATCGTGGACCGCTGAAGCCCGGTCCAGGACGCCGAGTCCCCTTCAGGACGGCTTCACGACAGCTTCAATACAGCGAGAAGGCCGTACCCGGAGCACCCGGGTACGGCCTTCTGCGTGGGCCCCCTGAAAGGCAGTTCGCTCAGAGCGAACGGTCCTCGGGGGAAGGCGGCAGCGGCCTGCCCCAGTCCACCTGAGGCCCCTCGAAGTGGGCGGCGTGGCGCGGCTGGTAGGCCGCCGCACCGAGCACGAAGACGTCCTCCGCGCCGTCGAGCACCCCGCCCGAGGGGTCGTCGTCACCGGCGCGGCGCACCACGTCCCGCTCCGGCATGAGGATGTCGCGTACGACGACGGCGCACAGGTACAGCGTGCCCACCAGGTGCAGCACGACCGCCCAGTGGTAGCCCTGCGTCGGCAGCCCCTTGTGGGCGTCTCCGCTGGTGGTGTACGCGAGGTACATCCAGATCCCCAGGAAGTACGCCACCTCGCAGGCCTGCCAGATCAGGAAGTCACGCCACTTGGGCCGGGCGAGCACCGCCAGCGGCACCAACCACAGGACGTACTGCGGGGAGTAGACCTTGTTGGTGACGATGAAGGCCGCCACCACCAGGAAAACCAGCTGGGCGAAGCGCGGCCGGCGCGGGGCGGTGAACGTCAGCACGGCGATACCCAGGCAGCACAGCAGCACCAGCACCGTGGCGGCGGTGTTCACAAAGCCGGTGGAGGGCGGGTTGGTCGAGTTCTGCGCCCAGATCAGCCAGAAGGAGCCGAAGTCGACGCCCCGTTCCTGGCTGAACGTGTAGAACTTCGACCAGCCCTGGAAGGCGAACAGCATCACCGGCAGGTTCACCACGAGCCAGGCGATCACCGTGCTGAGCGTGGCCTGGGCGAACTCCCGCCACTTGCCGGCCCGCCAGCACAGCACGAACAGGGGGCCGAGCAGGAACACCGGATAGAGCTTGGCGGCCGTGGCGAGGCCCAGAAGGACACCGAAGGCGACGGGACGGCTCCGGGACCACATCAGCATCGCGGCGGCCGTGAGCGCCACGGCCAGCAGGTCCCAGTTGACGGTCGCGTTCAGCACGAAAGCGGGCGCCAGGGCGACGAGGAGACCGTCCCAGGGGCGCCGGCGCTGGGTGCGGGCCACGCAGACGGCGATGACGACCGCGCACACCAGCAGCATTGCGGCGTTGACGAACCAGTACCACTGCTCCTGGTGCTGGATGGTGCCGCTGTGCGGGGTCAGCCAGGAGGCCACCTCCATGAACACACCGGTCAGCACCGGGTATTCGAGGTAGCCCATGCCGCCGGACATGTCGTCCGGAAGTCTGTCGAAGTACGGCACGAGATGGTCGGCGAATCCGCGCCCCTGGTAGAGGTGCGGGATGTCCGAATAGCAGGCCTTGGTGTACTGGGAGCTCGCGCCGAAGAACCAGGCGCTGTTGTAGCAGGGCGCCTTCTGGACCATGCCGAGGGCGAACATGCCGATCGCCACGAGCGCGACGACCCGTACGGGCGTCCACCAGGACATCCCGAGCAGGGCACGCCGTCCGATGGGGCCACCGATCAGCTCACTGCCGGCCGCGGCGACCTCGTCCTCCCTGGTCGGCTGCACCGGTTCTGCCTCGGCGGGCCGCACATGCTCGGGCTCGTGCATGCTCGCGGGCATCATCTCTGCACTGGGCATGGGGCACATCCTGCCGTACGCGCCTGGGAAAAAGCCGAGGGCCGCCGCACCTGGTGGGGTGCAGCGGCCCATGTTTCACGTGAAACACCCGCGATGGGCGAAAGGACGCCAACCGGTCAGGCCCGGCTGTTAACCGTTCTGGCCCGCGAAGATGCCTCCGTTGCCGTTGCCTCGCGTGGTTCCGGTGCCGGTCGTATCCGTCGGCGTGGGCGTGGGAGAGCCACCTCCGGTGGTGCCACCCGTGCCCGTGCCACCGTTGCCGTTGCCGCCGTTGGTGCCGTTGCAGGGGTTGCCCCAGTTCCACTGGCAGGTGTCGCTCGCCGTCGGGGACGGGGACGTGTTCGTCGCGCTCGGCGTCGGGCTCGGCGACGCGCTCGCCGTCGGGCTCGGCGTGATGCTCGGGGTCGGAGTCGGGGTGGGAGCACCTGCCTCGTCCTGGACCTTGCCGATCTCGGTGGCCGCCGGGAAGCCCTGGTCGTTGGCGTTCTTCAGCGCGCCCTTCATGTACTCGGTCCACACCGACGTCGGGATGTCACCACCGTGGATCGACGCAACGCCGGCCGTGCCGTTCATGGACAACAGCTCGTGGTCCTTCGGGTTCTCACGGAACATCGCCACCGAGGTGGACAGCTGCTGGGTGTAGCCGACGAACCAGGCCGACTTGTTGCTGTCGGTGGTACCGGTCTTGCCCGCCGCAGTACGGCCCAGGGCCTTGGCGTTCTCACCCGTACCGTTCTGGATCACGTTCTGCAGGACGTCCGTGACGTTGTTCGCCACGTTCCCGTCCATCGCCGTGGTGGTCTTCGGCTTGGTGAAGCCCGGCACCTCCTGACCGTCCTTCTTCACGGAGGTCACCGAATACGGATCCGCGTGCTCACCGGACGCGGCGAACGTCGCGTACGCGTCGGCCATACGGATCGCGCTCGGGGTCGAGGTACCGATGGCGAAGGACGGGTTCAGCGTCGAGAAGCTGTCGTCGAGGATGCCGGACGCCTTGGCCACGTCCCGGACCTTCGTCAGTCCCACATCCACACCGAGCTGCACGAACGGCGTGTTGATGGACTGCTCCATCGCCTTACGGAGGGAGATGTACCCCCACTTGTACTTGCTCTCGTTGTTCTGATAGAAGGGCGAGTTGTCCTTGTTGAGGTAGTACGACCCGTCGGGTTTGAACACCTTGAGGTGGTCGTCGCCGTTGTACTTGCTCAACGGGGAGATACCCTGCGGCTCGGTCTTGTAGGTCCCGTACTGCATGGCCGCCGCGAGCACGAACGGCTTCCACGTCGAACCGACCGGCACGCCGGAGGTGTCGGCGTTGTTCGTGAAGTGGCCGTTCTCGTATCCGTCACCGCCGTAGAGGGCAACGATCGCGCCGTCCTTGGGCTTGACCGACGCCGCACCGAACTGGACGTACTTGTCCAGGTCACGGTGTTTCGGGTCGAGGCGGTCCTTCTGGACCTTCTTCACGGCCGCGGCCAGCTCGTTGACCTTGTCCTTGTCGAAGGTCGTCCTGATCTGGTACCCGCCCTGGTCGAACTGCGTCTCAGTGATGTCCGAGTGCGCGAGGACGTACTTCTTCGCCGTGTCCACCAGGTAGCTGATCTGGCCGGTCATGCCCTTCGTCGCCTTACGGCCGTCGGGCATGGGGTACTGCTTGATGGCCTCCTGGTACTGGGCGTCGGTGAGGTGGTGGTCGTTGTGCATCTGCTGGAGGATCCACCCCCAGCGGTCCTGCGAACGCTTCGTGTTGGCCTGCTGGGTCGCGGATTTGTCGAAGTCCGGGTTGCCGGCCGGGTCGAAGTACGTCGGACCCTTGAGCAGCGCCGCGAGCACCGCGCACTCGCTCGGCGTGAGGTCCTTCGCGTCCTTGCCGTAGTACGTCTGCGCCGCCGCCTGGATGCCGTAGGCGCCGCGGCCGAAGTACGACGTGTTCAGGTAGCCCTGAAGGATCTGCTGCTTCTTGAGCTTCGTCCCCACCTTGACGGAGATGAACATCTCCTTGAACTTACGGGTGAGGGTCTGCTCCTGGCTCAGGTAGGTGTTCTTCACGAACTGCTGGGTGATCGTCGAACCACCCTGGGTCTGGCCGCCCCGCGCCATGTTGACCAGGGCGCGCAGGAGCCCCTGGGGGTCGACACCCGAGTCCTGGTAGAAGCTCTTGTTCTCGGCCGAGATCACAGCCCACTGCATCGCCGCGGGGATCTGGTCGATGTTGACGTTCTGCCGGTTGACGCCGGTACCCGTGGCCACCATCTGCGTGCCGTCGGCCCAGTAGTAGACGTTGTTCTGGGACTTGGCCGCATCGTTCTCGCTGGGGATCGAGACCATGGCGTACCCGATGCCCGCCACTGCCACCAGGCTTCCGATGAAGCCGATGAACATGCCGGTCACGAGCTTCCAGGACGGCATCCAGCGGCGCCAGCCGTACTTCCCGGACCGGGGATAGTCGATGAACCTCTTCTTGCCGGGTGCGGTCGTCGCGCGGCCCCTGCCGCGCCCGGGGCCGCCGGGACCGCCCGGGCCGCCGCGCCGACCGCCCGGACCCGCGGTGTCGGCGCCTCTGCGGCGGCCGCCTCTCTGCGCCGCCCGGCGGGCCTCGGCACGGCCGCCGTAGGTACGGTCCTCACCTCCCGGACCGCTGTCCGACCCATAGGAACTGGACCCATAGGAGTCGGCAGAAGATCCGGTGGCGCCACGCGGCGCCGCACGGCGGCCGGAGGACGAGTCGGACTGACCGCGTCGGGCCGCGGCACGTCCGCCTCCCTGCGGCTGCGGCGGTTTGCGACGGTGCTCGCTCATCGAACGATTACTCCTCGGGCAGGCGCACCCGTGCGCGCCTGGAACGGCGGCTGATTTCCGGTCCCCCCGGAGTACGGATGTGGTCGGTCCTGCATTCACCCGTACTGCACCGGGGACGACGACGCTCCCCAGACGTCACTCGGTTCCCGGTGATGTGCATGCCGCACAGACTACGCACCGCCAAAACCCGCTGAGCCCTGAAGTTCACCCCAAAACAGGCAACTTGCATCGTATGAATCGGTGATGTGATCCCGTTCACCGTCGCCCCTCTTGTCCCCTGCGGAAGGCCGTTCTATCGTCGGGATGTATCGAGTCGATACATCAGCGCGAGATAAAGACGCTGAGAGGCACTGCGAGACCCGCGGGAGTGACTGCGGGACCGAGAGGAGGCGACGATGAGCCGACGTTCCGGCATCCTTGAGTTCGCCGTGCTCGGCCTGCTGCGCGAGTCCCCGATGCACGGCTATGAGCTGCGCAAACGCCTCAACACGTCCCTGGGGGTGTTCCGTGCGTTCAGCTACGGGACCCTGTACCCCTGCCTCAAGACGCTGGTCGCCAGCGGCTGGTTGATCGAGGAACCGGGCAACACCCACGAGGACGCCCTCGCCGCTCCGCTCGCCGGACGCCGCGCCAAGATCGTCTACCGGCTGACGGCGGAGGGTAAGGAGCACTTCGAGGAACTGCTCTCGCAGACGGGCCCCGACGCGTACGAGGACGAGCACTTCGCCGCACGGTTCGCCTTCTTCGGGCAGACCTCGCGCGATGTGCGCATGCGCGTGCTGGAGGGCCGGCGCAGCCGCCTGGAGGAGCGCCTGGAGAAGATGCGCGCCTCTCTGGCCCGCACGCGGGAGCGCCTCGACGACTACACACTTGAGCTCCAGCGCCACGGGATGGAGTCCGTGGAGCGCGAAGTGCGCTGGCTGAACGAGCTCATCGAGAGCGAGCGGGCCGGGCGCGACCTGAGGGGTTCCGCGTCCGGGGGGTCCGCTCAGCAGGACACCACCACTGGATCGACGGGCGGCCTGCCTCGTCCCGGGGAGACCCCCCGGACGGATACGCCCGGCGACACCGCCACGTGAGTCCCAGTCAGGGCCTCACTCGTACACACAGGGAGCAACCGGAATGGGTTCGGTTCGCGTAGCCGTCGTCGGCGTGGGCAACTGCGCCGCGTCGCTGGTGCAGGGAGTCGAGTACTACAAGGACGCCGACCCGGCGTCCAAGGCCCCCGGCCTGATGCACGTGCAGTTCGGTGACTACCACGTGCGCGACATCGAGTTCGTCGCCGCGTTCGACGTCGATGCCAAGAAGGTCGGCCTCGACCTCGCGGACGCGATCGGCGCCTCCGAGAACAACACCATCAAGATCTGCGACGTGCCCACCACCGGTGTCACCGTCCAGCGCGGCCACACCCTCGACGGCCTCGGCAAGTACTACCGCCAGACCATCGAGGAGTCCGAGGCCGAGCCGGTCGACGTCGTCCAGATCCTGAAGGACAAGCAGGTCGACGTCCTGGTCTGCTACCTGCCCGTGGGCTCCGAGGACGCGGCGAAGTTCTACGCCCAGTGCGCCATCGACGCCAAGGTCGCCTTCGTCAACGCCCTCCCGGTCTTCATCGCCGGCACCAAGGAGTGGGCGGACAAGTTCACCGAGGCCGGTGTGCCGATCGTCGGTGACGACATCAAGTCCCAGGTCGGCGCCACCATCACGCACCGCGTCATGGCGAAGCTGTTCGAGGACCGCGGTGTCATCCTGGACCGCACGATGCAGCTGAACGTCGGCGGCAACATGGACTTCAAGAACATGCTCGAGCGCGAGCGCCTGGAGTCCAAGAAGATCTCCAAGACGCAGGCAGTCACCTCCCAGATCCCCGACCGGGACCTCGGCGAGAAGAACGTCCACATCGGCCCGTCCGACTACGTGGCCTGGCTGGACGACCGCAAGTGGGCCTACGTCCGCCTCGAGGGCCGCGCCTTCGGTGACGTCCCGCTGAACCTGGAGTACAAGCTCGAGGTCTGGGACTCCCCGAACTCCGCGGGTGTCATCATCGATGCCCTGCGCGCCGCGAAGATCGCCAAGGACCGCGGCATCGGCGGCCCGATCCTGTCGGCGTCCTCGTACTTCATGAAGTCCCCGCCGGTCCAGTACTTCGACGACGAGGCCCGCGAGAACGTCGAGAAGTTCATCCGCGGCGAGGTCGAGCGCTAAACACTCCGCTCGCCGAGATCGCTCCTGCCAGGGCTGTGAAGGTCCCCGGGTTTCCCGACCCGGGGACCTTCCGCATATGTGAGGCTGGGCCCATGCCCGTCCTGCGTGACCTGCGCATCCTGCTGCGTCTGCGGTACTTCCGACGCCTGCTCTGCGTCCGTCTGCTGTCCCAGGGCGCCGACGGCGTCTACCAGGTCGCGCTCGCCGCGTATGTCGTGTTCTCCCCGGAGAAACAGACCTCGGCCGCGGCGATCGCCTCGGCGATGGCCGTGCTGCTGCTCCCCTACTCCCTGGTCGGCCCCTTCGCGGGCGTCCTGCTGGACCGCTGGCGGCGCCGGCAGGTCCTCGTCCACGGCAATCTGCTGCGCGCGGTGCTGGCGGCGATCACCGCCGTACTGGTGGTCAGCCATGTCCCGGACTGGCTCTTCTATATCTCCGCGCTGTGCGTCACAGCCGTCAACCGCTTCGTTCTCGCCGGGCTGTCCGCGTCCCTGCCCCGGGTGGTGGACGCCGAGCGTCTGGTGCTGGCCAACTCCCTGTCCCCGACGGCCGGCACACTCGCCGCAACCGCCGGCGGTGGCCTGGCCTTCGTCGTACGCCTGGTGGCGTCGGACTCCGATGCAGCGGTGGTCCTGCTCAGCGCCTGCCTGTACCTGAGCGCGAGCCTCGCGTCCCTGAGCATGCCCCGCACGCTGCTCGGCCCTGACCGACAGGCGGTGCGGCCCCCTCTGCACACCACCCTCGTCGTCACCGCGCGCGAACTGGTCGCGGCCATCCGGCATCTGGCCGAGCCCCGGCGCCGGGAAGCCGTCTGGGCGCTGGCCTCGATGACGCTGATGCGCTTCTGCTACGGCGCACTCCTGGTCCTGCTGCTCATGCTGAGCCGCTACACCCTCACCGCCACCCCCAATGAGGGACTCAAGCTGCTCGGCCTCGCGCTGGCCGTGTCCGGCGCGGGCTTCTTCGCGGCTGCCGTGGTGACGCCGGGGGCGGCGGGACGGCTCGGGCCCGGCCGGTGGATCGTGGTGTGCGCCGGAGCCGCCACGATCCTGGTACCCGCCCTCGGTCTCCCGTTCGCCACCGGTCCTCTGCTGGTCGCGGCCTTCGTCCTGGGCCTGATCACCCAGGGCGCCAAGATCTCCACGGACACGATCATCCAGGCCCGCATCGATGACGGCTTCCGGGGCCGGATCTTCTCCGTGTACGACGTCCTCTTCAACGTTGCCTTCGTCGGTGCTGCCGGAGTGGCCGCCCTGATGCTTCCACCGGACGGCCGCTCGGCGGTGCTGGTGGTCTTCGTCGCCCTGATCTATGCCGGGGTCACCGTATCCATGGCCCGTTATGAGGGGAGCCGGGACGGCGAAGGGGGCGATGTTTCACGTGAAACATCGCCCCCTCGCTAGCGTCCCGGTCATGTTTCACGTGAAACATGACCTCGCCCGCGACCTCAGTTCTGCTCGGCCCACCACTCCTTGAGCGCCGCCACCGTCGCATCGTGCTCCATCGGCCCGTTGTCCAGCCGCAGCTCCAGCATGTGCTTGTACGCCTTGCCGACGGCTGGGCCGGGGCCGACGCCCAGGATCTCCATGATCTGGTTTCCGTCCAGGTCCGGGCGGATAGCGTCCAGCTCCTCCTGCTTCTGGAGCTGGGCGATGCGCCCCTCCAGGCCGTCGTAGGCCCGGGACAGCGCGGCCGCCTTCCGCTTGTTGCGGGTGGTGCAGTCAGAGCGGGTCAGCTTGTGCAGGCGGTCCAGCAGCGGGCCCGCGTCACGGACGTAACGGCGGACCGCCGAGTCTGTCCACTCCCCGGTACCGTAGCCATGGAAGCGCAGATGCAGTTCGACCAGCCGCGAGACGTCCTTCACCAGCTCATTGGAGTACTTCAGGGCGGTCATGCGCTTCTTCGTCAGCTTGGCGCCGACCACCTCGTGGTGGTGGAAGGAGACCCGGCCGTCCTTCTCGAAGCGGCGCGTGCGCGGTTTGCCGATGTCATGCAGCAGCGCGGCCAGCCGGAGCGTGAGGTCGGGGCCGTCCTGCTCCAGGGCGATCGCCTGCTCCAGGACGATCAGCGTGTGCTCGTAGACGTCCTTGTGCCGGTGGTGCTCGTCCCGCTCCAGGCTCAGCTCCGGAAGCTCGGGCAGGACGTGGTCGGCGAGCCCGGTCTCGACGAGCAGGGTCAGGCCCTTGCGCGGGTGGGAGGAGAGGATCAGTTTGTTCAGCTCGTCCCGGACCCGCTCGGCGGAGACGATCTCGATGCGTCCCGCCATCTCGGTCATCGCGGTGACGACCTCGGGGGCGACCGCGAAGTCCAGCTGGGCGGCGAACCGGGCAGCCCGCATCATCCGCAGCGGGTCGTCCGAGAACGACTCCTCGGGGGTGCCCGGCGTACGCAGCACCCGTGCCGCGAGATCCTCCAGGCCGCCGTACGGGTCCACGAACTCCTTCTCCGGCAGCGCCACAGCCATCGCGTTGACCGTGAAATCCCGGCGGACCAGGTCCTCCTCGATGGAGTGGCCGTACGACACCTCGGGCTTGCGCGAGGTGCGGTCGTACGCCTCCGACCGGTAGGTGGTCACCTCGATCAGGTAGCCGTCCTTCTGCGCGCCGACCGTGCCGAAGGCGATTCCAACCTCCCACACGGCGTCCGCCCAGGGCCGGACGATCTTCAGTACGTCCTCGGGGCGGGCGTCGGTGGTGAAGTCCAGGTCGTTGCCGAGCCGGCCGAGCAGAGCGTCGCGCACCGACCCGCCGACCAGGGCGAGGGAGAACCCGGCCTCCTGGAATCGGCGGGCGAGATCGTCGGCGACAGGGGCCACCCGCAGCAGCTCGGCGACCGCGCGGTGCTGCGCCTGGCTCAGGGCGGAGGGAGTGTCTTCGTTGGGGTTCGGCACAACAGAAGAGGGTACGTGCCCCGGCGGCCAGGGGTGTCCTCGATTTCTTCCGGGGGCTGCCCGGTGAAGATCGCGGGACGACCCGGTGAAAGTGGCCGAGGACAGCTCTCGGCATACCCGCGCAAGCACTGCTCTTACGGCGTACAGAAACTCTCCCCTCGATACTGGATATAGAGGACAGGTCGCCGGACTTCTTCGATCTTGTGGAGGAGACCGCGGCACTTCCCCTCAGCGCGCCTCGTTACCATGCGTGGACGCACATTCCGACGACCACTGACGACGAGGGACGGGCGAGCGCGTGGCCGAGGCGGCTGACTTCCAGGCAACCAGTGCCTCCCCTGCGCGCCGCTGGCTGCGGCGCACCGGAGCGCTGCTCGCCGGGGCGCCTCTACTGGCCGGTCTGCTCCAGCTGCCCGCCGCAGCGCCCGCTCAGGCCGCCTCCTCGGACACGGTGTCCGTGGCCCTGGACTCGCTCACCCCGAACGCCCCCACGGACGGCGACACGCTGACCGTGTCTGGCACGGTGACCAACAACGGCAAGCAGACCGTCACCGGCGCCCATGTGGGCCTGCGGGTGGGGCCCCCGCTGACCACCCGCTCGGCGATCGACAGCGTGGCCCAGCACTCCGACGACGTGGAGAGCGCCACCGGACCCGAGGTCGGCGGGAAGTACGCGGAGAAGTTCGCCTCGCTGGCCCCGGGCGTCGCCGAGCACTTCAGCATCTCCGTCCCCGTGGACAAGCTCGACCTCGGCGCGAACGGTGTCTACGAGTTCGGGGTCTCCCTGTCCGGCCAGACCGCCGCCCAGCCCTGGTCCCAGGTGCTCGGCATCCAGCGGACGTTCCTGCCGTGGCAGCCGTCGGAGGCGGACACCAAGACGAAGACGACGTTCCTGTGGCCGCTGCTCTCCACGGTCCACATGACGGCCAGGACGGGGGCCGGCGAGCTGCAGACGCCGGTGTTCCTCAACGACGACCTCGCCAAGGAACTGGCGCCGGGCGGCCGGCTGTCCCAGATGGTGGACCTGGGCAAGGACCTCGACGTCACCTGGGTGATCGACCCGGACCTGCTGGCCTCGGTGGACGCGATGGCGACCGGCAACTACCGGCTGCCCGGGGACAACGGCACCACCACGCCCGGCCCCAAGGAGCACCAGGTGCTCGCGAAGCAGTGGCTGGCCAACCTGCAGGACGCGGTGGCAGGCAAGGAGGTCGTCGCGCTGCCGTTCGCCGACCCGGACCTGGCGTCCCTCGCGCACAACGGCACCAGCGTCACCGGCTCGCTCAGCCACCTCAAGGACGCCACCGACGTGGCCGCCACCACCGTCAAGACCGTGCTCCATGTCACACCGACCACCGACTTCGCCTGGCCGGTGGAAGGTGCCGTGGACCCGGCGATCATGAAGGTCGCGACCTCCGCCGGAGCCGACCGGGTGATCGCCCGCAGCGACAGCCTCCAGGAGACCGCCGGGCTGACGTACACGCCCTCGGCCGCCCGCCCGGTCGGTGGCGGTATCACCGCGGTCGTTGCCGACGACCGGCTCTCCACGGCCTTCGAGGGCGACCTGGCCAAGGCGGATCCGTCGACGCTGGCCGTGCAGGAGTTCCTGGCGCAGAGCCTCGAGGTGAACGAGCAGACGGACAAGCAGCGCAGCATCGTCGTCGCCCCGCAGCGGATGCCCACGGCGAGCCAGGCCCAGGCGATGGCAGCGGCGCTGAAGGCGCTCGAGGGCGCGAACTGGTCGCAGTCCCAGGACCTCACCTCGGCGGCCAAGGACAAGCCCGACCCGAACGCCACCACGCAGATCCCGTCGACCCGGTCCTACCCCTCCTCGCTGCGGCGGCAGGAGCTGCCGGTGTCGGCCTTCCAGCAGATCGCGCGCACCCAGGACAAGCTCGACAACTTCCAGGTGGTCCTCACCGACCGCTCCCGTGTCGTCACGCCGTTCGGGCGGGCCATAAACCGTGAGATGTCCACGTCGTGGCGGGGCAAAAACGGGCACGCGGACAGCTACCGCAACGGCGTGGAGGGGTGGCTCGACGAGCTGGCCGCCCAGGTCAAGCTGATCGAGAAGTCGGAGACCAAACTCTCCGGCCGCAGCGCCACCATCCCGGTGACCGTCCAGAACAACCTGGTCCAGCCCGTCGGCCACCTGGTCCTGCGCCTCACCTCGTCCAATCCGACGCGTCTGAAGATCGGCGGCAAGGCCTACGCCGAGCAGCCGGTCGAGGTCTCCGGCGGGCACAGCCAGTCCGTGAAGTTCGCCACCGCGGCCAACGCCAACGGCCGGGTCACGGTCGTCGCCCAGCTGTACACCGAGGACGGCCAGGAGTACGGCGACCCCGTCAGCTTCGACGTGAAGGTCACCGAGGTCACGCCCACCGTCATGCTGGTCATCGGCGGCGGCGTGCTCCTTCTCGTCCTCGCCGGCTTCCGGATGTACACCCAGCGCAAGCGCGCGGCCGCCCGCCAGGCCGGGGAGGACGGCCCGGACGCGGCGGGGGAGGACACCGACGGGCCCGGGAACCCCGGCGCGCCCTCGGATCGTCTCCCGCAGGAACCGGAGGATTCCGACGCCCCCGCCGGGGCAGACGACCCGGAGCAGCCGAGTGACCCCGCGCCGGACACCGCACCGGAAAGCGCCGACCCGTCCGGGACGGGTGAGAGAGTGGACCGTTGAGCGATGTCGTGGCCGGTGGGCCCGGGACGATGAGGTGGGGTAAGGCATGAACGCGCCGTACGACGGTGATCGCGGCCAGGGCGCGGCCGGCTCGGGCTACCCCGAGCCGCCGCCGGAGCCCGGTCAGGTACCGCCGCAGCACGCGGCGGACATGTACCTCCAGGACGCCTACGACCAGGACCCCTACCGGGCGCATGACCTGACCGCCCAGGACCCGGTCGCCGAGGCGCTCTACGACCGTGCCGCGCACCCGCCGCCCCTGCCGGGCAGCCACGACCAGCAGCAGATGTACGCCCCGCCCGCCCAGTCGCCGTACGCCCCCGACCCGCAGGTGTGGGCGCAGACCCCGGCGCCGGAGCCGGAGGGCGCCAACCCGTACCTGCCGTACGGCGACGACCCGCGCACGACCCAGTTCGTGGGCGTGGACGACCTGGTCACGCACTCCGGTGAGGAGTACCACGAGCCGGACGCCTTCGCGCACCTCTTCAAGGACCAGCAGCAGGGCGGCGGGCACATGCCCGCCGATCCCCCGTCCTTCCCCGGCCCGGCCGCCGCGCCGGGCAACGGATACGGCCCGGCGGGCCAGTACCCGCAGGCGTACGGCCAGGGCCGGCAGCAGGGCGTCCCGTATGCCGGGGCCGGCTATCCGGCCCCGCCCGGGAACCCGGCGCAGCCCCCCGTTCCGTCCCCGGCCATGGCACCGGAGCCCGCCGGGGCGCACGGTGCCGCGGAGTCCGCAGCCGCCGCTCCGACCGTTGCCATGGCCGCCGCCCAGTCCGCGCCCGCCGCGCCCGCGAAGAAGGGCGGCAAGGCGGCCAACCTGCTCAAGTCCAGCGCGGTGATGGCGGCGGGCACGATGGTCTCCCGCCTCACCGGCTTCGTCCGCTCCGCACTGATCGTCTCCGCGCTCGGCCTCTACTTCCTCGGCGACTCCTTCCAGGTCGCCTACCAGCTGCCGACGATGATCTACATCCTCACCGTCGGCGGCGGCCTCAACTCGGTCTTCGTGCCGCAGCTGGTGCGGGCCATGAAGGAGGACGACGACGGCGGCGAGGCGTTCGCCAACCGGCTGCTGACCCTGGTGATGGTGGCACTGGCCGCGCTGACCGGTCTCGCGATGTTCGCGGCGCCGCTGCTGGTGCGCATGCTGTCCAACCCGGTCGCCTCCAACCCGGCGGCCAACGACGTCGCGGTCACCTTCACCCGCTACTTCCTGCCCTCGATCTTCTTCATGGGCGTCCACGTGGTGATGGGTCAGATCCTCAACGCGCGCGGGAAGTTCGGCGCGATGATGTGGACCCCGGTACTGAACAACATCGTCATCATCGTGACGCTCGGCATGTTCATCTGGGTCTACGGCACCGCCTCTCACTCCCACATGACGGTCACCAACATCCCGGCGGAGGGCCAGCGGCTGCTCGGGATCGGTGTGCTGCTCGGCCTGGTCGTCCAGGCGCTGGCGATGATCCCCTACCTGCGCGAGACGGGCTTCCGGATCCGGCTGCGGTTCGACTGGCGGGGCCACGGCCTCGGCAAGGCCGCGATGCTCGCCAAGTGGACGGTCCTGTTCGTGCTGGCCAACCAGGCCGGCGCCATGATCGTCACCCAGCTGTCCACGGCGTCCGGAAAGGACTCCGGCGTCGCGGGCACCGGCTTCGCCGCCTACGCCAACGCCCAGCTGATCTGGGGCCTGCCGCAGGCCATCATCACGGTGTCCCTGATGGCCGCCCTGCTGCCGCGCATCTCCCGCTCGGCGGCCGAGGGCGACGCGGGCGCGGTCCGTGACGACATCTCTCAGGGCCTGCGGACCACCGCGGTCGCCATCGTCCCGATCGCCTTCGGCTTCCTGTCGCTCGGCATCCCGATGTGCACGCTGATCTTCGGCTCCTCGGGCACCGACGCGGCCACCAACATGGGCTACATGCTGATGGCCTTCGGCCTCGGCCTGATCCCGTACTCGGTGCAGTACGTCGTCCTGCGCGCTTTTTACGCCTACGAGGACACCCGCACGCCCTTCTACAACACCGTCATCGTCGCCGCCGTCAACGCGGGCGCCTCGGTGCTGTGCTACTTCCTGCTGCCCGCCCGCTGGGCGGTCGCCGGTATGGCCGCCGCGTACGGCCTGGCCTACGCGATCGGTGTGGGCGTCGCCTGGCGCAGACTGCGCAAGCGGCTGGGCGGCGACCTGGACGGCGTCCGGGTGCTGCGGACGTACGCGCGGCTGTGCATCGCCTCGGTCCCGGCGGCCCTGCTCAGCGGCGCGGCCTGCTACGGCATCGGACACACCCTCGGCCAGGGCGTCGTCGGCTCCTTCGCCGCGCTGCTCGTCGGCGGTGCCGTCCTGCTCGGCGTCTTCTTCGTCGCCGCCCGCCGGATGCGGATCGACGAACTCAACTCGCTCGTGGGCATGGTGCGCGGGCGACTGGGTCGCTGAGGCGGGGGCAGCCGCACAACCTTCGTCCGCCGCCGTGTGTCGTGCATAGCGGCGGACTGTGGGCACAATTGGTTTCGGCGTCGGACAGCATGCAACGGATGGGGAGGCAGGGACGACGGTGGCGGAACGGAGCACGGCTGCCGTCGACGTGGCAGACAACAGCGGTGAGCAGCCGCTGACCGCCAAGGCGGACCAGTCCACGGCCGACGGGGTGGCCATGAACCCGGAGCGGGACAAGGACAGCGACGAGGCGCAGGGGAGCAGCTCAATCGACGGTCCTGGAGAGAAGACGTCGCCTCCCGAACTGCACAGCGGCCACAAGCTCGCCAGACGCTACCGACTGGAGGAGTGCGTCACCCGTCTGGACGGATTCAGCAGTTGGCGTGCGGTCGACGAGAAACTCCGTCGTGCCGTCGGCGTCCACATCCTGCCCGCGGACCACACGCGGGCCCGTTCCGTCCTGGCCGCCGCCCGCTCCTCCGCCCTGCTCGGCGACCCGCGCTTCGTCCAGGTCCTGGACGCCGTCGAGGAGAACGACCTCGTCTACGTCGTGCACGAGTGGCTGCCTGACGCCACCGAGCTGACCACGCTGCTCGCGGCCACTCCGCTGGAGCCGCACGACGCCTACCAGATGGTCAGTCAGATCGCCTCCGCCATGGCCGCGGCGCACCGCGAGGGCCTCGCCCATCTGCGGCTGAACCCCAACGCCGTCCTGCGTACGTCGACCGGCCAGTGGCGCATCCGCGGCCTCGCCGTGAACGCCGCGCTGCGCGGCATCAGCTCCGACACCCCGCAACGCACGGACACCGAGGCCATCGGCGCCCTGCTGTACGCGGCGCTGACCCAGCGCTGGCCGTACGACAACGACGCGTACGGCCTGTCCGGCCTCCCCAAGGGCGTCGGCCTCATCGCGCCGGACCAGGTGCGCGCCGGTGTCCACCGGGGTCTGTCCGAACTGGCCATGCGCGCGCTCGCCAACAACGGGGCCACCGCGTCCCGGCACGAGGCTCCGTGCACCACGCCGGAGGAGCTGGTGAAGGCGATCGGCGAGATGCCCCGCATCCGCCCGCCGGAGCCGGCGTTCACGGCCCCGCCGGAGTACCAGCGCACGACCTACCAGCAGGGCACCTACGGCCGCCCGGCGCCGCACCCCGGCGCCACCCAGCCGATCGCGCCCCCGCCGCCCCCGCTGCAGAGCCGCACCGGCAAGGCCCTGAAGTGGGCGGTCTCGGCCCTCCTCATCGCGGCCCTCGGCCTGGGCAGCTGGCAGCTGGCGGACGCCCTGATGGGCCAGGGCGGCAAGTCCGACGACACCAACAAGAGCCAGCAGACGGACGACGGCGACAAGGGCACGAAGGCGTCGCCTTCCGGCCGCCCCATTTCCATCAAGGGCGGCCGCGACTTCGACCCGTTCGGCAACGACGGCTCCGAGAACCCCAACGACGTGACGAAGGCCTTCGACAACAGCCCGTCCACCAACTGGGAGACGAGCTTCTACCTGAGCCCGGAGTTCGGCAATCTCAAGCCGGGTGTCGGTCTGATCCTCGACCTCGGCAAGGTCCAGCAGGTCGGAAAGGCAACCGTCACCTTCGTGGGCGAGACGTCGGTCGAGCTCCGTGCCGCCGGCGCGGACGTGGGGTCGGAGCCGACCTCGTTCGACGCCTACGCCAAGGTTGCCGGCGGATCGGGCACGACGGTGGTGCTCAAGCCCGGCAAGTCCCTCAAGACCCGGTACCTCTTGGTGTGGCTGACCAAGCTGCCCTCGGACGGGGAAGGCCACTGGCGCGGCAGGTTGGCGGACGTCAAGGTGACCAGCTGAGCTATGGAAAGGGCAGCGCACCGCTCCTCCGGTCCGTGAGGAAGAAGACGCCTTGACTCACTCCCCGGCAGAACAAAAACTGTCGGACGACGGCACGGTCGCAGGGCGAGAGGTGATCACATAGACGCCGAGGCAACGGATGCGGACCTGCTCGCCCGCCACGTGGAAGGCGATCCCGAGGCCTTCGGTGAGATCGTGCGGCGGCATCGGGACCGGCTCTGGGCGGTCGCTCTGCGGACGCTGGGGGACCGTGAGGAGGCCGCCGACGCCGTTCAGGACGCCCTGGTGTCGGCCTATCGGGCTGCCCACACCTTCCGGGGGCAGTCGGCTGTCACGACGTGGCTGCACCGGATCACGGTGAACGCCTGCCTGGACCGTGCCCGCAAGGCGGCCTCGCGGAAGACGTCGCCGGTCGACGACACCGAGCGGCTGGAGCAGCTGCTGGAGCCGCACGAGTCGGCCTCGGCGCCGGCCGAACGCAACGATGTGCACCGCCAGCTGCTCGAGGCCCTCGGCACGCTGCCGCAGGATCAGCGGGCCGCTCTGGTCCTGGTGGACATGCAGGGATATCCCGTGGCGGAGGCTGCCCGGATCCTCGACGTGCCCACGGGGACGGTGAAGAGCCGGTGCGCCCGGGGCAGAGCGAGACTCCTGCCCTTGCTGACCCATCTACGGCCCGAAGGCGGTGGAGGTGGGGGCAGAGGCGGAGGCGGAAAGGAACCCGGGCCCGGACGGAACCGGGTGGAGGGGACATCCGTCCCACCGGCAACGGGGACTCCGCATCAGAGCCCCAGGGACACGGGACCGAGCGACTCAGCCGTAGTGAAGGGCGGAGGTGGGCGAGCGTGACTTCCATGACCGACACGGCCGGACACCCGGACGTCGAGGAAATCTCCGACCTCACCGAAGGCCTTCTCTCGCCGGACCGCAGCACGGACATACGGCGCCATCTGGAGACCTGCGACCCCTGTGCGGACGTCCATGCCTCGCTGGAGGAGATCCGCGGGTTCCTGGGGTCCGCGCCGGAGGCCGAGCCCATGCCCGCCGACGTGGCCGCTCGTATCGATGCCGCCCTCGCCGCCGAGGGGCATGTTTCACGTGAAACATCGGCCCCGGCCGATCGTCCCGCCGATCGCCCTGCCGGACACCCACAGGCGACGACCGGCCCCGGCCGGAAGAAGAGCGGACGTGGCCGGCGCCGCAGGACCGTGCTCCTGGGAACCGTGCTCACCGCCACCGTCCTGGGAGCCGGCTCCCTGGTGATCCAGTCACTCACCGGCGGGAGCTCCACCACGACGGCTCACAGCACGCCGAGCCCGTCCATCAGTGCCTTCTCCGGTACCAGCGTCCAGAACCAGGTGCACGATCTGCTCGTCACGAAGAAGACGCTGCAGCCGGGCTACAACAGTCAGCGCCCACGGTCCGGGGTCACGGACGACCACAGCACCCCGACGGGCACCGAGAGCGCGAACACCTTGCTGCAGACGCAGATCTCCGTCCCCGACTGCGTCCGGCTGGCGATCCCCCGGAGTGGTCAGGCCCTGGCGGCGAAGACCGGCAGCTACGGCGGGAAGAGTGCGTACCTGGTCGTCCTGCCGGACCCCGACGACAGCACACAGGTCACGGCCTACGTTGTCGACGCGGCCTGCGTCCGCCAGCAGCCCGGCACGGCCGGGACTGTGCTTCTGAAGCACACTTTCGCCCGGCACTGAGTCCGCTGGAGCGGTCTGTCAGTCACCCCCACCCGGTATGCGTGTGCCCGGACACACCGGGAATGCGCGCCCCGTAGGATCCGTTGGGTGGTGTGAGAGCTCCGAAAGGTGCTCCCACCGGTCGACTGACGCAGACCAGAGACGAGGAATCAAGCCGTGAGCGACGTCCGTAACGTGATCATCATCGGCTCCGGGCCGGCAGGCTACACGGCGGCCCTCTACACCGCGCGCGCGTCGCTGAAGCCCCTGGTGTTCGAGGGCGCCGTCACCGCAGGTGGCGCGCTGATGAACACCACCGAGGTCGAGAACTTCCCGGGCTTCCGTGACGGCATCATGGGCCCCGAGCTCATGGACAACATGCGGGCGCAGGCCGAGCGCTTCGGCGCCGAGCTCATCCCCGACGACATCGTCTCCGTCGATCTGACCGGTGAGATCAAGACCGTCACCGACACCGCGGGCACGATCCACAAGGCGAAGGCCGTCATCGTCACCACCGGCTCCCAGCACCGCAAGCTCGGCCTGCCGAACGAGGACGCCCTCTCCGGTCGCGGTGTCTCCTGGTGCGCCACCTGTGACGGGTTCTTCTTCAAGGACAATGACATCGCCGTGATCGGCGGCGGCGACACCGCGATGGAGGAGGCCACCTTCCTATCGCGCTTCGCCAAGTCCGTGACGATCGTCCACCGCCGGGACACCCTGCGCGCCTCCAAGGCGATGCAGGAGCGCGCCTTCAACGACCCGAAGATCAAGTTCGTCTGGGACAGCGAGGTCGCGGAGGTCCAGGGCGAGCAGAAGCTCTCCGGTCTGAAGCTGCGCAACGTCAAGACCGGCGAGCTGTCCGAGCTGCCCGTGACGGGCCTGTTCATCGCGATCGGCCACGACCCGCGCACCGAGCTGTTCAAGGGCCAGCTGGACCTGGACGAGGAGGGCTACCTGAAGGTGGCCGCGCCGTCCACCCGCACCAACCTCACCGGTGTCTTCGCCGCCGGCGACGTGGTCGACCACACCTACCGCCAGGCGATCACCGCGGCCGGTACCGGCTGCTCCGCCGCCCTGGACGCCGAGCGCTTCCTCTCCGCCCTCGCGGACGAGGACAAGGCTGAGTCCGAGACCGCCGCCGTCTGACCTTCCCCTTCCCCGCCCCACCGCACGAACGAGTTGAGGAGCCCGCTGTGGCCGACCTGAAGAACGTGACCGACGCCTCCTTCGACGAGGACGTCCTGAAGAGCGACAAGCCCGTCCTGGTGGACTTCTGGGCAGCCTGGTGCGGTCCGTGCCGCCAGATCGCCCCGTCCCTGGAGGCGATCGCCGCCGAGCACGGCGACAAGATCGAGATCGTCAAGCTCAACATTGACGAGAACCCGGCCACGGCCGCCAAGTACGGCGTCATGTCCATTCCGACCCTGAACGTCTACCAGGGCGGCGAGGTCGCCAAGACCATCGTCGGTGCCAAGCCCAAGGCCGCGATCCTCCGCGACCTCGAGGACTTCATCGCCGAGTGACGTTTCACGTGAAACACGAATGGGCCAACCCCCAGGGGTTGGCCCATTCACTTATGTACCGCCACTGACGCGGTGGTTACAGCGGCCTCAGCGCCGGCTCCTTCTGCACCGCTCCCAGCAGCCGGTCCAGCGCCATCTCCACGTCTTCCTTCCAGGAGAGCGTCGAGCGCAGCTCCAGCCGGAGCCGGGGATGCGTCGGATGCTGCCGTACCGTCTTGAAGCCCACGGCCAGCAGATGGTCCGCCGGCAGCAGACAAGCGGGCTCCTTCCAGCGGGCGTCGCCGAAGGCCTCTATCGCCTTGAAGCCCCGGCGCAGCAGATCCTTGGCGACCGTCTGCACCAGCACCCGGCCCAGCCCCTGCCCCTGATAGCCAGGCAGGACGAAGGCCGTCATCAGCTGGACGGCGTCGGGCGACACCGGGCTCGTGGGAAAGGCCGTCGAGCGCGGGACATAGGCGGGAGGGGCGTAGAGCACAAACCCCACCGGCACGTCATCGATGTACACCACCCGCCCGCACGACCCCCAGTCCAGCAGGACGGCGGAGATCCAGGCTTCCTTCTCCAGCGCGGAGGTTCCCCCCTTTACGGCCGCTTCTCCGCTGACGGGGTCGAGCTCCCAGAAGACGCACGAGCGGCAGCGTGGGGGAAGATCCTGAAGGTTGTCCAGCGTGAGCGGCACGAGCCGACGCCCCATGAAGGCTGTTCCTCGCTTCCTTCGCTCGCCGCATCCCGCGCGGCTGTCAGAGCGCTACGTTGCCTGAGCAGGCTGCCGACGAATCCGCCGACCGCTCCAAGGCTCAGACCCGCGCTCACCAGTCCGGTGCGGCTCATCGATCGCATGGCCCCGTCTCCCCACTCAGAGATGCAGTCGCTGTCCGGTGGATGCGCCATACCTTTTCGCATCGTATCCACGAAGCGATTCACTCGATACCGCCTCACAGCAAAGAGCGGGCCGTGTCCGGTACACACCGGACACGGCCCGCTTCCTGTACGACGAGACGGTCGGACGGGATCAGTCGTCCTGATCCTCCGCCGTGTTCTCCTGTAGCTCGTGCTGGAGTACCGGGCCCTCACCCGGTGCGAGGGTGCTCAGGATCCGCTGGAGGTCGTCCACGGAGGCGAACTCGACGGTGATCTTGCCCTTCTTCTGGCCGAGGTCGACCTTCACCCGGGTCTCGAACCGGTCCGACAGACGGGTCGCCAGCTCGTTCAGCGCCGGGGAGAGCCGGGAGCCGGCCCGCGGGCCCTTGGGGCGCTGAGGCTTCTGGGGCCGCGAACCCATGAGGGTCACAATCTCCTCGACGGCACGCACCGACAGCCCCTCGGCCACGATGCGGTGCGCCAGCCGGTCCTGCTCCTCGGGATCCGTCACCGACAGCAGCGCCCGGGCATGACCGGCGGAGAGCACCCCGGCGGCGACCCGCTTCTGAACCGTCGGCGAGAGCTTCAGCAGACGCAGCGTGTTGGAGACCTGGGGACGGGAACGCCCGATCCGGTCGGCCAGCTGGTCGTGCGTGCAGTTGAAGTCCTTCAGCAGCTGGTCGTAGGCGGCCGCCTCTTCCAGCGGGTTCAGCTGCGCGCGGTGCAGGTTCTCCAGCAACGCGTCCAGGAGGAGCTTCTCGTCCTCCGTGGCCCGGACGATCGCCGGGATCGCCTCCAGGCCGGCCTCGCGACAGGCCCGCCAGCGGCGCTCGCCCATGATCAGCTCATAGCGGGCGGGCCCCAACTGCCGTACGACGACCGGCTGCAGCAGACCGACCTCCTTGATGGAGGTGACCAGTTCCTGGAGCGCGTCCTCGTCGAAGACATCGCGCGGCTGGCGCGGGTTGGGCGAGATGGCGTCAAGGGGGATCTCGGCGAAGTGCGCGCCCATCGGAGAAGCCGGCATCTCCACGGCCGGGGCGGCCGGGGGCTCCTCGGTTTCCTGGACGACCGGCGGCAGCGTGGCCACCTTCGCCGCGGCCACTCCGCGGTCGGTCGTCAGTACCGGGACGGCCGCCGGGGAGGCGGAGGCTCCGGCTCCCATCGCGGCCGGAGCCGGGTTCTTCTCGGTCGGTGCAGCGGGGATCAGTGCGCCGAGACCACGTCCCAGCCCCCTCCGTCGCTCGCTCACTGGATCCCCTCCACCATGCTCGGGTCGTTCTGGGCGCCGATATGGGCCTGGCTCGCGTCGTAGCTGATGCCGATGCCCTTCAGCGCGATTTCTCGGGCCGCCTCAAGATAGGAGAGGGCGCCGCTCGATCCAGGATCGTAGGTCAGCACCGTCTGCCCGTAACTCGGCGCCTCGGAGATACGGACCGAGCGGGGAATGCTCGTCCGCAGCACCTCGTCGCCGAAGTGGGTGCGCACCTCTTCCGCGACCTGGGAGGCGAGACGCGTCCGGCCGTCGTACATGGTGAGCAGGATGGTCGACACATGCAGCGTGGGGTTGAGGTGCCCCCGCACCAGGTCGACGTTGCGCAGCAGCTGGCCCAGGCCCTCGAGTGCGTAGTACTCGCACTGGATCGGGATGAGGACCTCCTGGCCCGCCACCAGGGCGTTGACGGTCAACAGGCCGAGTGAGGGCGGGCAGTCGATGAGGATGTAGTCCAACGGCTGCTCGTACGCCTGAATCGCCCGCTGAAGCCGGCTCTCCCGGGCCACGAGCGACACCAACTCGATCTCCGCACCAGCGAGATCGATGGTGGCGGGAGCGCAGAAGAGACCTTCGACGTCCTGGACGGGCTGAACGACCTCGGCGAGCGGCTTGCTCTCCACCAACACGTCGTAGATGGAAGGGACTTCGGCGTGGTGGTCGATTCCGAGGGCCGTGGACGCGTTGCCCTGGGGGTCGAGGTCGATCACCAGGACACGCCCACCGTGCAGGGCCAGCGAAGCGGCAAGGTTGACGGTCGTCGTCGTCTTGCCCACGCCGCCCTTCTGGTTGGCGACCACGATGACTCGCGTCTGCTCCGGTCGCGGCAGACCTTCGCCGGCGCGGCCCAGAGCCTCTACCGCCAGTTGGGCCGCACGACCGATCGGAGTGTCGTCCATCGGAGGCGGTGTTTCACGTGAAACATCCGCCCCCATCGACTCGGTACGGGGACCGGGGACCGGATCGGTCATCGGTCCCGCGATGTTGGCGTCGGACCGCAAGGATTCACTCTCCTCGACTTCAGGCTCGCAATGAACAGAGCCTCCCATGTCTTCGGGGTCGTGAACCAGTGAGGCCTGGTGTTCTGTGGAGAAATCCACCTCTGTGGACAACTCCGCTGCCCCTCCGAGTGAACCGAGAGGCCTGCGGTCGCGAGGTTCGGCCGCAGCGCGGCCCCGACTGATGATGCCGTGCAGCAGTGAGCGACGTTTCACGTGAAACACGATGCACAGCCACTACGACCGGACCCCTGCGACACTCCGTCGTGCGTAGGTTTGGCAGCTTGTGTGGAGTACGTCTCCTCGTCAGGACGGATCAGCGGCGCCGGCGCGCCCGGCCCGCACGCGCCGCCTTCGCCCGCTTCGCCGCGAACCGCACACCACCGGGGCTCTCCCCGACCTCGACCCGGACCACGGTCGACAGCGGGTCCACAATGCCCTCACCCACCTGCAGGATGGACGTCTCCACCGCGCCGAGCTTGCTGAGGGCCGTGGCCGCGGCCTTCAGCTCCTCCTCCGCGGTGTCCCCCTTGAGTGCCAGCATCTCGCCGTAGGGCCGCAGCAGCGGAATGCCCCAGGCGGCCAGACGGTCCAGCGGGGCCACGGCCCGGGCGGTCACCACATGCACCGGCGGCAGCTTGCCCAGGACCTCCTCGGCGCGGCCCCGCACGACCGTGACATGGTCCAGGCCCAGCAGTTCGACGACCTCGGTGAGGAAGTTGGTGCGCCGCAGCAGGGGCTCCAACAGGGTGATGTTCAGGTCCTCCCGGACCAGGGCCAGCGGGATACCCGGCAGCCCGGCGCCGGAGCCGACGTCGCAGACCGTCACGCCCTCGGGAACGGCCTCCGAGAGCACCGCGCAGTTGAGGATGTGCCGCTCCCATAGGCGGGGCACTTCACGCGGACCGATCAGGCCGCGCTGCACGCCCGCCTCGGCGAGCAGCTCCGCGTAGCGGACCGCATCGGCGAAGCGATCACCAAACACTTCCCGCGCCTGCTCGGGCGCGGGGGGAAGCTCCGCTGCCTCCGTCACGGGGACCGTCCTTCCGTACAGCGCCGGTGCTTCGCGCACCGGTCACCGAGAACTACCAGGCTGACAAAGTTCGGCCCCGCCTGCTCAACAGACGGGGCCGGTGAAACGTGGGAACCGATCAGGCGGGGAGCACGACGACGAACCGCTCCGGCTCCTCGCCCTCGGACTCACTGCGCAGTCCCGCGGCCTTGACCGCGTCGTGCACGACCTTGCGCTCGAACGGGGTCATCGGCTTGAGCTTGACGGGCTCGCCGGTGCTCTTGACCTCGGCGGCGGCCTTCGCGCCGATCTCGGACAGCTCGGCCCGCTTCTTGGCCCGGTAACCCGCGATGTCCAGCATGAGCCGACTGCGGTCGCCGGTCTCCCGGTGCACGGCCAGGCGGGTCAGCTCCTGCAGTGCCTCCAGCACCTCGCCGTCCCGGCCGACCAGCTTCTGCAGGTCGCGGCCGCCGGTGTCGCTGATGATCGACACAGAGGCGCGGTCGGCCTCGACGTCCATGTCGATGTCGCCGTCGAGGTCGGCGATGTCGAGCAGACCCTCCAGGTAGTCCGCCGCGATCTCACCCTCCTGCTCCAGGCGGGTCAGGGTGTCTGCACCCTCGGCAGCGGCAGAGGTGGTGCCTTCCGTCACGGGATGGGCTCCTTCTTACTTCTTGGACGGGGACTTGGGCCGCTGCGGGCCACCCTTGCGCTGGCCGGACTGGGCCCTGCTACGGGTGCCGGAGCCGGGCTTCGAGGGCTGCTCGGCAGCGGAGGGCTTGGCGTCCTGCGGCTCGTCGGACTTCTCCGGCGAGGTGGACTCATCGGCCGACTTGGACCCACCGGACTGACGCTGGGCCTTGGACTGGCGCTTGGGCTGCTGGCGCTTCACGGCGGCGGTCGCGGTGCCGGTCGTGGTGGTGGTCGCGCCGTCCTCGGTCTGCACCGCGGCCTGGGCCGTGCTCTTCACCACGGAGCCGTCGGCCTGGGCGGCGAGACCGGCCTTGTTCAGCGCGTTGACGAACTTGCGCTCGAACTCGTTACGGTCGCGGCCCTTGGCGACGATCGCCTTGACGATGGTCTTCTCGCTGCGGCGGCTGACCTTGCCGGCGTGCGTGACGTGCTTGGTCAGGCGCTCCAGGTAGGCGGCCTGGGCCTTGGAACCCGGGGTCGGGTTGTTGCGAATGACGTACATCTGCTGGCCCATGGTCCACACGTTGGTGGTCAGCCAGTAGACGAGGACACCGACCGGGAAGTTGATGCCGAAGACGGCGAACATCAGCGGGAAGACGTACATCAGCATCTTCTGCTGCTGCATGAACGGCGTCTTCACCGTGGTGTCGACGTTCTTCGTCATCAGCTGGCGCTGCGTGTAGAACTGCGACGCCGACATCAGGACGATCATGAGCGCGGTGACGACCCGCACATCGGTGACCGTGGCACCCAGGGCGTGGACGGTGGCGGAGCCGTCCTTGAACTTCGCCGCGAGCGGGGCCCCGAAGATGTGCGCCTTACGCGCGCTGGCCAGCAGCGAGTCGTTGATGACGCCGATGGTCTTGCCCGACGCGATGCCGTTGAGCACGTGGTACAAGGCGAAGAAGAACGGGGACTGCGCCAGGATGGGAAGGCACGAGGAGAGCGGATTGGTGCCCGTCTCCTTGTACAGCTTCATCATCTCTTCGGACTGACGCTGCTTGTCGTTCTTGTAGCGCTCCTGGATCTTCTTCATCTCCGGCTGGAGCGTCTGCATCGCGCGCGTCGACTTGATCTGCTTCACGAAGAGCGGGATCAGGCAGATGCGGATCAGGATCACCAGGGACACGATGGACAGGCCCCAGGCCCACCCGGTGTCGGCGCCGAAGATCGCGCCGTACATCTTGTGGAACTGGACGATGACCCATGAAACGGGTGTCGTGATGAAGCTGAAAAGGCTGGCAATCGTGTCCACTAATCATGCTCCTTGGGCATGGGACGAGGTCTCTGCGGCCGGGCTCGGAGGAGGCTCGGTAGAAGGGCTCTCGGGCTTCGCTTCGATGGCCGGTTCGGCGGCGGAGGGCCCGCCCCTGCGTGCGCGCCAAGCGCTGCGCAGCATTTCGTGCCACCGCGGACGCTTGCGCGGCGGGACATGGTCCACACCACCGAGCGACCACGGATTGCACCGGAGGATGCGCCAGGCAGTGAGTGCCGTTCCCTTGATCGCACCGTGCCGGTCGATGGCCGTGTAGCCGTAGTGGGAGCACGACGGATAGTACTTGCACACCGGCCCCAGCAATGGACTGATCGTCCACTGGTACAGCTTGATCAGAGCCAGCAGCGGGTACTTCATCGCGCGCCCCCTCCCAGTAGCCGCTGAACGGCGGCATCCAGGTCTCGGGCCAGCTGTGCATGGTCTGCGTCGCCCGCTCCGGGCAGCGCTCGTACGACTACCAGGCTACCGGGGAGAAACAGGGCGACTCGGTCACGCATCAGATGACGCAGTCTGCGCTTCACTTTGTTGCGCACGACCGCGCCACCCACGGCCTTGCTCACGACGAAACCCGCACGCGTCGGGGGAGCGCTCTCCCCAGGCGCGTGCGGGTCCGTGGCACCGCTACGAAGGTGGACGACGAGAGTCGGGCGTCCTGCCCGGCGTCCTCGTCGGACCGCGGTCGCGAAGTCCTCGCGCCGCCTCAGCCGGTTGTCGGTAGGCAGCACGACGTCACGACCTGATCGGGATCAGGCGGACAGGCGGGCGCGACCCTTGCTACGGCGGGACGCGAGAATCGCGCGGCCGGCACGGGTGCGCATACGCAGCCGGAAGCCGTGGGTCTTCGCGCGACGACGGTTGTTCGGCTGGAAGGTGCGCTTGCTCACTCGGGGGCTCCAGAAATCAAATCGGTGGTGGCGGGTGCCGTCTTGGCTGTCACCGTGCGCCCACGAGTAGCTCGCGTCACGCCCGAGTGCACCGCTTCCCGATCACCTGGAGTGACCTGTGCCCATCGGAGGCAGGCGGCAGCAGCCATCGACAACTCGACCTGGTTACGGTACGCGGGGCCGCGCCATCCGGTCAAACCGAGGGTCACGGAGAGACACTATCCACAGGCTGGGGACAACAACTTGAACCGTACCCGCCGCGCTGACTACCGTGGCTGAACTCCCATTCGTTCCGAACACCCGAAGTACCCCCCGACCCGTCCCGCGTCACACGTTCGTGGGACCTGTGAGAGAGCGTGCCCTGTGGCTGACGTACCTGCCGATCTTGCCGCAGTGTGGCCGCGAGTACTGGAGCAGCTCCTCGGCGAGGGCCGCGGACAGGGTGTGGAGGCAAAGGACGAGCACTGGATCCGGCGCTGCCAGCCGCTCGCGCTGGTCGCGGACACCGCCCTGCTCGCCGTGCCGAACGAATTCGCGAAAAACGTACTGGAGGGCCGTCTCGCGCCGATCGTCAGCGAGACGCTGAGCCGCGAGTGCGGCCGGCCCATCCGCATCGCGATCACCGTGGACGACTCCGCGGGCGAGCCGCCGGTGCCCGCGCCGGTGCGGGAGCAGCCCAAGCCGCGCTACGAGGAGCCGGAGCTGCCGTCCGGGCCGTCGTACGAGGAACGGTCGTACGAGGGCTACGGCCGCCACCGCGCCGCCGAGCAGCAGCCGGCCGACGGCCCCCAGGGCCGCGCCGACCAGCTCCCCGTCGTCCGCCCGGCCTACCCGTCCGAGTACCAGCGCCGCGAGCCGGGCGCCTGGCCGCGTCCCGCGCAGGACGAGTACGGCTGGCAGCAGCCGCGGCTCGGCTTCCCCGAGCGCGACCCGTACGCCTCGCCGTCGTCCCAGGACGCCTACGGCTCCGGACCCGCCCCCTACAGCCCGCCGTCCCAGGACTACCGCTCGCAGGGCATGGACCGGCCGTCGTACGAGCAGCAGCGCGGGGACTACGAGCCGTCCCGTCCCGACTACGACTCGGCGCGTTCCGACTACGACTCCGGACGCGGCGAGTACGAGCCGTCGCGGGCCGAATACGACCAGCGCGACCCCGTCCGCCGGGAACTGCCCGAGCGTGCGGCGGGCGGTGGCCCGGCACACCGCGGGGGGCCCGGCCGCCCTGACGTGCCCGCGCCCGGTCCGTCGGCCGCGCAGTCGGCGGTGCCGAGCGGGCCCGGTGAGCCGACGGCCCGGCTGAACCCGAAGTACCTCTTCGACACCTTCGTCATCGGTGCCTCCAACCGGTTCGCGCACGCGGCCGCGGTGGCTGTCGCCGAGGCCCCGGCGAAGGCGTACAACCCCCTGTTCATCTACGGGGAGTCGGGGCTCGGCAAGACGCATCTGCTGCACGCGATCGGGCACTATGCGCGCAGCCTCTATCCGGGCACGCGCGTGCGGTACGTCAGCTCGGAGGAGTTCACCAACGAGTTCATCAACTCCATCCGCGACGGCAAGGGCGACAGCTTCCGCAAGCGGTACCGCGAGATGGACATCCTGCTCGTCGACGACATCCAGTTCCTCGCGGACAAGGAGTCGACGCAGGAGGAGTTCTTCCACACCTTCAACACGCTCCACAACGCGAACAAGCAGATCGTGCTGTCCAGCGACCGGCCGCCCAAGCAGCTGGTGACGCTGGAGGACCGGCTGCGGAACCGTTTCGAGTGGGGTCTGATCACCGACGTCCAGCCGCCCGAGCTGGAGACGCGTATCGCGATCCTGCGCAAGAAGGCGGTGCAGGAGCAGCTCAACGCCCCGCCGGAGGTGCTGGAGTTCATCGCCTCCCGGATCTCGCGGAACATCCGTGAGCTGGAGGGCGCGCTGATCCGGGTGACGGCGTTCGCCTCGCTCAACCGGCAGCCGGTGGACCTGGGCCTGACCGAGATCGTCCTGAAGGACCTGATCCCCGGCGGCGAGGACAGCGCGCCCGAGATCACCGCGACGGCGATCATGGGAGCCACCGCCGACTACTTCGGGCTGACGGTGGAGGACCTGTGCGGCACCTCGCGCGGGCGCGCGCTCGTCACCGCGCGGCAGATCGCCATGTATCTGTGCCGTGAGCTGACGGATCTGTCGCTGCCGAAGATCGGGGCGCAGTTCGGGGGGCGGGACCATACGACCGTCATGCACGCCGATCGCAAGATCCGTGCGCTGATGGCCGAGCGGCGGTCGATCTACAACCAGGTCACCGAGCTGACCAACCGCATCAAGAACGGCTGACAGCGGCCACGCCGGGCCTACGCCGACGTCGAGGGCGCCTTCGGGATCTGTGTCCCGGGGGCGCCCTCTCGCTTACCGGCACCGCGCGGGGGCCGGCCGCCTTTGCTTGGGGACGAGAGCCGCCCCAGCGGCACGACTGCCGGCAGCTGAGGCGGTTACTCGCCTGCCACCAGCTGTTCGATTACCTGCCGGGTTACGGCCACTCTCCACAGATTCGGTGACTTTCTTCCGTCCACATGCTGGGGACTGTGAAGTTGTCCCGAGCGGTGTCCACAGGGAGCCTGTTCGTGGGGGATTCGCCCAGCTCAGGTGCCTGTGGAATCGTGGACGAACGATCTCCACAGGTTGTGGACGAAGGGAAGATCCACAGGCTGTGCACGGAGTTTTCCACTGACGACCCACAGGTCTGCGGCGGTTGTCCCCAGTGATCCCCGGCTTCTCCACATGGCTGTCCACTGTTCGGCAACGCGACGCACCCCGTCACCGCGTCGAGTGAAAGGCGTCACACGAAGGTGCCGGGTTGGGGTGTGGGAAACGTGGGTAAACCTGGGGACGCAGCTGGGGAGAACTGCCCCCTGGCTGTGGGCGAGGTGTGCAGAACTTTCCGTTCTCCACAGATCGGCCCAGTTGTCCACGGGCTCCACCCACAGGCCCGGTGGATAAAATTTCCGTGCTGAGCTGGGCAAACGTGGTTATCCACGGTATCCACAGGCCCTACTACTACTCCCGACTAGAGAGAGCTCGGCAATCGCTTTGAAGCGGGGGCTGTGCACAACTCGCTGTCTCGCGTCCGGCTGCCTCCCGGACCGACTTGACCCCGACGGGCACCTACTGTCAGTGCGGTGCGTCAGACTGGTCCCCGGTGTCCTTCCCTCCGCAGTGGGCGGTGACACCGAGTCGGAGGACTCAGAGGCAACAGCAGCAGGAGGCGGCTTACGGTGAAGATCCGGGTGGAACGCGACGTACTCGCGGAGGCAGTGGCGTGGGCGGCACGCAGCCTCCCGGCCCGTCCGCCGGCGCCTGTCCTCGCCGGCCTTCTCCTCAAGGCCGAGGACGGCCAGCTGAGCCTGTCGAGCTTCGACTACGAGGTCTCCGCGCGCGTGTCCGTGGAGGCCGAGGTCGAGGAGGAGGGCACCGTCCTCGTCTCCGGCCGGCTGCTCGCCGACATCTCGCGTGCCCTGCCCAACCGGCCGGTGGAGATTTCCACAGACGGTGTACGGGCGACCGTGGTCTGTGGATCCTCCCGGTTCACCCTGCACACCCTGCCTGTGGAGGAGTACCCGTCGCTGCCGCAGATGCCGAACGCCACGGGCACCGTCCCGGGCGAGGTCTTCGCGGCCGCCGTGTCCCAGGTGGCCATCGCCGCCGGCCGTGACGACACGCTGCCCGTACTCACCGGTGTGCGCATCGAGATCGAGGGCGACACGGTCACCCTGGCCTCCACCGACCGCTACCGCTTCGCGGTCCGCGAGTTCCTGTGGAAGCCGGAGAACCCGGACGCCTCCGCGGTCGCCCTGGTCCCGGCCAAGACGCTCCTGGACACCGCCAAGTCGCTCGGTGCCGGTGACAGCGTGACGCTCGCGCTGTCCGGTTCGGGCGCGGGTGAGGGGCTGATCGGTTTCGAGGGTGCCGGGCGTCGTACGACCACGCGTCTGCTCGAGGGCGACCTGCCGAAGTACCGGACGCTGTTCCCGACCGAGTTCAACTCCGTCGCCGTGATCGAGACCGCGCCGTTCGTGGAAGCCGTCAAGCGTGTGGCGCTGGTCGCCGAGCGGAACACCCCGGTGCGGCTGAGCTTCGAGAAGGGTGTGCTGATCCTGGAGGCGGGCTCCAGCGACGACGCACAGGCTGTGGAAAGGGTCGACGCGCAGCTGGACGGCGACGACATCTCGATCGCCTTCAACCCGACGTTCCTGCTGGACGGTCTGAGCGCGATCGACTCCCCGGTGGCGCAGTTGTCGTTCACGACGTCCACGAAGCCCGCGCTGCTCAGTGGGAAGCCGGCGGTGGATGCCGAGGCCGACGACGCGTACAAGTACCTGATCATGCCGGTGCGCTTGAGCGGCTGACCGGTTGTCCACAGCTGTTGACAGTGCCGGGTGCTCTTGTGGGTGCCCGGCACTGTGGCTGGGCGGGGGTGGTGTCGCGTACCGCCTCCTGAGAAAGCCGCAGGTCAGGGCTGTAACGCATGAGCGCGTATGCCCACAGCTGTGCGGGAGTGGTCGGGTTTAGGCTCGCCTTCGGCACCTCGTGCCCCTCACCCGCACAGCGACCTTAAGGATCACAACTGATGGAGCTCGGTCTCGTCGGCCTCGGCAAGATGGGCGGCAACATGCGCGAGCGGATCCGCCGCGCGGGCCACACCGTCATCGGATACGACCGCAACGCGGACCTCGCGGATGTCCACAGCCTGGAAGAGCTTGTGGGCAAGCTCAGCGGCCCGCGCGTGGTCTGGGTGATGGTCCCGGCCGGTGCGCCCACCCAGTCGACCATCGACGAGCTGGCCGAGCTGCTGGAGCCCGGTGACGTGGTCGTGGACGGCGGCAACTCCCGCTGGACGGACGACGAGAAGCACGCCGAGGAGCTGGCGGCCAAGGGGATAGGCTTCGTCGACTGCGGCGTCTCCGGCGGTGTCTGGGGCCTGGAGAACGGCTACGCGCTGATGTACGGCGGCGACGCCGAGCACGTCGCCCAGGTGCGGCCGGTCTTCGACGCGCTCAAGCCCGAGGGCGACTTCGGCTCGGTGCACGCCGGCAAGGTCGGTGCGGGCCACTTCGCGAAAATGGTCCACAACGGCATCGAGTACGCGATGATGCAGGCCTACGCCGAGGGCTGGGAGCTGCTGGAGAAGGTCGACTCCGTCACGGACGTCCGTGAGGTGTTCCGTTCCTGGCAGGAGGGCACCGTCATCCGCTCCTGGCTGCTCGACCTCGCCGTCAACGCGCTCGACGAGGACGAGCACCTGGACGGCCTGCGCGGTTATGCACAGGACTCGGGTGAGGGACGCTGGACTGTGGAGGCCGCGATCGACAACGCGGTGCCGCTGCCGGCGATCACCGCGTCGCTGTTCGCGCGGTTCGCCTCGCGCCAGGAGGACTCGCCGCAGATGAAGATGATCGCCGCGCTGCGCAACCAGTTCGGCGGTCACGCCGTGGCGAAGAAGTAATCCACAGATCCACAGGTCTGCGGACCTCGATCCACAGCCCGATCACCAGTCCGAGGAAGGCCGGCGGAACGCTCATGCACGTCACGCATCTTTCGCTGGCCGACTTCCGCTCGTACGTCCGGGCCGAGGTTCCGCTCGACCCGGGCGTCACCGCCTTCGTCGGTCCCAACGGGCAGGGCAAGACCAATCTGGTCGAGGCGATCGGGTATCTCGCGACCCTGGGCAGCCATCGGGTCGCCTCCGACGCGCCCCTGGTCCGTATGGGCGCCGAGCGTGCCGTCATCCGGGCGCAGGTACGGCAGGGGGACCGGCAGCAGCTGGTCGAGCTGGAGCTGAACCCCGGTAAGGCCAACCGCGCCCGGATCAACCGGTCCTCGCAGGTCAGGCCGCGGGATGTGCTGGGGATCGTACGGACCGTCCTGTTCGCGCCCGAGGATCTCGCTCTCGTCAAGGGGGATCCCGGTGAGCGGCGGCGGTTCCTCGACGAGCTGATCACCGCCCGGTCGCCGCGCATGGCGGGCGTGCGGTCCGACTACGAGCGGGTGCTCAAGCAGCGGAACACGCTGCTGAAGACCGCGGCCCTCGCCCGGCGGCACGGCGGGCGGTCCATGGACCTGTCCACGCTGGACGTGTGGGACCAGCATCTCGCGCGCGCGGGGGCCGAGTTGCTCGCCCAGCGGCTTGATCTCATCGCCGCGCTGCAGCCGCTGGCCGACAAGGCGTACGAGCAGTTGGCCCCCGGCGGCGGGCCGCTCGCGCTGGAGTACCGGCCGACGGCGCCCGGTGAGGCGCACGCGCGCGAGGATCTCTACGCCCAGCTGATGGCGGCCCTGTCCGACGCCCGCAAGCAGGAGATCGAGCGCGGGGTGACCCTGGTGGGGCCGCATCGGGACGACCTCGTCCTCAAGCTCGGTCAGCTGCCCGCCAAGGGGTACGCCTCGCACGGCGAGTCCTGGTCGTACGCGCTCGCGCTGCGGCTGGCCTCCTACGACCTGCTGCGGGCCGAGGGCAACGAGCCGGTGCTGGTGCTGGACGACGTCTTCGCCGAGCTGGACGCGCGCCGTAGGGAGCGGCTGGCCGAGCTGGTCGCGCCCGGCGAGCAGGTGCTGGTGACGGCGGCTGTGGACGACGACGTACCGGATGTCCTGGTCGGCGCCCGGTACGCGGTGTCCGGCGGGACGGTGGAGCGGGTATGAGCGGCGGAAGCACCGGCAGCACGGGGGAGCCCACCTCCGGGGACGCGAAGAAGAACGAGCCCTCCGGTGTCGACCTCGCGCGCGTGGCGTTGCGCGCGGCGAAGGAGCAGGCACGCGCGCGTGGGGACGCGGCGTTGCAGAAGAAGCAGGCCCGGCGTGGCGGCGGGCTGCGCTCCGGGGCGCGCGCCGACGGCCGTGACCCGATGGCGCTGGGGGCCGCGATCAACCGGTTGCTGACCGAGCGCGGCTGGGAGACTCCGGCGGCGGTGGGCGGGGTGATGGGCCGCTGGCCGGAGATCGTGGGCGAGGACCTGGCCAAGCACTGTGTGCCGCAGCGGTACGACGAGGACGAGCGCGTCCTGGTCGTGGGCTGCGATTCCACGGCCTGGGCGACCCAGCTGCGGCATCTCGCGCCCGCGCTGGTCGCCCGGCTCAACGAGGATCTGGGGCACGGCACCGTGCGGATGATCAAGGTGCTCAATCCGGGCGGTCCGGCCCGTCGCTACGGGCCGCTGCGGGCTCCGGGGAGCAGCGGGCCGGGCGATACGTACGGGTGACGTACCTCACGTCGTGAGTCGCTCCGGCGGGGTCTTCGTAGCCCGTCGCATCTCTTGTCGTACCCCCACGCGCGCGCGTGCCGCGCCTTCTGACCCCCCGGTAGCCAAGGGTTGACGGGCCGAAGCGCTGAGTGCCGCTGTGAGCCCCTTGGAGCCCCCATCCGTATATCGGGACCCGGCCGAGACCGGTTGAGGGCGGCACATGGGGACTCAGGTACCGGCAAACCCCCATCGATGTCAGTGCTACCGGTAGACTGGAAGACAATCCCGCCCCAACGTGGGGACCGCCCGGGAAAAGCTGAGCAACGCTGATCAAGGCTTACCAACGCAACATGCCGCAGCCGCTCCGGCAACCTGCCGACGAGCCCGGCTCGTGCTGTGCCAGAAAGGGCGCTTCGTGGCCGATTCCGGCAACCCCAACGAGAACATCCCGTCCGCCGACGCCGGCGTGAACGCCGAGGCCACCGCCTCGGCGTCGTACGACGCCAGCGCCATCACCGTGCTCGAAGGGCTGGACGCGGTCCGCAAGCGACCCGGTATGTACATCGGTTCCACCGGTGAGCGCGGTCTGCACCACCTGGTGTACGAGGTCGTCGACAACTCGGTCGACGAGGCGCTGGCCGGTTACGCGGACACCATCGACGTGACGATCCTCGCCGACGGTGGCGTGCGTGTCGTCGACAACGGCCGTGGCATCCCCGTCGGCATCGTGGCGTCCGAGGGCAAGCCCGCGGTCGAGGTCGTGCTGACCGTGCTGCACGCGGGCGGCAAGTTCGGCGGCGGCGGCTACGCGGTCTCCGGCGGTCTGCACGGCGTCGGTGTCTCCGTCGTGAACGCCCTGTCGACCAAGGTGTCGGTCGAGATCAGGACGGACGGCCACCGCTGGACGCAGGACTACAAGCTCGGCGTCCCGACGGCCCCGCTCGACCAGCACGAGGCGACGGACGAGACCGGCACCTCGGTCACCTTCTGGGCCGACCCGGACATCTTCGAGACCACCGAGTACTCCTTCGAGACGCTGTCCCGGCGCTTCCAGGAGATGGCCTTCCTCAACAAGGGCCTGACCCTCAGGCTCACCGACGAGCGTGAGTCGGCGAAGGCCACCAGCGGTGCGGACGAGGCGGGTGCGGACGAGAAGGCCGAGGTCAAGACCGTCACGTACTACTACGAGGGCGGCATCGTCGACTTCGTGAAGTACCTCAACTCCCGCAAGGGAGAGGCGGTCCACAGCACCGTCATCGACCTGGAGGCCGAGGACAAGGACAAGAGCCTGTCCCTCGAGGTCGCGATGCAGTGGAACAGCGGCTACAGCGAGGGTGTGTACTCGTTCGCGAACATCATCCACACCCACGAGGGCGGTACCCACGAAGAGGGTTTCCGGGCCGCGCTGACGTCGCTGATCAACAAGTACGCGCGTGACAAGAAGCTGCTGCGTGAGAAGGACGACAACCTCACCGGTGACGACATCCGTGAGGGTCTGACCGCGATCATCTCGGTCAAGCTGAGCGAGCCGCAGTTCGAGGGCCAGACGAAGACCAAGCTGGGCAACACGGAGGCCAAGACCTTCGTGCAGAAGGCGGTCTACGAGCACCTCAACGACTGGCTGGACCGCAATCCGGTCGAGGCCGCGGACATCGTCCGCAAGGGCATCCAGGCGGCCACCGCGCGCGTGGCGGCCCGCAAGGCCCGTGACCTGACGCGTCGCAAGGGCCTGCTGGAGTCGGCGTCGCTGCCGGGCAAGCTGTCCGACTGCCAGTCGAACGACCCCACCAAGTGCGAGATCTTCATCGTCGAGGGTGACTCCGCCGGCGGCTCGGCCAAGTCCGGCCGCAACCCGCAGTACCAGGCGATCCTCCCGATCCGCGGCAAGATCCTGAACGTGGAGAAGGCCAGGATCGACAAGATCCTGCAGAACCAGGAGATCCAGGCACTGATCTCGGCCTTCGGTACGGGTGTGCACGAGGACTTCGACATCGAGAAGCTCCGCTATCACAAGATCATCCTGATGGCGGACGCCGACGTCGACGGCCAGCACATCAACACCCTGCTGCTGACCTTCCTGTTCCGCTTCATGCGGCCGCTGGTCGAGGCCGGGCACGTGTACCTCTCCCGTCCCCCGCTGTACAAGATCAAGTGGGGCCGGGACGACGTGGAGTACGCGTACTCGGACCGCGAGCGTGACGCGCTGCTGGAGATGGGCCGTCAGCGTGGCAAGCGCGTCCGCGAGGACTCGATCCAGCGCTTCAAGGGTCTCGGCGAGATGAACGCCGAGGAGCTGCGCGTGACCACGATGGACCAGGAGCACCGGGTCCTCGGCCAGGTCACCCTCGACGACGCCGCCCAGGCCGACGACCTGTTCTCGGTCCTCATGGGCGAGGACGTGGAGGCCCGCCGCCAGTTCATCCAGCGCAACGCCAAGGACGTCCGCTTCCTCGACATCTGAGTCGGTCTCAGCTGACCGCACCAGGAAGGATCCTCACCAGCAATGGCCGACGAGAACACCCCCACGACGCCTGAAGAGGGCGGCGAACTCGCGATGCGCGTAGAGCCCGTCGGGCTCGAGACGGAGATGCAGCGCTCGTACCTCGACTACGCGATGTCCGTCATCGTCTCGCGTGCGCTGCCCGACGTCCGGGACGGTCTCAAGCCCGTGCACCGGCGCGTGCTGTACGCGATGTACGACGGTGGCTACCGTCCCGAGCGCGGCTTCTACAAGTGCGCCCGTGTCGTCGGTGACGTCATGGGCAACTACCACCCCCACGGCGACAGTTCGATCTACGACGCCCTGGTCCGCCTCGCCCAGCCGTGGTCGATGCGGATGCCGCTGGTGGACTCCAACGGCAACTTCGGCTCTCCGGGCAACGACCCGGCGGCCGCCATGCGCTACACCGAGTGCAAGATGGCGCCGCTGTCGATGGAGATGGTCCGCGACATCGACGAGGAGACCGTCGACTTCACGGACAACTACGACGGCCGCTCCCAGGAGCCGACCGTCCTGCCCTCCCGCTTCCCGAACCTGCTGATCAACGGCTCGGCCGGTATCGCGGTCGGTATGGCGACCAACATCCCGCCGCACAACCTGCGCGAGGTCGCGGCCGGCGCCCAGTGGTACCTGGAGAACCCGGAGGCGTCCCACGAGGAGCTGCTGGACGCGCTGATCGAGCGCATCAAGGGCCCGGACTTCCCGACCGGCGCCCTGGTGGTCGGCCGCAAGGGCATCGAGGAGGCGTACCGCACCGGGCGCGGCTCCATCACGATGCGCGCGGTGGTCGAGGTCGAGGAGATCCAGAACCGCCAGTGCCTGGTCGTCACCGAGCTGCCGTACCAGGTCAACCCGGACAACCTGGCGCAGAAGATCGCCGACCTGGTGAAGGACGGCAAGATCGGCGGCATCGCGGACGTCCGCGACGAGACCAGCTCCCGGACCGGCCAGCGGCTCGTCATCGTCCTGAAGCGGGACGCGGTCGCCAAGGTCGTGCTGAACAACCTGTACAAGCACACCGACCTGCAGACGAACTTCGGCGCGAACATGCTGGCGCTGGTCGACGGCGTGCCGCGCACCCTGTCCCTGGACGCGTTCATCCGGCACTGGGTGACGCACCAGATCGAGGTCGTCGTCCGCCGTACGCGCTTCCGGCTGCGCAAGGCCGAGGAGCGCGCGCACATCCTGCGCGGTCTGCTGAAGGCTCTGGACGCCATCGACGAGGTCATCGCGCTGATCCGGCGCAGTGAGACCGTCGAGATCGCGCGCACGGGCCTGATGGGCCTGCTGGAGATCGACGAGATCCAGGCGAACGCGATCCTGGAGATGCAGCTGCGGCGCCTCGCGGCCCTGGAGCGGCAGAAGATCGTCCAGGAGCACGACGAACTCCAGGCGAAGATCACCGAGTACAACGCGATCCTCGCCTCGCCGGTCCGCCAGCGCGGCATCGTCAGCGAGGAACTCACCGCGATCGTCGAGAAGTACGGCGACGACCGCAAGACCATGCTGGTGCCCTACGACGGCGACATGTCCATCGAGGACCTGATCGCCGAGGAGGACATCGTCGTCACCGTCTCGCGCGGCGGCTACGTCAAGCGGACGAAGACGGACGACTACCGGGCGCAGAAGCGCGGCGGCAAGGGCGTGCGCGGTACGAAGCTGAAGGAAGACGACATCGTCGACCACTTCTTCGTCTCCACCACGCACCACTGGCTGCTGTTCTTCACCAACAAGGGCCGGGTGTACCGGGCGAAGGCGTACGAGCTGCCCGAGGCCGGCCGGGACGCGCGCGGCCAGCACGTGGCGAACCTGCTCGCCTTCCAGCCGGACGAGGCGATCGCCGAGATCCTCGCCATCCGTGACTACGAGGCGGCGCCGTACCTGGTGCTGGCCACCAAGTCCGGCTTGGTCAAGAAGACGCCTCTGAAGGATTACGATTCGCCCCGCTCCGGCGGTGTGATCGCGATCAACCTGCGGGAGCGCGAGGACGGTTCGGACGACGAACTGATCGGTGCCGAGCTGGTCTCGGCCGATGACGATCTCCTTCTGATCAGCAAGAAGGCACAGTCGATCCGGTTCACCGCCACCGACGACTCCCTGCGTCCGATGGGCCGCGCCACCTCCGGTGTCAAGGGCATGAGTTTCCGTGAGGGCGACGAGCTTCTCTCGATGAATGTCGTTCGACCCGGTACGTTCGTGTTCACTGCCACGGACGGCGGGTACGCGAAGCGGACCGCCGTCGACGAGTACCGCGTCCAGGGTCGCGGCGGCCTCGGTATCAAGGCCGCCAAGATCGTGGAGGACCGCGGTTCGCTCGTCGGTGCGCTGGTCGTCGAGGAGACCGATGAGATCCTCGCGATCACGCTCTCGGGCGGTGTGATTCGTACGCGAGTCAACGAGGTCAGGGAGACGGGCCGTGACACCATGGGCGTCCAACTGATCAACCTGGGCAAGCGCGATGCCGTGGTCGGTATCGCACGTAACGCCGAGGCGGGGCGCGAGGCGGAGGAGGTCGATGGCGAGGACGCCGTCGACGAGACCGCCGAGGGTGCCGCGACCGCCGGCACGGACGAGGGTGAGTCGCCCTCGGCCGAGTAGCACGAGGAGTGAGTCATCGTGAGCGGAGCCACGGGCGCCGGATCGGCCGGTACCTCCACGGGTACGGAAACGGACGGCGGCGGCCGTGGCTCCGCCGCGCGCGGGGGGCGTGCGGGGAGTGCCAGTGGTGCCGGCGACCCGCACACGACCAACCTGAAGCCGGTGAAGGTGTCCGAGAAGGATTCCTCCGGCACGTCTGCACCCCAGGGGGGAACAGTGACGGACACCCGAGGCCCGGCCCCGGCCGGCGAGGCGCAGGCGTCGTCGCCGCTGCCCGGTGAGCGGAGCCCCGAGCAGCCCGCCGGGCCGTACCACCCGCCGCAGGCCTATCCGGCGCAGGCGCCCGCCGGTGCCGTACGCCGGCCGCGTACGGGGGTGCGGACGACGCCGCGGACCCGCAAGGCGCGGCTGCGGGTGGCCAAGGCCGATCCGTGGTCGGTGATGAAGGTCAGCTTCCTGCTCTCCATCGCGCTCGGCATCTGCACGGTCGTGGCCTCGGCGGTGCTGTGGATGGTCCTGGACGCGATGGGCGTCTTCTCGACGGTGGGCGGCACGATCTCGGAGGCCACGGGGTCGAACGAGGCGAACGGCTTCGACCTGCAGTCGTTCCTGTCCCTCCCCCACGTCCTGACGTTCACGACGATCATCGCGGTCATCGACGTGGTCCTGGCCACCGCGCTCGCGACGCTCGGCGCGTTCATCTACAACCTCTCCGCGGGCTTCGTGGGCGGCATCGAGCTGACCCTGGCAGAGGACGAATGAGGTCCTCCGGGCGCCTCGCGGGTCCCTGACCTGACGGTCCCCCGACAACGGATTTTGGGACTGGCGTGGTCGTGCGCTAATCTTCAGGAGTCAGCGCGCGGGACACACACCGCACAGCGCGGCGGGGCTATAGCTCAGTTGGTTAGAGCGCATCCCTGATAAGGATGAGGCCACAGGTTCAAATCCTGTTAGCCCCACCAGCGAGAAGACCCCCAGGCGATCAAGCCTGGGGGTCTTTGACATCTGCGGCTGACATCAACGGCCGTGAATTGCGACGGTCAGCCGATGAGCGGGTCCTCCAGGAGTTCGGCGAGCATCCCGACAGCTTCCCTGAGGGCGAGCAGGGTGCCGCAGGTGTGCCGGGCGGGCCGAACCGTGATCCGGCGAACGCCGGCGCGCTTCACAAGCCGCTCGAAGGTCCGGGAGAAACCGACCGGATCGATCAGGCCGCCGTGCTCCGACGAGAAGATCAGGTCATGGTCCGGCGCCTGCGACCAGTGCTCACCGGCGATCTTTCGTTCCAGGCGCGGCATGGCTCCACCGCACATTCCCTGCGACTCTCCCGGCTGCGCTCGCGCGGGAGCGCCCCGCGGCGCGTGGCTGCGGGGCGCCTTGTGGGGTTCAGTCGATCTTCTGCCCGTCGTACGTACCGCCCTTGCAGGTGTTGTCCGTCAGATCGGCCGTTCCGCCGCCCTGCTTGCACTGAGAAGGGGTGACGTAGGACGGGGCGCCCTGTGCGGTGGCGGCGGTGGCTGCGGCGGCGCCTGTGAGGCCGAGTCCGGCGAGGGCTGCCGTGGCGATGGCGGCGGCGAGGATTCGTCGAATGCGCATGTGGTTCCCCTTTCACGGATTGCCTCGGTTGGGGCCACTAGCCAGCTTGATCTTCACCCATGTGGGTGGCACGTGATGTTGCGCCATTCGGGTGACAGTGCTGTTGGGTGCGGGGGCGGTGACGCGACCCGTCGAAGGACCCGGTCTACCTGATCAACCTCCAACACGAGGACCCGTGGGTTCGCGTTCTTGGTCGTCAGCTTTGCCACGGCATGCAGGGTCAACCAGCCGTGCCCCTCGAGACTCCGGGATGGGCGGGGCGACGTATGCGAGTGCCGGCACATCGTGATACGGCGTCATCTGAGGGCGTCCGGCCCGTGCCGCGCGCTCGCCGCCTCGGCTGTGAAAATCACTGTCCGATTGTCGGAACACGGTGATAGAGAGTCCATGTGACAACGACACTTACGTTCCCCGTTCTGTTGCGACTGATCGATGAACGGTCGAGCGCCTTCCGCGCCGCTGTCGCCTCCGCGCCCAGCCTCGAGGTACAGGTGCCGACCTGCCCCGAGTGGACGCTGTTCGATCTGGCGCAGCACATCGGCGAGGGGCGCCGCGCCTGGGCCGCGACCGTCGCCGCAGGGCCTGCTCCGGCCAAGTCCGCAGCGGAGGGCGCCCCGGCTGCGCCTCGGGAGCGCGAGGCCCTGCCGGCCTGGTTGGCCGCGTCGACGCAGGAGTTGCTGGACGCACTGCGGGAGGCCGGCCCGGATCGCGGTTGCTGGACGTGGTGGGGTGCGTCCCAGTCGCCGCAGACCTGTGGCGCCGTCGCCCGGCACCAGCTCCAGCAGATCGCGGTGCACACCTACGACGCCCAGGTCACTGTGGGTGCCCCGGAGCCGCTGCCGGACGAGGTGGCACTCGACGGTGTCGAGGAGTTCCTGTCCACCTGCGTCGCAACGACGAGTGCCTGGCCGCACAAGCCCACTGCCTTCGACTTCCACGCCACCGAGGGCCACTCCTGGCGCCTCACGGTCGACGGCGACGGCGCACGCTCCACCCGTATCTCCGCGCCCGGCACGACGCCTGTCGCCGCTGCCGACGAGGGCCCGAACGCGGCTGGCGTCTCCGTTCGCGGCACGGCCAGTGAGCTGGTTCTCTTCGTGTACGACCGTATCCCGGCGGACTCCCTGCAGATCGAGGGAGACGCAGGTTTGTTCGACCTGCTCCGCGCGTGGGACCCGGAGGAGTAGGACGGGTACTGAACGATCGACCAAGGCGCAAGGGCCGTTGGCCGACGTTGACAGACCCCTGTGATCGACCTGATAAGGATGAGGCCACAGGTTCAGATCCTGTTAGCCCCACAGCGAGAAAACCCCCGGCCCACAGGACCGGGGGTTTTGACACCAACGATCTGCCTGGACTCGGCGGCGTCCGTGAGAAGCCCCCTGACGAAGACCCCCGACCGATCATGGTTGGGGGTCTTCGCCGTCCACGACACCCACGGCCGGCATCAGCCGGGCGGGAACGAAAAGGCCCGACCGCTGGCGACGGGGGATGCACCAGCGATCGGGTTATGGCCAAGGGTAACAAGGTTGGGCGGCTTGCGGGGGCAAGTCGGCGGGGAATCGGGCAGGTTGGCCGATCAGCGACCGCACGGGGGGTCGTAGGAGAGGCGGGGGAGGTACTCGTGCCACTTCTGCGGGGTCAGGACGTTCCGGGTGATCGCGCAGATGTGGCTGATCGCCGCGTCGTCGTCCAGGCTCCACAGGCGGACCGTGTCGGTGCCGCTGGAGACGCCCAGGACGTTGCTCCGGGGGCTGAAGGACAGGAACGTTCCCGATCTGGCGTTGGGGCTCATCGACTGGCCGATGGGGGTCGCCGAGGACGGGTGGCGGACGTTCCAGATCCGGATCGTGTTGTCGTTGCCGCCGCTGGCCAGAATGTGCCCATGCGGGCTGAACGTCAGCAGCTTGACCGCCTCGGTGTGACCGGTGAGCGGTGCGCCCAGCTCGGTCGCCGAGGCGGGGTCGGCGACGTTCCACAGGCGGACGGTGTCGTCGTCGCTGCCGCTGGCCAGCACGTGCCCGTCCGGGCTGAAGGCGATCGCGTTGACGGGGCCGGAGTGCTTGGTGAGCCGGGCGAGCGCGGTCGCGTGGGCCGGGTCGGCGACGTTCCAGAGCCGGACCGTGCTGTCCGCGCTGCCGGAGGCGAGGGTGCGGCCGTCAGGGCTGAAGGTGATCGCGTTGACGTAGCCCCGGTGGCCCGTCAGCGGTCTGCCGAGCGCGGCGGGGTGCGCGGGGTCGGTGACGTCCCACAGCTGGATGGTGGTGTCGTCGTAGGCGGTGGCCAGCACGTGCCCGTCCGGGCTGAAGGCGAGCGTGCCGGGCCCCGCGAAGCGCGTCCGCAGGAGGATCGGCGATCGGGCGGCGACCGGATGGGACGGATCGCCGACGTTCCACAGATACACCTCGTGGTCGTAGGTGAGGACGGCGAGGAGACGGCCGTCGGGGGAGAACCGCAGCGCGCGATGGCCCGCGTCGCCCGCCATGAACGGCTTGCTCAGCAGCACCGGCCGGGCGGGCCGCCTCACGTCCCACAGCCGGAGTCTGCCGTCCCGCTCAGCCGTGCCCAGCACCCGCCCGTCCGGCCGGAACGCGCCGGTGCGGCCGATGAGGTCCGCGGTGGGCAGCGACCACAGGCGCACCTTGCTGTCACCGCTGCCGGTGGCGAGGGTCCTGCCGTCGGGGCTGAACCCCAGGGCGTACATCTCCCCGCTGCTGCCCGCGAGCGGCGAGCCTATCTGCGAGGCGGACGTCGGATCGGTCACGTTCCACAGGCTGGCCGTGCTGTCCGCGCTCGCGGCGGCGAGCCGGCCGCCGTCCGGGCTGAAGGCCACCGACCAGATCGGGCCGGTGTGCCCGGTCAGCGGTGAGCCGAGCGCGGACGGACGGGCCGGGTCGGTCACGTTCCACAGGCGGATCGTGTCGTCCGCGCTGCCGGAGGCGAGGGTGTGCCCGTCGGGGCTGAACGCCACCGAGTGCACCAGGTCGGTGTGACCCTTCAGCGCCGTGCCGTACTGCTTCGGCCGGCGCGGGTCGGCCACGTTCCACAGCAGGATCGTGGCGTCGTCACCGCTCGCCGCGAGCGTGCGCCCGTCGGGGCTGAAGGCCACGCAGCGTACGGCGGCGGTGTGGCCGGTGAGGGCGCCGAGCTGCCGCGGGTGCCGCGGGTCGGCCATGTTCCACAGCCGTACCGTGTGGTCCTCGCCGGCGGAGGCGAGCGTACGGCCGTCCGGGCTGAAGGCGATCAGATAGATCGTGCCCCTGTGCCCGGCCAGGGGTGCGCCGAGGGGCACCGGACGGGCGCGGTCGGTGACGTCCCACAGCCGGATCGTGCCGTCGTCCCCGGCGCTCGCGAGGGTGTGCCCGTCCGGGCTGAAGACCGCGCTGCTCACCCAGCTGGTGTGCCCGGTCAGCGGCTTGCCGAGGGGCTTCGGGCGGTTCGGGTCGGCCACGTTCCACAGCCGGACCGTGCGGTCGTAGCTGGCCGTGGCCAGGGTCTTGCCGTCGGGGCTGAAGGAGGTGAGGTAGACGGCGCCGGTGTGGCCGGACAGCGGGGTGGCCAGCGGGGCGTTCACGATCGAGATCAGCCTGCTGTACGTGCCCTCGTCACCCGGGCGCAGCCGGTGCGCGACCAGGTCCAGCTGGGCGGCGAGGGACGGATCCGTGTGCTGGACCCGGTCGGCCTCGGCGAGCACCTGCTCGAAGACGGCGTCGTCCCGCTGCTGCCAGGCGATCACGGCCGACCCGCCGGCCACCAGGGCCAGCACCACCAGTGCGGCCACCGCGGCCCGGCTCAGCAGCACCGTGCGCCGGCGCAGCCGGACCGCGGCGGCCAGGAACTCCACCGCACTACGGGTCAGGAAGGTGTCGCCCGCCGACCTGGCCCAGCCGCGGGCCTGCTCCAGCCGGGAGCCCCGGTACAGCAGCGAGCTGTCCCGGCCGGAGTCCTCCCAGGCCCGGCCGTCCTCCTCCAGCCGCTGGCGCAGCAGATGGTCGTTGCGGTTGTCGTCGATCCAGTGCCGCAGCCGCGGCCAGGCGTGCAGCAGCGCCTCGTGGGTGATCTCCACGGTGTCCGCGTCCAGGGTCACCAGCCGGGCCCGCACCAGCGCCTCGAGCGACTCCTCCGTCTTGCCGGGGTCCGCCGACTCCGCCGCGAGCTGGCGCCGGGTGCCGCGCCGGCGCGTGGCCTGGGTGTCCTCGCCGAGGCGGACCAGGCGCAGCAGGAGCAGCCGGGCCGCCGTCCGGGCCGCGGGGTCGAGCCCGGACCAGGCGCGCTCGGCGGTCGCCGCGACCGCGCCCTGGATGCCGCCGGCCGCGCGGTAGCCGGCCAGGGTCAGCTTTCCGGCCTTCCGGCGCTGCCAGGTGGCGAGCAGGGCGTGGGACAGCAGCGGGAGCACGCCCGCGTCGTGCGCCCCGCGCGGGCCGTCGGCGCTCACCTCGCGCACGATCAGTTCGGCGAGCCCCGGCTCCAGCTCCAGCCCCACCGCCTTGGCCGGGCCGGTCACCGCCTCGCGCAGCTCGGTGCTGGTCAGCGGGCCGAGCACCATGTGCCGGTGCTGGAGGGCGTCGGCGAGTTCCGGGTAGCCGAGGCACTGCTCGTAGAAGTCGGCGCGGATGCCGAGCACGACGACGACCGGCGCGGGGCCGTCCGTACCGGCGGCCGGGGTGCAGACGGCGTGCAGCAGCTGGATGAAGGTACGGCGGTCCGCCTCGTCGGGGCAGAGGGTGAACGCCTCCTCGAACTGGTCGACGATGACGACCGGGCGGGACCGGGGCGCGGGGGCCTGGCCGCCGACGGGCGTGCCGAGACGCGCGAGGCGGAGGTCGCCGCGCGTCTCACGGCCCACGAGCCGGCCGTCGGCGGATGCCTCACGGTGGGGCGGCCGGCTGTCGGCGGGCTTGCTCCCGGCGGGTGCGTGGCGGTTGGGCGACGGGGCGTCGGCGGGCTTCGGCTCGGTGGGTGCCAGGTCGCCGTTCGTGGGTCGGCTTTCGACGGTGGCCGTCTCCCGGTGTGCCCACGCCGTGACCGCCTCGCGGGCCGCCCGGGCGAGGCGGGGGGCGTCGGAGCCGGGTACGGCGGGGTTCCGGGTCGCCTGGCGCTCGGCCTCGCGTGCGTCGGCGGCGACCGGACCCAGCTCGGGTATCCGGCGGACCAGCTCGCCCAGCGGATCGGCGCCCGGCACCAGCTGGAGCACGGGGCCCTCCCCCGGACTTCGTCCGGGGGAGCCCCCATCTCGCTGCGCTCGCCCGGGCCGGTCCTGCGCCAGGCAGCCGCCGCGGACCGCGGGCACCAGACCGGCGTTGAGGAGGGAGGACTTGCCCGCTCCGGAGGCGCCCACCAGCATCACCAGGCCGCCGGTGCGCTCGGTGGCCCGCAGCTGGTCGACGAGCGCGCTCGTGCTGCGCTCGCGGCCGAAGAACCAGCGGGCGTCCTCCTGCCGGTACGGGGCCAGTCCCCGGTAGGGGCACACGCCACCGGCGACGGACGGGGCCTGGGCCGCCGGCCGCTGGTCCTCCTCGTCGGGCGGTGCGGGCCGGTCGCCGACCGGGTCGGCCAGCGCGCGCTCCCACAGCCGCTGCCAGTGCGCGAGGTCGTACAGGCCGGCGGAGACCGGACCGGGCCGCAGCCGGCGCGCCTCCGGGATCAGGATGTGCAGCACCGCCGCGAGGGCGGTGAACTGGGCCGGAACGTTTCTGGCACGGCGCCAGTCACTGATCCGCTGCGCGGACACCCGCACCGGCCGCCCGCGCTCGTCGACCCGCTGCAGCCGTACGACCGCCTCGGCGACGCTCTTGAGGGGAGGGTTTCCGGCCTCCTTGTACAGCAGCGCGAGGCGCTCGGCGAAAGCTGTGCGTGCCCCTGAGTCGGAACTCAAGGCCCCTCCCCTTTTCTTTCCCCCCGTATCTGGACGTCCGGACCGGAAAACTCACCTTATACGCCTGACCTGCGAATAAGCACTGGACCGGAGACCGGAACCTCCTCGTCGGCGGCAACAGATGGCAGGATCCGGACCCGGTAGTGGACCCGTCACACACCGTCCGGACAGGCCAACGGCCTGGTGCTCGAACCGACAGACCGTGTCGTCGAACGATCTCGGCCAACTTCCACCGGGGGTGGGCGAGCGGGCTCCGCAGCAGGGAGCGGCTGCGAGAACGTCGCGTGATGTCGCGACCACTTCGGCAGCCGACTCCCCTTCAGCGACCCGTGACGAGCCGACGCGTCACGGGCCGACAGCCCCGCACCGCTCGGCACCGGTCCCCACGAGGGGAGGGACCGGTGCCGAGCGGGCGGCGGACTCATACCTGGCTCATACAGGACTCATCCGTCAACTTTTCGCCAGGATGCGCTCATTTCCGCTCAGATCCAGCCCGTTGCGGGTACCTGGCTATCTGACGTGCCGTCAGTTACGGTACGGGCCGGTCGGCCGTTCCCGAAGGGGTGAGTGTCATGGAGAAGGCGGAGAAGCGTCCCCCGTGCCCGCCCGGCGCTCCGCGCTGGGTCGCGCTGTTCCACCAGTCGGCGCAGGACTCCTGGACGGTGGGCGCCGAGTCCCCGGACCGGGCTCCCGTGCTCTACGCCGTCGCGGACATGACCCGGACCGTGCGGGCGCGCGGCGAGGAGGCGACCGTCGCCCTGTGGGGGCCCGAGAACGGCGCCTGGCATCTCTACGACACCCCGGCCACCGCCGAGGCGCCCGCCGGCTCGGCCGACGTACCCGCACCGGCCGCCGAACCGGAAAGGCTCGCGGAACGCATGACGGACCGCCGGCACCAGGTGCTGATGGCCGCCCTGGGCAAGGCGGGCCTGTACGACCTGGGCCCCGAGGACGACGAGGCGGTCCGGGCGCTGGCCGACCTGCTGGACGAGCCCACGGTCCGCCGGGTGGCCCACTGGCTCTCGGCCGCGGGCGGACAGCGGTAGGGCGACGGGGCTGGTTCGGCGCGCGGTTCGTGGGGCAGTGACGTCCTGGAAGTCATCACACGACTGGAGGACGCATGAAGGTCTCCGTCGACCGCGCCCTGTGTTACGGCTCCGCCGAGTGCGCGCACCGGGCACCGGCCGTGTTCGCGTTCGAGGACGGGTACGGCGTCGTACGGCCCGGCCGCGCGGAATCCGGCGGCGACCCGGAGGTCCGGGAAGCGGCCGAGAAGTGCCCGTCGCAGGCGATCGTGCTCAGGGAACAGGCGGAGTAGACACGCCGGACGGCGCCGGTGGGTAGACCCAGCCGAAGTCCGCCAGCGCCCGCGCCCTGGCCTCCGCCACCGCCGTCCGCGCCGCGCGTTCGGCGGGGTCGACATGCGACGCCTGGCCCGTGACCTGGCCCTCCCACTTGCGGTACAGCAGGCCGGCCTCCGCCGAGAACCAGCCGCGGCTCACCGCGTTCAGCGCCAGCAGCAGGCCCGTGTCCTCGGAGGCGGGCAGGGCCATCCAGCCGCCCAGGGCGGTCAGCAGGTCCCGGCGGACGCACAGGGACGCCGGGTGGACCGGCGGGCGGAAGTCGTGGCGTTTCCAGTGGTCGAGCACGGCACCGCGTTCGAGCGGGCCGTCGTCCGGATCGCCGGGAAAGCCCAGCGTGGAGCCGTCGGGCAGCAGGTCCAGGACCCGGGAGGTGGTCCAGCCGAGGGTGCGGTCGGCCTCCAGTACGGCCACGTCACGCGCCAGCGCGCCCGGGGTGAGCCGGTCGTCGGCGTCCAGGACCTTGACGTACTCGCCCTCGGCGCGCGCCAGCGCGATCGTCCGGGCGACCCCGGGCCCGCCCGCCCGGCCCTGCCGGAAGCTGACGCGCGTGTCGTCGGGGACGTGGGGGCGGACCTCGTCCGTCGTACCGTCCTGCTGGATCACCCAGTCCCACTCCCAGCCGTCGGGGAGCCGCTGTGCGCCCAGTGACGCGTAAGCGTCGGGCAGGAACGGCGCGGACGGGCCGTGGACCGCGGTGACAACGGTGACGCGCCGTATCACGGCAGCACTCACCACCCTTCCGGCTGCAACGCCTTGAACAACGCGAGACCCCCGGCCGAGCCCGGCCGGGGGTCGTTCCGTGTCGACTGATGGTACGCAAGTCGCCTTTTCGTCGAGACGGCTGCGGCGGTGCGGAGCGGGCGGGTATCAGCAGTCGAGGGAGGCCGACGAGGGGTGGTCGAGTGCGGCCGTGCTCTCCGCTTCCGTGTCGGGGGTCCGGTGCCGGCAGCTGGGGGTCTTGCCGTGGGCCTCGGCCCGGATCCGCTGCTTCATCGTGGGGGGCAGGGCCCTGGCATGGGACCAGGCCCAGTGGCGTGGCGCCGGGATCGTCGGAGCGGTCCGCTCCGCGCCGTCCGTGCTCGGGGTCTCGGTCCGGGGCGCGGCCGTCGCGGTCGTGGCGGTCGCGGCGGCGACGAGTCCGAGCGCCGTGCACAGCGCGAGGAAGGCGGTGACGATGGCGGTCCACAGCTTCATGACCTTGTTCTGGGCCATGGCCCCTCACTTTCGGGTTGGGCGATTTGCGTACTTTCCTCATGATGTGTATGCGGGTCGCGAAGTGGGGGACCGACGCCCGTGGCGCGTCGATGTTCCGATGAACACCACCCGGATGGCGGCAAGCGGGTCGGAAAACCCCGCAAAGCAGGTGAGGACGAGCGAAGAGGGAGCAAAGTAACCGTCCGTGCGGGTGTGATCACCCTCCGATCGGATCGGCCCCGGACCTGCCGTATCGCGCTGCTGGAGGCGGGAGTTGAGCTCCGGCGCAGGTCACCGTTCGGTATCGGCCGGTGTGTATAGTCGGGCGCCAGAGGTCCCCTACGTCAAGGAAAGACGAGGTCGCGCGGTGAAGAAGCTGCTCCTGGTCGCACTGGCCGCCATCGGCGGGCTCCTCGTGTACCGCCAGATCCAGGCGGATCGCGCCGAGCAGGATCTGTGGACGGAGGCGACTGACTCCGTGCCCACGGGTTCGTGAGTGCCGATACCAGAATCTGAACAGACCCCGGCTGCCCGAGCGGCCGGGGTTCTGCGTTTGCGGGGGCGCGCGGGGTGGGTTAGGCGTCGCACGGGGCCGACGGGCCGTCGTACGGATCCCGTCGGACGGTGCCGGGTGTTTCGGACGGCCGTACGCGTTCCCCGGATGGCACAGGGGTGCGCGGGGCAGGATGGGCACGGTCCGGTACGGCGGTGACATCACGGCGGGCGACGAGGCGGGCGACGACAGGGAGGCCGGCACGTGCGGGGGCGAGGGCTGAGACGGCGTACGGCGTGGTGGTCGGCCCTGCTGCTGCCGGGGCTCTGCGCCCTGGTCACGCTGCCCGGCACCCCGGCGGCCGCCGCCGGCGGCGACGAGCCGTACGCCTTCGCGCCCGGCGCCCGTACGGTCGCGGGCGGGGACGCCACCGCGGACGCCGGGCGGCTGGAGGCCGGCCGGGTCTACCGCAGTTCCCTGCCGGGCGACGGCAGGCTCTACTACCGGCTCCGGCTGACGGCCGCGGACACGGCGTACGTCCCCGTCACCGCCGTACCGCCCGCGAACGCGACCGTCGCCAGCACCGACGGCATCAGCGTGACGGTCCAGGACGCGCACGGCACGCGCTGCTCCTACGCCGACGCCCGCCTCGGCGCCGGACTCAGCCCGCGCCCCGTCACCGCGCTCGGGCAGCGCGAGACCGGCCACTCGATGTGCCGGGGCGGCGGCACGTACTACGTGACCGTCCAGCGCCTCGGCACCGGGGGCGCCGCCTCGGCAGGGCCCTGGGACCTGGAGATCGCGCCCGCCACGGAACCGCGCCCGGCACGCGCCGGGGCCACCACCGCGCCGGAGACCTGGGACTCCGCCACACCCGAGCCGCTCGACGGGACCCCGGCACAGCGCACCGGCGGCGCCGGCTTCGCCTCCGCCCGCCCGCTGGGCCAGGGGGTCTGGCGCACCGAGCTGACACCCGGCGAGACACGGTTCTACAAGGTGCCGCTCGACTGGGGCCGGCAGCTGGCGGCCTCCGCCGAGCTGGGCGACGCCGCAGGGCACGGCTACGTCGGCGGCGCCCTGACCCTCTCCCTCCACAACCCCGTCCGCGGCCTCGTCGAGGACACCGTCCTCGGCTACACCGGCACCCGCAAGCCCGCCGTGCTCGCCCCCGTCCCGCCGGTGGAGTACGCCAACCGCTACGCCGTCCCCGCCGCGGTGACCTCCGTCCGCTTCGCCGGCGACTACTACCTGGTGCTGCACCTCAGCGAGCAGCTGACCGGGACGTTCGGGCGGGGGCCGTTCCCCGTGACCCTGCGGGTCCGGGTGGCCGGGCATGCCCACGCGGGGCCGGAGTACGCCGGCCGGCCCGTACCCGTGGACCTCTTCACGGTCACGGACGAGGACCGGGCGGCCGCGCTCACCGGGAGCGGCGGGGGCAGCGGGGGCCCGACGGGCACCGGGGGCGGCGGCGACCCGGTCATGAAGCTGGTCGCGGCCGGCGGCATCGGCCTGGGCACACTGCTCCTGCTGGTGCTCGGCGCGTGGACCCTGGCGGCCCGCCGGCCTCAGACCCGGGCCAGCGCCCAGAAACCCACCGCGTAGCAGGCCAGCGCCAGTAGCAGGATCGGTATCACGGCCTTGGCGGGCGGCCCGGGCCTGCGCTGCCGACGCGCCCGGCGGCCGCGACGGCCGTGGGCCGGGACGGGGGGAACAGGCAGGGCTGGGGGCTGCGGGTCCCGGGTGGTGTACGAGGCGGTGAGGGACGGCTCGCCCGGGACCGGACCGGCGTGCCAGGGGGCCAGGGGATGGGGCGTGGGGGACGGGAGCCGGGCGGGTGGATAGGCGGGCGGGGGCGGATCCGCCGGCGTGTGGGGGGAGACGTACGGCTCGGGGGCGGGGGCGGGGGCGGGGGTGGGGATGGGAGTGGGGGTGGAGGTGCCCTGGGGTGGCGGCAGCCGGAAGCTTCCGGTGTCGGAGAGGGAGCCGGTGCCTGTCGCTTCGCCACCCGCGTCCGTGTCCGCCGTATCCGCTGTATCCGCTCCCGGGACCAGCTCCCCGGCCACCCCGGAGGCCAGGGCGAGGGGGCCGTCCGGGCCGAACCCCGCGGGCAGCGGGCCGAGTTGGTCGAAGATCTCGATCAGCTCGTCGTCGAGGTCGGACTCCGGCAGGAGTTCCGTGGCGGAGGCGAGCGCCTTGCGCGCACCCGTGGCGGTGCGGAAGCGGGCGGCCGGGTCGGGCTGGAGCAGGCCCGCGACGACCTGCCAGAGCGGTTCGGGGACGCCCTTGGGCGGGCCGGGCGTGCCGTGCTCGGCGAAGTACTGCACGAGCGCCTTGGCGTCCGGCTTGGCGCCTTCGAGGAGATACAGGGCGACCAGGCCCACGGCGAACAGGTCGGCCGGGAAGTCGGGTTCGGCGCCGAGCAGCTGCTCGGGGGCGAGGTAACCGGGCGTGCCCACCACGAGGTTGGTCTCCGTCAGGCGGGGTTCGCCGAGCCGCATGGCGATGCCGAAATCGGACAGCCGCAGCCGGGGGCGGCCGGTGCCGGTGGCTTCGAGGAGGAGGTTGGCGGGCTTGATGTCCCGGTGGATGACGCCCTCCTCGTGGACGGCGCCGAGGCCGGACAGGAGCTGGTCGAGCAGGGTGCACACGTACGGCGGCGGCAGGGGGCCGTAGTCGCCGACGAGGTGGACCAGCGAGCCACCGGCGACCAGGTCCATGGTGAACAGCACCTTGTCGTCGTCGGCGGCCCAGCTGGCCGGGGCGAGGACATGGGGGTGGTCGATGCGCAGGGCCTGCTCGCGCACGAAGCGCAGCAGGGAGTGGGCGTCGCGCTGCTGGAGCACCTTGGCGGCCACATAACGGCGTCGGCGGTGGTCCCAGGCACGCCATACGGCGCCCACGCCACCCCGTCCGATCGGGTCGGCCAGTTCGTACCGGCCGGCGAAGACCTCACCCATGGCAGCCCGCCGCTCCTCCCCCTAGCCCGCGATGTCCCCCGACCGCCAAGCCCCCCACTACCCTCGCTACCCCCCTGCCCCCTCAGTCACTCGGCCCCCACCGGTTTCTGTCTCTCCGAGGAGTCAGCTCTGGTGGGACTGGTAGTGGGCGACGGCGTCGGAGGTGCGGCCGGCGCCGTAGACGCGGAGGAACTCCGCCAGCTCGGGATGGGCCGGGGCGAGGCTGTTCGCTGCGTCGATGATGTCGCCGGCGGCGGCCACCGAGCGCAGCAGCGACTGGATCTCGCGGACCACCCGCTTGACGGTCGGCGCGCCCGAACCGCTCGTGGTGTGGGTGGTGTTGCTGAGCACGGAGCCCCCCTGCGACTTCTTGATCTCTTCCATGCGCTCGGTCGCCTCGGCGGCGCTGACGCTGCCGTCCGCCACCTGGGCCGCCAGCTCCTGCAGCAGCTGCACCCGCTGGACCACGGCGGGATTGCCGATCTTGGCCCGCTGGCCGCTCATCAGCTGCGAGAGCATCGGAGCGGACAGCCCGAGGACCGCCGCGAGACGGGCCTGATTGAGGCCGAGATCCTCGATGAGCTTACGGAAGAGCGCCCCCAGCGGCTCTCCGTACCAGTTCCGCTGCAGCTCCCGCGCTCTGGCGGTGGCTTCCTGCTGTGCGGCGTCCATTGCGTCTCCCCATCGCTTCCCCTGAAAACCGCGGTTCGCTGTAGCGAACCACGCCGAGCATCTTACGGAGAGTGGTCATCCGCGGGGACCCCCAATCTTTTTGCGGGATACGGGGGGTGACCCGGTACTCTGGTGTCCGGCGCCCGTCGGAACACGATTCCTCCGGCCGGCCGCTGCTTCCCGGGGCCTTAGCTCAGTTGGTAGAGCGCCGTCTTTGCATGGCGGATGTCAGGGGTTCGACTCCCCTAGGCTCCACCCTGGATGACCCCTCCGACCTGCGGAAACGCGGTTGGAGGGGTCTTTTTCTTCCCGTCGGTAAGGATGCACCGGGTCCACGACACAGAAGAGGTGTGGAGCCCTTGAGGACCCGGAGCGACCGTGAGCGCACCGCGCGATTCACGGCCTTGTATGTCCGTGACCACCCACGGGTGTGCGCTTATGTGCACCGGCGGTCGGGCGACCGAGGAGCGGCGGAGGAACTGACCGCCGAGGTCTTCCGTACCGCGTGGGAGCGCATGACGGCAGGTCATGAGGTGGGAACCGGGTGGCTTTTCGTCACCACGCGCAACCTGCTGAGCAACCACCACCGCTCGATGACGCGCCTGACGGAGCTGCACCGCACCATCGCCGACGGCGGCGTCACCTTCTTCAGCCTCCACGGCGACCCGGCCGGGCCGGGCAGCCACCAGGCCGCACCGGCCGGCCGCCACGCCGGGCCGGGCAGGGGACCGGGCGGCGACGCCATGGTCGACGAGCCCTACTACGGCAGCACGGCCAAGCTGGAAGGCGCGGCGAAGGTGATGGTACGGGCGCGGCTCGGCGCCGGGCACGAGGAGGACGTCGACGGCGTCAGCACGACGGTGGCCTCGGCGAAGGTGGTGGCGACCGCCAAGGGCGAGACCTCGGGCGATTCCATCCAGGTGGCCTACACGACGCCCGGTTCCGGGCCCGGGACCGTCGGATTCATCGCCGGGCAGGAGTACGTCCTCCTGCTCGACAGGGGCGCCGGCGGGCGTTATGTCCTGGTGAACACCACGCAGGGCTGGTACGAGGTCGAGGGCGGTGCGGCGGTCGCCGGGAAGGACAACCACGTGGCCCTGAGTCCGGGAGTGCGCAAGGCGCTCCGACTCGATGCGCAGGGCCGATGACGCGGCGCCGGTGCGCCACGGACGATCCGTGGCGCACCGACCGGTGCGGTGCGGGCGGCGTGCCTACCGCGTGCGGTTCTTCGTGGTCCTGGCCGCCCTGTCGGCCAGCCTCAAGTAGGAGTTCTCTACTCCTACTTGAGGTCGACATTGCCATCGGCGGCGCCGTCGGACGGGAGTTGGTCCGGGCTGTTCGCCCACAGCATCAGCGACACCGCCACCCTGCGGATCAGATCGGCGCTGTTCACCCCGGCCGCCGCCGCCCCGCTGCCCGAACTCGTCGGACGTGGAAGCGACCTGCACGCGGCCAACTCCCTGAACGCCCTGATCACCGGGGCCATCCGGCTCGTCGGCGGCCCGCTGGGAGGCGCCGTCCATGGCGGCCTGGGGTTCACGGTGGTCGTCGCCTTCGACGCGGTCGGCTACGCGTGCTTGGCACTGTGTCTGTCCAGGATCCGGTACCGGCCCCCCATGACGGCGAGCCCGAGGACCGGGGCACAGGGCGGCCAGGTGCGCCGGCTGATCGACGAGATACGCGCCGGCGCCGCGGAGGTCCGGCACAACACCTGGCCGGCGACCCTGCTCGCGGCCGGTGCGCCGTACATGGGCCAGGTCCTGCACACCTCACCGCAGACCCTCGGACACCACCAGCGGTTTCCTCCAGGACGGGGCCTCCCCGCTGGGCATGGTGGCGGGCTCGCCGCTGAGCGGGACGCTGGGCATCGTGGCGATGATGAACCTCTCCTGCGTCGGCGTCGCACTGGCCGCCGCGACCGTACTGCTCATGCCACGGCATCAACCACCCGTCCCCGAGGAGGCGCCCCTCGGCGAGGCGGCCTGACCACACGAGGAGTGCGGGGACGACCGGCCCTCGGCCGAGGCCGAACGGCACTGGAGCGGCACAGGGCCACGGGCGACAGTGCAGTCATGAGCGGCCCGAACCTCCCGCACCCGCGAAGAAGCCAGCCATGATCCCTTCTCACGATGTACCGCACCGCCGTATCGACCTCGACCCGGCCGAGGCACTGCGCCTGCTCGGCAGCGTGCCCCTGGGCAGGGTCGTCTTCACCCGGCAGGCGCTGCCCACCGTCCGCCCGGTCAAACACGTCCTGGACGGCGGCGACATCGTGATCCGTACGTGCGAAGCCACGGCCCTGACCTCACGGACCCGGCAGGCCGCCGGCACCGGCGTGGTCGTCGCCTACGAGGCCGACGCCATCGACCCCGACACCCACCTCGGCTGGAGCGTGGTCGTCACCGGCTACGCCCGCCTGGTCACCGACCCCGCCGAACTGGCGCGCATCCGCGGGATGGTGACTCCCTGGGTGCCGCAGCACGGCATGGACCAGGCGGTCCGCATCCGACCCGAGCTGGTCACCGGCGTCCGGCTCGCCGGCGCGTCCGCCGGGCCCGGTGAACGACGCTGTAGTTGACCGGCACGATCAACGGTCCATCACTCGTCGGCACGGCCGGCCGGCCCACGCCGTGCGAGCCCGGCAGGGACCCGGCACTCGGCGGGGCCCAGTTTCGTGAAGCGGGGCTCCCGTGCGGCACGTCCGGGGCCGGGAGGCAGGTCGACGGCGCCGCCGGTCAGGTCCGTGACGGTGGTCTCCAGCACCTCGGCCAGCCTGATCAGCGAGCCAGGAAAGCCGACCGTGAGGTCCGCCCGCGCCGCCACCTCATCCCGGGTCAGGCCCAGCTGTGTGCGGCGGGCGGCCAGGCGGCGGCCCAGATCGCCCAGCGGCGCCTCCGCCGCCACGTCACGCTCGATCAGGCCGCGGGAACGGCCACTTCCGCGTGCTGTTCCCCACCGAGCACCACCTTGAGCGCGCCGGTCTCGGCGGCCTTGGCGAAGACGTCGTACGCCTCCTCCATCTGCTCCAGCGGGAAGGTGTGGGTGACCAGTTGCCCGGTCGGCAGCCGGCCGGCCGCGGCCATCCGCAGCAGGGTCGGCGTGGAGCGGGTGTCCACCAGGCCGGTCGTGATCGTCACGTTCCTGGCCCACAGGTCCTCGAGGTGCAGTGTCGCCGGCCGGCCGTGCACACCGATGTTGGCGAGGTGCCCGCCGGGACGGACCATCCGGGCGCACAGCTCGAAGCTCTCCGGCACACCCACCGCCTCCATGACCACGTCCGCGCCGAGCCCCTCGGTCAGATCGTCGACCAGCTGGTCAGGCGCCTCCCGTACGTCGGCCACCGCGTCCGCGCCGAGCCGCCGGGCGGCCTCCAGCCGGGCCGGGACCAGATCGACGGCGATGATCCGCTCTGGAGAGAACAGCCCGGCCGTGGCGACCGCCGCGAGCCCGATGGGACCGGCACCGACGATCACGACCGTGTCGCCCGGCCGCACGTGCCCGTTGAGGACACCCACCTCGTACGAGGTCGGGAAGATGTCCGCGAGCAGGACGGCGTCCTCGCTGCGCACCGTGCCCGGCAGCGGATGCACGGACAGGTCGGCATAGGGGACGCGGACGTACTCCGCCTGGGTGCCGTCGACGAGGTGGCCGAGGATCCAGCCTCCGCCGCCCCGGCACTGACCGTAGGAGCCGTCCCGGCAGAACCGGCAGCGGCCGCAGGAGGTGATGCAGGAGATCAGCACCCGGTCCCCGGGCCGCACGGTGCGTACGTCGCCGCCGGTCTCGACGATCTCGCCGACCGCCTCATGGCCGAGCACCGTGCCGGGCCGCACCTCGGGTACGTCGCCCCCGAGGATGTGCAGGTCCGTCCCGCAGATGGTGACGGCGTCGACCTTCACGATCGCGTCGGTCGGCTCCTTGAGGCCGGGATCCGGGACGTCCTGCCAGGACGCCTGCCCGACACCGTGGAAGACAAAGCCCTTCATGGCGCCCCTCACCGGTCGGTCCGTCGCGGGGATCCGTAACCCCGGAACATCCCGCACGTTCAGCTTCGCCGGAGGGCGAACAATGCCGCTTGGGCCGTCCGGCCCAGGCGCGCGGCCGGACGGTGCCCATCAAAGGTGAGAGTCGGCAGTGATGGTTTCACGTGAAACAGGGCGTGGGAGCTACTCCCGGTCCTCCCCGTTCCCCCTCTCCTCCTCCGCCTGCTTCGCCTGGACCTCCGGGTCCAGAGGCGAGGCGTCGGCCGAGGTGAGGCGGCCCCCTTCGGGGACCTCCGTCGCGGCCGGGGGCTCGACCAGCCAGTCCGGGTTGGCCTGCTTGTCCCACCACTTCCAGGCCGCGAAGGCACCACCGGCCAGCAGCGCCAGCACGGCCAGCCCCTTGACGGCACGGGCACCCCGGCAACGGCGCTGGTTCCTGCGGGCCAGCTTCTGGATGTCCTCGGCCGACACATGCCCGCGCAGCGCGGCCAGGGCGGCCGCGCCACGGGCGGCGGCCTCGTCCCGTACCGGCGCGGCCGCGGACCTGGCCTGCTCGATCTTCGGGCGTGAGTACTCGGCGGCCTGCCGAGCGGCCCTGCGGGTGCGGACGGCAGCCTCCTGCGCGGCGAGGTCCACCTTCGGCGGCACATGCGCACGGGCCTGCTCCAGACGCGGGGCCAGCCGGGCGTCGTACTGCACGCGGGCCTGTTCAGCGGCCTGCGACATCACGGGCGCCAGCCGTACGCGTGCCTCCTGCGCGTAGAGCGCGGCACGCTCCTTGGCCGTGTCGGCGTAGGGCGCCACCACTTCCGCGGCGTGCAGCACGCTGTCCTTCGCCGAGCCGGTCGCGGCGCGCACGCTGTCAATGCGGGTCACGGGTTTCCTCCTCCTCGGTGGCGTACGGTATTTCGACTTTCCACCCATTTACGGATCATGCCTGCAAACGGCCCGCGCGGCACGTGAGGGCGGGCATATGGGTGCCGATTCCTCTTCCACCGCCCGGCGACGTACACCCAGGACCGTGCGAGGATCGGGGAGTCACAGCAAGACAAGGGAAGGCAGACCGTGGCCGAGCAGCTGTACGCCACCCTGAAGACCAACCACGGCGACATCGTGGTCGAGCTCTTCCCGCACCACGCGCCGGTGACGGTCCGCAACTTCGTCGAACTGGCCAAGGGCGAGCGTCAGTGGACCCACCCCGGCACGGGCGAGAAGACCACCAGGCCGCTCTACGACGGCACGATCTTCCACAGCGTCATCAGCGGCTTCATGATCCAGGGCGGCGACCCCCTCGGCACCGGCATAGGCGGCCCCGGCTACCAGTTCGACGACGAGTACTCCCCGGAGAAGACCTTCGACCGGCCGTACCTGCTGGCCATGGCCAACGCCGGCCCCGGCACCAACGGCTCACAGTTCTTCATCACCGTCGCCCCGACGACGTGGCTGAACCGCAAACGCACCATCTTCGGCGAGGTCACCGACAGGGCCAGCCAAGCGGTCGTCGACAAGATCGCGAACGTGCCGACCGGCCGTAACGACCGGCCCGTCGACGACGTCGTCATACAGTCGGTCGTCGTCGAGACACGCCAGGGCTGATCACCGCACCCCGGCCCCGTGGGGAACCAAACGCCCCGCTCGTCCGTACCAAGGATGAGCGGGGCGGAGCACTTGCGGGGGCGGCCCACGACGAGCAAGGGGAACCGATGGACCAGGCCGAAGGCAGTACGCAGGGCGGCGCCGCCCACAGCGTGCCCGGGTGCTACCGGCACCCGGACCGCGAGACCGGCGTGCGCTGCACCCGCTGCGAACGCCCCATCTGCCCCGAATGCATGATCAGCGCCTCGGTCGGCTTCCAGTGCCCCGAGTGCGTGCGCGCAGGATCCGGCACCGGACACGCCCCGACCGCGGCCAGGCCGCGCACCATCACCGGCGGCACCATGACCGCCGACCCCCGGCTCCTCACCAAGATACTGATCGGCATCAACATCGCCGTCTTCCTGGCGCAGCAGGCCATCGGCGACACCGTCACCGAGCACTTCGAGCTGATCGGCCGGGCCCAGTACTCCCAGTTCGGCCCCTTCGAGGGCGTCGCCGAGGGGCAGTACTACCGCCTGCTGACCGCGATGTTCCTGCACGGCAACATCACCCACATCCTGTTCAACATGCTCAGCCTGTGGTGGATCGGCGGCCCCCTGGAAGCCGCCCTGGGCCGGGCCCGCTATCTGTCCCTCTACTTCGTCTCGGGCCTGGCGGGCGGCGCCCTCACCTATCTGCTCGCCGCGCCCAATCAACCGTCACTGGGTGCCTCCGGAGCGATCTTCGGCCTCTTCGGCGCGACCGGCGTGCTGATGCGCCGGCTCAACTACGACCTGCGGCCGATCATCGCCCTGCTGGTGATCAACCTCATCATCACCTTCACCTGGGCGAACATCGCCTGGCAGGCCCACATCGGCGGCCTGGTCGCCGGTGTCGCCGTCGGCTACGCCATGGTCCACGCCCCGCGTGAGAAGCGGACGCTGATCCAGTACGGCGCCTGCGCCGTCGTCCTCGCCGTCGTGGTGGTGCTCACGCTGGTCAGAACCGCTCAGCTGACCTGATCCGAGTCTGATACCGAACCGTTGTCCACAGGGTGTGCCGGATCTTGTGCAGACCGTGCGAGCACGGCTGTGCCCCCTGTCGCTCGGATGTGTTTCCGCAGGTCAGGCAGGGGGCGCACACGTGTGTGAGGGCCGGTAGGTCAGTCACACCGGCGTCAATGCCCGATGGGTTATCCACAGATCGTAGTTTCTTTTCCCCAGGGAGATGTGGACAGCACCCCTGGCCTGTGGATAACTCAGCGGAGAGCCCTGGGCAGAGCTACTTCCACTGCGTGGAGACGGCGAAGCCGGCGGCGATGAAGCCGAAGCCGACCACGATGTTCCAGTTGTCCAGCGCGTCGATGGGCAGCGAGCCGTTGGTCACGTAGAAGACGACGATCCAGGCCAGACCGATGACGAACATGGCCAGCATGACGGGCGCGACCCAGCCACGGCTGGTCAGCTTGATCGCCTGCGCCTGCTTCGCCGGCGGCGGCGTGAAATCAGCCTTCTTGCGGATACGTGACTTCGGCACGAGGGTCTCTCCTGTCGATGCGCTGCGTGGCCGCGCAGGTAACTGGGTCGGGCGCGTCCGTTAGCGTAGTGCTTCCGTGGCGCCGAAGGAGATAAGGGTACGTTGAGCAATTCTGCCGACTCCCCCGGGACGGGATCAACGGGTTCCGGCCCTGGCCCCCGTCTGAGTTTCCGACCCGCGCGGATCCTGACGGCCGCCGTCTTCGCTCTCGCCGGGCTCATCTTCTTCACCAGCTTCAACACGGCCAAGGGCACCGACATCCGCCAGGACGGCTCCCTGCTGAAGCTGTCCGACCTGATCCAGCAGCGCAGCCGCAAGAACAAGGACCTGGACGAGTCCAACGCCGCCCTGCGCGGCAACGTCGAATCCCTCGCCAAGAGCGACGGCGGCACCAGCAAGGCGCAGGACCGCAAGCTGAGCGGGCTGGAGTCGAGCGCCGGCACCCGGCCGCTGACCGGCCGCGGCGTCAGCGTCACCCTGAACGACGCCCCGCCCAACGCCACCGCCAAGCTCCCCGGCTATCCCGCGCCCCAGCCCGACTACCTGGTCATCCACCAGCAGGACCTGCAGGCTGTGGTGAACGCCCTGTGGCAGGGGGGCGCGAAGGGCGTCAAGGTCATGGACCAGCGGCTGATCTCCACCAGCGCGGTGCGCTGCGTCGGCAACACCCTGATCCTCCAGGGCCGCGTCTACTCACCGCCGTACACGATCACGGCGGTCGGGGACCCGGGGAAGCTCCAGCAGGCGCTCGCGGACAGCAAGGCGATCCAGACCTACATGATGTACGTCAACGTCTACGGCCTCGGCTGGAAAGTCACCGACGACGGGACGGTGACTCTTCCCGGCTACTCGGGCACAGTGGATCTGCACTACGCCAAGCCCGTGCAGTAGCCATCCGTCAGCCGTCCTTCACGGAGGCGCCGGTGCGCGTGATCGTCCGGACGTTCAGCGAACTGTGCATCACCGTCGGCACCCTGATCGTGCTCTTCGTCGTCTATGTGCTGTTCTGGACGGGCGTGCGGGCCGACGGTGCCATGAGCGACCAGATCGACCAGTTGCACCGGCAGTGGTCGAAGGAGAGTGTGCGGCCGGCCGCCGACACGCCGGGTGAGAAGACGGTGACCGTGACGGACCCGGTGCCGTACCACTACGGCAAGGCCTTCGCGATCATGTACATCCCGCGGTTCGGTTTCACGTGGAACAAGCCCGTTCTGGAGGGCACCGGCCGGGACGTGCTGGCGAAGGGGCTCGCCCACTACCAGGGCACGGCCCGGCTCGGCCAGGTGGGCAACTTCGCGGTGGCCGGCCACCGGCGCACCTACGGCGACCCGTTCCTGGACTTCCCCGAGCTGCGGCGGGGCGACGCGGTGGTGCTCACGGACGGGGCGACCTGGTTCACGTATCGGATCGACAAAGGCCCTTACAAAACCGTGCCGACGGACGTCCAGGTCATCGACCCTGTGCCGGGTAAGTCCGGGTACCCGCGTCCGGGCCGGTATCTGACGCTGACCACGTGCGATCCGGAATGGGGGCACAGTCACCGGCTGATCGTCTGGGCGCACCTCGATTCCACCCAGCCTGTGGAGGACGGCGAACCGGAGGCTCTGCGCCGTTAGTCTGGTGCCGTACGGCGTGAGTCAGGTGCCGTGGGGATACGGAAGGAACGGCATGTACGGCTGGATCTGGCGGCATCTGCCGGGGAACGCGTGGGCGAAGGCGCTCGTCTCGCTCGTACTGATCCTGGCCGTGGTCTACGTCCTGTTCCAGTACGTCTTCCCGTGGGCCGAACCGCTGCTGCCCTTCAACGATGTGACGGTGAACAACCAGTGAGAGCGCGGATTCTCGTCGTCGACAACTACGACAGCTTCGTCTTCAACCTCGTCCAGTACCTGTACCAGCTGGGTGCCGAGTGCGAGGTGCTGCGCAACGACGAGGTCGCGACCTCGCACGCCCAGGACGGTTTCGACGGCGTGCTCCTCTCGCCCGGCCCGGGGACGCCCGAGCAGGCGGGCGTGTGTGTGGAGATGGTCCGGCACTGCGCGGCCACCGGCGTCCCCGTCTTCGGGGTCTGCCTGGGCATGCAGTCGATGCAGGTGGCGTACGGCGGTGTGGTGGACCGGGCGCCCGAGCTGCTGCACGGCAAGACCTCGCTGGTCGAGCACGAGGGCAAGGGCGTCTTCGCGGGTCTGCCCTCGCCCTTCACGGCGACCCGCTACCACTCGCTGGCCGCCGAGCCGGACACGGTTCCGGCCGAGCTGGAGGTGACCGCCCGCACCCACGACGGCATCATCATGGGCCTGCGTCACCGTGAACTCCTGGTCGAGGGCGTGCAGTTCCACCCCGAGTCGGTGCTGACCGAGCACGGGCACCGGATGCTGGCCAACTGGCTGGCGGAGTGCGGCGACGAGGGTGCCGTGGCGAGGTCGGCGGGGCTCGCCCCGGTGGTGGGCAGGGCCACGGCGTGACCGCGCTGCGCCCGGAGCGCGAGACCGATGCCTCGTACGGGGATCAGTCGTACGAGGCATCCGGTGCGCTCGGGCAGCAGTGGGACGCGGCGGGGGGCCGGGAGCCGTACCGGGATCCTCTCGACGACGAGACGATGGCGCTGCGGATCCCCGAGAGTGAGCCCATGCGGGCCTCTGCGGGCTCTTCAGCCTCCTCCTCACCCGGAGACGTCGTTGGCGGCCGTGCGGCCCGCAGAAGGGCCGCCAAGCGTCGCGGGGGCGGGCACGGAGGCGGGCGTGGTGGTGGTCGGCACGGCGGGAGCCAGGAGACCGCGCCTCCCACGGCACCGGAGTCGGGCCGGCCGCTGTCGCGGGTGGAGGCCCGGCGGCAGGCGCGGCTGCGCAAGCCGTCCCCGGCCACGATCGCGAGCCGGGCGATCGGCGAGGTGTTCATCACCACCGGCGTGCTGATGCTGCTGTTCGTCACCTACCAGCTGTGGTGGACCAACGTCCGTGCGCACGCGCAGGCGGGCAGCGAGACGCACCAGCTCCAGGACGACTGGGCCAGCGGCAAGCGCAGCCCGGGTGTCTTCGCGCCGGGGCAGGGCTTCGCCATCCTGCACATCCCCAAGCTGGACGTGGTGGCGCCGATCGCGGAGGGCGTCAGCAACGCCAAGGTGCTCGACAAGGGCATGGTCGGGCACTACGGCGAGGCCCCGCTGAAGACGGCGATGCCCGACGCGAAGACCGGCAACTTCGGGCTCGCGGCGCACCGCAACACCCACGGTGAACCGTTCCGGTACATCAACCGGCTCAAGCCCGGCGACGCGGTCGTGGTCGAGACGCAGGACACGTACTTCGTGTACAAGGTGACGTCGACGCTTCCGGTGACCTCGCCGTCCAACACCAGCGTGCTGGACCCGATCCCGAGGGGTTCCGGTTTCACCCAGCCGGGCCGCTACATCACCCTCACCACCTGTACGCCGGAGTTCACCAGCAAGTACCGGCTGATCGTCTGGGGCAAGATGGTCCAGGAACGCCCGCGCAGCGAGGGCAAGCCGGACGCGCTCATCGAGTAGGGCTCATCACACAGGGGCAGAGGAAGACAGTGGCAGCGACCGCCGACGACACCGAAGAACACACGGACGCGTCCGAGCCTGAGCCGGTGGCGCGCCGTCGGCGCCCTGGCCGGATCGCGATGGCGATCAGCGCCTTCGGTGAACTCCTCATCACGGCGGGCCTGTTGCTCGCCCTGTTCGTCGTCTACTCCCTGTGGTGGACGAACGTGATAGCGGACCGCAAGGCGAACAAGGAGGCCGACAAGGTCCGCCAGCACTGGGCGCAGGAGAAGGACTCCGGGCCCGGGGCGCTGGACACCAAGGACGGCATCGGCTTCTTGCACGTGCCGGCGATGAGGAACGGCGTGGTGCTGGTCGAGAAGGGCACGGGCACGGACGTCCTCAACGACGGCGTGGCCGGCTACTACACCGACCCGGTCAAGGCCGCGCTCCCCATAACCGGCAAGGACGGCAACTTCACCCTCGCCGCCCACCGCGACGGCCACGGCGCCAAGTTCCACAACATCGACAAGCTGAAGAACGGCGACCCGATCGTCTTCGAGACCCGGGACGACTGGTACGTCTACAAGGTCTACTCGATCCTCCCCGAGACCTCGAAGTACAACGTCAAGGTCATCTCCCAGATCCCCAAGGAGTCCGGCAAGTCCAAGCCGGGCCACTACATCACCCTGACGACGTGCACCCCGGTGTACACCTCGGAGTACCGGTACGTGGTGTGGGGTGAGCTGGTCCGGGTGGAGAAGGTGGACAGCAAGCGGACGCCGCCGGCGGAGCTGCGGGGCTGACAGAGTTTCTTTGAGTAACTCTGTCCTCCAGCATGACGGGGGCCCGAAGCCGCAACGTCCTTTTGCGACTTCGGGCCCTTCTTTTCAGGGGCGCTTACCGCCGCTGTGCGTCCGGTGATGTCGATGCCGCGGTCGCTGTGAGCCTGCCGTACGACGCCTTCGGTGCATCCGTCACGACGGAGTAGGTCTGCCACCCAACAAGCAGAGGGCCCTCGGATCCGTGCGATCCGAGGGCCCTCTCGTTGGTGCGAGGCGTCAGCCGCCGCCTCCGAAGAGGCCGCCGTTGTTGCCGCCGTTGTTGCCGCCGCCGAAGTCCTGGGTGGTCAGGAGGATCTGGGTGGTGCCCGGGTCGCCCTGGGTGCCGGCGGGCGGGGTCTGGGCGAGGACCCGTGCCTTGTCGTCGGTCGGGCCCTGGACCTGGATCTGGGTGAAGCCGTTCTGCTGCAGGATCTGCTGGGCTTCCTTCAGGGTCTTGCCGAAGACGTTCGGGACCTGGCCCTGTGTCTGGCCCTGGAACTTGCCGACGTTGATCGCGACGGGCGTGTTCTTGGAAACCTGCTGGCCCGCCTGCGGGTTGGTCTGCTGGACCTTGCCGTCCTGGGTCTGGTCGGTCACGGCTACGTCGTTGCAGGTCGGTGCCAGACCCAGCTGGGTCAGCTCGGCCTTCGCGTCGTCACAGGACTTGCCGACGAGGTCGCCGGGGATGGTCACCTTCTCCTCCGCCTTGGCGACGGTGAGGGTGATCGTGGTGCCCTTCTCCTTCTCCGTGCCGCCCTGGGGGTTCTGGTCGGTGACGACGCCCGGGGTCTGGGTGGACACCACGTCCTTCCTGTCGACCTGGAAGCCCTTGTCCTTCAGCTGGGACTCGGCCTGGTCGAACTGGATGCCGCGGACGTCCGGTACCTGGACCTTCGGCGCCCCCGTCGACACCACCAGCGTGATCGTGTCGTTCTTCTTCACCGGCGAGCCCGCCGCCGGGTCCTGGGAGCAGACCGAGCCCTTGGGCTGGTCCGCGCACTCCTTGCGGGTGGGCGCGCCCAGTTTCAGGTCGGAGTTGACCGCCATCTTCTGGGCGTCGGCGTAGGTGTGGCCGACGAAGTTCGGGGCGTCGAAAGACTGGTCCGCGCTGTTTCCGCTGAATGCCCACTTGCTGATCAGGATCGCGCCGATCAGGACCAGCGCGCCCGCGACGACCAGCAGGATCGTGGAGGTGTGGGACTTCTTCGGCTGCTGGCGCCGGCGGCCCGGGGAGTCGTCGTAGCCGTAGCCGCCGTCGTCCGGGCGCATCGGCGGGAGCATGGTGGTCGCCCCCGCGGCCCCGGCGTCCGGGCGCAGGGCCGTCGTCGGCTGGTCGTCGGGGTAGCCGCCGTAGCCCACCGCGCCCATCGCGGCCGTGGCCCCGACCGGCTGGCCGTCCAGGCAGGCCTCGATGTCGGCGCGCATCTCGTCGGCCGACTGGTAGCGGTAGTTCGGGTCCTTGACCAGCGCCTTCAGGACGATCGCGTCCATCTCCGGCGTGATCTCCGGGTCGAAGACCGACGGGGACTGCGGTTCTTCCCGTACGTGCTGGTACGCCACGGCCACCGGGGAGTCGCCCACGAACGGCGGGCGGACCGTGAGCAGCTCGTACAGCAGGCAGCCGGTCGAGTACAGGTCCGACCGCGCGTCGACCTGTTCGCCCTTGGCCTGCTCCGGCGAGAGGTACTGGGCCGTGCCGATGACTGCCGCCGTCTGCGTCATCGTCATGCCGGAGTCGCCCATGGCGCGGGCGATGCCGAAGTCCATCACCTTGACCTGGCCGTTGCGCGTCAGCATGACGTTCGCCGGCTTGATGTCGCGGTGCACGATGCCGCTGCGGTGGGCGTACTCCAGGCCCTGGAGGATGCCGATGGTCATTTCCATCGCGCGCTCGGGCAGGAGTTTGCGGCCACTGTGAAGCAGTTCACGCAGGGTGGAACCGTCGACGTACTCCATCACGATGTACGGGATGGAGACCCCGTCGATGTAGTCCTCGCCCGTGTCGTAGACCGCGACGATCGCGGGATGGTTGAGCGAGGCGGCCGACTGGGCCTCCCGGCGGAACCGGGCCTGGAAGGACGGATCACGCGCGAGGTCCGCGCGCAGCGTCTTCACCGCCACGGTGCGGCCGAGGCGGGTGTCATGCGCGAGGTAGACCTCGGCCATGCCACCACGACCGAGCACCTGGCCCAGTTCGTACCGGCCGCCGAGGCGACGCGGCTCTTCCATAGCTACCTACCAGCCCTCTCCGTCGGTCCCGGCCCCGCATCGTCGTGCGCGGCCGGAGGCTGCCGTCCGGGCCTACCGTACCCGGCTCGCTTTGTATGACCTGGCCAAGCCCGCAACCCGATACAGGACCGGTATCGCAACGTGCAACGATGTGAAGATGACGTGACGGGCGTCACCCTCCGGGGTCGGCGTGGTCACTTCTTGGAGTTGATGACCGCCTGCATGACGCTCTTGGCGATCGGTGCGGCGAGACCGCCACCGGAGATGTCGTCGCGGTTGGCGCTCCCGTCCTCGATCACCACGGCCACGGCCACCGGGGAGCTGCCGTCGGGCAGCTTGGCGAAGGAGATGAACCACGCGTACGGGTTGGCGCTGTTCGCCACACCGTGCTGCGCGGTACCGGTCTTACCGCCGACGGTGACGCCGTCGATCTTCGCGTTCGTACCGGTGCCCTGCTCGACGACCGTCTTCATCATGTCCTGCAGGACCTGCGCGTTCTGCGAGGACAGCGGGCGGCTCATCTCCTCCGGCTGGGTCTGCGAGACCGTGTCGACGTTGGACGACTGGAGTTTGTCCACCATGTACGGCTTCATCAGTTTGCCGTCGTTGGCGACGGCCGAGGCGACCATGGCCATCTGCAGCGGGGTGGCGGCGGTGTTGAACTGGCCGATGGAGGACAGGGCGGTCTGCGACTGGTTCATTTTGTCGGAGAAGACCGAGGGGTAGGCGCGGACCGGTGTGTCCAGCGGGGAGTCGAAGCCGAACTTCTTCGCCTCAGCCAGCATCTTGTCGTTGCCGAGGTCGGCGCCGATCTTGCCGAAGACGCTGTTGCAGGAGTACTGGAGGGCGGCCCGCAGCGTGGCGTTCTTGCAGGGGATGTTGCCCTCGTTCTTCAACGGGGTCGTGGTGCCCGGCATGATCCACGGCAGCGGCGAGTTCGTCTGCTCGTCGGCCGACTTGTACAGGCCGTTCTCCAGCGCCGCGGCCGCGGTGACCACCTTGAAGGTGGAGCCCGGCGGGTAGGTCTCGCGCAGCGCCCGGTTCAGCATCGGGTCGGCCGGGTCGTTGCTCTTCTGGAGCTTGGTCCAGTTCTTGGAGTCCACGTCCGTGGAGTTGCCCGCGAAGGACGACGGGTCGTACGACGGGTACGAGGCCAGCGCCAGTATCTTGCCGGTGGACGGCTCCAGCGCGACGACCGCGCCCTTGCCTCCTTGCGCCTTCAGACCGTCGAACGCCGCCTTCTGCGCGGCCTGGTTCAGCGTGGTGACGACGTTGCCGCCCTGCTTCTGCTTGCCCGTGATCATGTCCAGGGTGTTGCGGAAGAACAGCCGGTCGTCGGTGCCGCTGAGGATGCCGTCGTCGATGCTCTCCAGCTGGGTGCTGCCGAACGCCTGCGACGAGTAGCCGGTCACCGGGGCCCACATGGGCCCGTCCTTGTAGGTCCGCTTGTACTTGAAGTCGCCGTGCTTGGCCTCGACGGAGCCCGTGATCGGGTTGCCGTCGACGATGATGTCGCCGCGCGGGGTCGCGTACCGCTCGATGGCGACCCGGCGGTTGTCCGGGGCGGTGCGCAGCTCGTCGGCCTTGACGTATTGGAGCCAGTTGTCGCGGATCATCAGGGCCAGCACGAGGAGGCCGCAGAAGATCGCGATCCGGCGCAGGGGCTTGTTCATGACGGGCGGACCACCTGGGTCATCTCGGCGTCGGGGTTGGCGGCGGGGGCGGGCGCCGGGCGGCGGGCGGTGTCGCTGATCCGGATCAGGATGCCGATCAGCGCCCAGTTCGCGATCACGGACGAACCGCCGTACGCGAGGAACGGCATGGTCATACCGGTCAGCGGGATGAGACCCATCACACCGCCGGCCACGACGAAGACCTGGAGCGCGAAGCCACCGGACAGGCCGATGGCCAGCAGCTTGCCGAACGGGTCGCGGGCGGCGAGGGCGGTACGGACGCCGCGCTCGGCGATCAGGCCGTAGATCAGCAGGATCGCCATGATGCCCGCGAGGCCCAGCTCTTCGCCGAAGGTGGCGAAGATGAAGTCGGAGTTCGCGGCGAACCGGATCAGCTCGGAGTGGCCCTGGCCCCAGCCGGTGCCCAGGGTGCCGCCGGAGCCGAACGCCCACAGGGCCTGCTGGAGCTGGTCGGAGTGGATGATGCCGTCGTGGGTGACCTGACGGCTCAGCTGGTACTCGTGGAACGGGTTGAGCCAGGCCTGCACACGGGTCTGGATGTGCGACTCGAAGCTCGCCACGCCGACCGCGCCGACCGCGGACATCAGCAGACCGAACACGATCCAGCTGGTCCGCTCGGTGGCGACGTACAGCATGATCACGAACATGCCGAAGAACAGCAGCGACGTACCGAGGTCGGTCTCGAAGACCAGGATCAGGATCGACATCGCCCAGACGACGAGGATCGGGCCGAGGTCACGTCCGCGCGGCAGGTAGAGCCCCATGAAGCGGCGGCTGGCGAGGGCCAGCGCGTCCCGCTTCACCATGAGGTAGCCGGCGAAGAACACCGCGAGCACGATCTTGGCGAACTCACCGGGCTGGATGGTGAAGCTGCCGACGTGGATCCAGATCTTGGCGCCGTACACGTCGGCGCCCAGGCCAGGGACCAGCGGGAGCAGCAGCAGGACCAGTGCGGTCACCATGGAGATGTAGGTGTAGCGCTGGAGCGTGCGGTGGTCCTTGAGGAGGATCAGCACCGCGACGAACAGGGCGATGCCCATCGCCGTGTACAGCAGCTGGTTGGTGGCTTTGCCGCCGCTGACGTGGAGCTGCTGGAGTAGCTTGGACTGGTCCAGGCGCCAGATGCAGACCAGGCCGAGCCCGTTGAGCAGGGTGGCCAGCGGCAGCAGCAGCGGGTCGGCGTACGGGGCGAACTTCCGTACGACGAGATGGGCGACCCCGGCCAGCAGGCCGAGGCCCAGGCCGTAGCTCAGCAGCCCGGCGGGCACCTTGCCGTCGATGGCCAGGCCCACGTTGGCGTAGGCGAACACCGGGATGACCACGGCGAAGACCAGCAGGGCCAGTTCGGTGTTACGGCGGCTCGGCGCGCCGATCGCGCCGATCGTGGACGTGTGGTGCGTCGGCGAGTTAGTCGTACTGCTCATCGTGTGACAGGGCCTCTCGCGGCTGGGTTACTGCTTGCCGCACTGATCGACGACCTTCTGCTCATCCTCGGAGAGGCTCGGGCCGGGGGTGGGGCTGGCGGTCGCGGACGGGGACTTCGAAGGGGTCTTCGTAGCGGGCGTCGAACCGGATGGGTGCGGTGTCGGTGTCGCTTTGGACGTGAGAGCGGTACGGGTGGTTCCCGTGGTGCCTCCGGCCTGGCCCTGCCCCGTCTTCGCGTTGCTCTGCGATCCGGCGGTCGTGTGCTCCGCCTGCTTCCTGCACGCCGAGGCCTGCACCGACAGCGCCTGGATCTTCGTCTCGGCCTGCTGCAGACCGCCCGCCGCGATCGTGTTCTTGACCTGCTTCTGCTGGTACGGCGGCAGGTACTTGAGTTCGATCTCGGGGTGGTCCTTCTCCACCTTCGACAACGAGACCCAGGCCAGGTCCTGGCTGATCCCGCGGTACAGCGCCACGTGCTCGTCCTTGGCGCCGACGTAGTACTGCGTCTGGGTCCAGCGGTAACCGCCGTACAGGCCGCCGCCGATGACCGCGAGGGCGAGGGCGCCGTACAGGGAGCCCTTCAGCCACGTGCGGCTCCGCCGTGGTTTGGTGAAGTCGTCGTCGGTGTAGTCGCCGAAGCTGCCCGCCGGTACGTAGCCGGTGGTGTCGCCGGAGCCGGGCGGGCCGAACTCGCCGCCGCCGTGCCCGTGCCCCTGGCGGCCCAGGTGCGAGGCGCGGCCGGCCGGGGTCTGCATGATGCCGTTGTCGTGCAGATGGTGCTGGTTCTCGGCGACCGCGCCGACCACGACCGGCTGGTCGGACAGCTGCCCGGCGAGGGTGTCGCCGGTGTCCAGGTCGAGTACGTCCGCGACGATCACGGTGATGTTGTCGGGGCCGCCGCCGCGCAGCGCGAGCTGGATCAGCTCCTGCACGGTCTCCTGGGGGCCCTGGTAGCTGGCGAGGGTCTCCTCCATCGTCTGGTGGGAGACCACGCCGGACAGGCCGTCGGAGCAGATCAGATAGCGGTCGCCGGCCCGGACCTCGCGGATCGACAGGTCCGGCTCGACGTGCTCGCCGCTGCCGAGGGCGCGCATCAGCAGGGAACGCTGCGGATGTGTGGTGGCCTCTTCCTCGGTGATCCGGCCCTCGTCCACGAGCCGCTGCACCCAGGTGTGGTCCTGGGTGATCTGCGTGAGCACCCCGTCACGCAGCAGATACGCCCGCGAGTCGCCGACGTGCACGAGGCCGAGCCGCTGCCCGGTCCACAGCAGCGCGGTCAGCGTCGTCCCCATGCCCTCGAGCTGGGGGTCCTCCTCGACCATGGCGCGCAGCTGGTCGTTGGCGCGCTGTACGGCCGCGCCGAGCGAGGTGAGGATGTCGGAGCCGGGTACGTCGTCGTCGAGCGTGACCAGGGTGGAGATGACCTCCGAGGAGGCGACCTCGCCGGCCGCCTGGCCGCCCATGCCGTCGGCGATCGCGAGCAGGCGGGGACCGGCGTAACCGGAGTCCTCGTTGCCCTCCCGGATCATGCCCTTGTGCGATCCGGCGGCAAAGCGCAGTGACAGACTCATGCCCACCTCGCCCGTCGGCTCCGGGTACAGCCGGTCGTGTCGAGCCACACTGCCCACCCTCCGGTCGGGAGCGCGCCGGCGGCCGGGTGGCGGCCTGCCGCTGCGTGCTCGCTCCGCTCGCTCATTCTCGTACTACTTCCGCAGCTCGATGACGGTCTTGCCGATGCGGATCGGCGCGCCCGGCGGGATCGGCGTGGGGGTCGTCAGCCGGGACCGGTCCAGATAGGTGCCGTTGGTGGAGCCCAGGTCCTCGACGATCCACTGACCGTCGCGGTCCGGGTAGATCCTGGCATGGCGGCTGGAGGCGTAGTCGTCGTCCAGCACGATCGTGGAGTCGTGCGCCCGGCCCAGCGTGATCGTCTGGCCCTGCAGGGCGACCGTGGTGCCGGTCAGTGTGCCTTCCGTCACGACCAGCTTGGTGGGGGCGCCCCGCCCGCGCCGGCCGCCGCTCTGCTGCCCGCGCTGCTGGCCGCGCTGCGGCGGGGGCGCGGCGGCCTGCTGCCGGGGGGCCTGCTGCTGGCGCCCGGCCTCCCTACGCGATCCGCGCTGGGTGACGCGCGTACCGAACAGGTCGCTCCGGATGACCTGCACGGCCACGATCACGAACAGCCACAGTACGGCCAGGAAACCCAGCCGCATGACCGTGAGGGTCAGCTCTGACATTGCCCCCGCTTCACCCTTCGGCTTGCCGGTAAATGATGGTGGTGCTGCCCACGACGATCCGCGAGCCGTCGCGGAGCGTAGCGCGGGTGGTGTGCTGCCCGTCCACCACGATGCCGTTGGTGGAGCCGAGATCCTGGATCGTCGAGGGCGTTCCGGTCCGGATCTCGCAGTGCCGGCGCGAGACGCCGGGGTCGTCGATCCGCACGTCGGCCTCGGTGCTGCGGCCCAGCACCAGCGTCGGGCGGGAGATCTGGTGGCGGTTGCCGTTGATCTCGATCCAGTAGCGGGTGCGTCCGCCGCTCGTGGGGGCCGCGGGCTGGGGGTAGCCGTAACCGCCGGGCCGGGCGCCGGGCGGCGGCGCGGACGGCATCGGGGGCGCGCCGGCGGGCGTGGCGGCCGGCGGCTGGCCGTACCCGCCCGGGGCGCCCTGCCGCGCCTGGGGCGCCTGGGGTGCCTGCTGTCCCGGCTGGCTGCTGGAGGAGGCGAGGGTGCGGCTGCGCACCCGGTACAGACCGGTGTCGAGGTCGTCCGCCTTCTCCAGATTGACCTTGATCGGTCCCATGAAGGTGTAGCGCTGCTGCTTGGCGTAGTCGCGCACCATGCCGGCCAGCTCGTCGCCGAGCTGCCCGGAGTAGGGGCTCAGGCGCTCGTAGTCCGGCGCGCTCAGCTCCACGATGAAGTCGTTGGGTACGACGGTCCGGTCGCGGTTCCAGATCGTCGCGTTGTTGTCGCACTCACGCTGGAGCGCGCCGGCGATCTCCACGGGCTGGACCTCGGACTTGAAGACCTTGGCGAAGGTGCCGTTCACCAGACCTTCGAGACGCTGCTCGAACTTCTTCAGGACTCCCATGGGGCACCTCCTCCGTTTCTGCCGCCTGTCTTGCCGTGCTCTGTACTACTCGCTCTGCCGTGTACCGCTCGCTGTGCTCACTGATCGTATCTACGCGTCCGGCGATCAGCCGGTTCCTGCCATGGATCGTAGAGGCGGGCGAAGACCAGTGTCCCGCACCCGGCTGTGGGCCGGTCCCGCTCCTGGGGAGATGCCCGTCACCGGTACGAGGTTGATACGTGAACCGTGTCTCGTTGATACGCGGGCGGTGCGCCGCGGGGCGATACGTGGGGTGTCGCGTGGGACAGGTGGGGCGCAGGGGGCGGTCGGGCGGGGGCCGGAAGGGATGTGAACCCACCCCGTACGGCGTGCTAATGTTCTGGATGTCGGAAGGGGCCAGCCCGAAAGGGAAGGAACCGGAAGACACACCCAATGCGCGGGTGGCGGAATAGGCAGACGCGCTGGATTCAGGTTCCAGTGCCCGCAAGGGCGTGGGGGTTCAACTCCCCCCTCGCGCACACATACGACTACGGGCCCATCGTGAAAACGATGGGCCCGTAGTCGTATGTCGACAGTTGTGTGTACGACGGTCCTTCGTAGGATGTGAGGAAGCTCTCGTCCAAGTGTTCGCTCCGGCTGTACGGTCTGCACGAGTTGATGTTGAACGCGGACGGTGGTTCGGGGGAGGCGGTCGTGGTGACCGGTGCCGGTGGGGACATGGGGACGGACGTGGCCGGGGGGAGCCGTCGGCTGCCGCGCGTGCGTGGGTTCGCCGAGTGGCCGCGGCAGGGTTCGCCCAAGGAGGAGGGCAAGGCGCTGCGGGCCGGCGTGCCGCGTGACGCGCATCGCACGCTCGACGTGGACGCCTCCCGCCCCGACGCGGTGAGCGCGGTCGTCGAGTCCAACACCGGCCGGATCAAGGAGCTGACCCCCATCCGCGTCGGACGGATGGCGGCCACCCCGTTCGCCTTCCTGCGCGGCTCGGCCGGACTCATGGCCTATGACCTTGCCCGCACCCCGATGACCAGGATCGGCACCCAGATATGCGGAGACGCCCACGCGGCCAACTTCGGCCTGTACGGCGACGCCCGCGGTGACCTCGTCATCGACCTCAACGACTTCGACGAGACCGTGCACGGCCCCTGGGAGTGGGATCTGAAGCGGCTCGCCGCCTCCCTGGTGCTCGCCGGACGCGAGGCCGGTGCCGACGAGGACATGTGCCGGGCGGCGGCACGGGACGCCGTCGGCGCCTACCGGCGCACCATGCGGCTGCTGGCCAGGCTGCCGGTGCTGGACGCGTGGAACGCCATCGCCGACGAGGAGCTGGTCTCCCACACCGACGCCCACGATCTGCTCGGCACCCTCCAGCGGGTCTCGGAGAAGGCCCGCGCCAACACCAGCGGCCGGTTCGCGGCCAAGTCGACCGAGACGGTCGAGGACGGCGGACGGCGGTTCGTGGACGCGGCCCCCGTGCTGCGCCGTGTCCCGGATTCCGAGGCCGCCGCGGTCGCCGCGTCCCTGGAGCCGTACGTCCACACCCTCAGCGAGGACCGGCACCCGCTGCTCGCCCGGCACGCCGTGCACGACGTGGCCTTCCGCGTGGTCGGCACCGGCAGCGTCGGTACCCGCTCCTACGTCGTCCTGCTCCTCGACCACCGCGAGCAGCCGCTCGTGCTCCAGGTGAAGGAGGCCCGCCCCTCCGCGCTGGTCCCGCACCTGGCCACGGCCGGTTTCGAGACGCCGGCGGTGGAGCACGAGGGCCGCCGTGTCGTCCTCGGCCAGAAGCACATGCAGGTCGTCAGCGACATCCTGCTCGGCTGGACGACCGTCGACGGGCGCCCCTTCCAGGTCCGCCAGTTCCGCAACCGCAAGGGCAGCGTCGACCCCGCCGCCCTCGCCCCCGACCAGATCGACGACTACGGCCGCATGACCGGCGCCCTGCTGGCCCGCGCCCACTCCCACAGCGTCGACCCGCGGCTGATCGCCGGGTACTGCGGGAAGAACGGGGAGCTGGACGAGGCGATCGCCGCGTTCGCCGTCGCCTACGCCGACCGGACGGAGGCGGATCACGCGGAGCTGGTGGCGGGGATCAAGGCGGGGAGGATCGCGGCGGAGTCGGGGGTGTGAGGGGGCCCGGCCGCGGTTCCACCTACTCTGGTCGGATGACGACCCCGGAAGCCGAACAGGCCCCCCGGCCCGAGGAACGGCTCGAGCAGGCCGTACGGGCCGCCGAGCAGGCGTTGATCGAGTACGAGATCGCCGTGGAGACCTTCCGCGTCGAGGTCGAGAACTTCTCCCGCCTGCACGAACAGCGACTCGGCCCGCTCTACCTCCGCATCGAGGAACTGGACGCCGAGATCGCCGAGGCGCAGGCCGCCCGTACCGGCGACCCGGAGGACATCCGCCGCGCCGAGGAGGCCCGCTCCCGGGTGCTGCCGATTCCCGGTGCCGAGGAACTGCTGGGCGGCTGGATGGACGGCCACGGCCTGTTCCCGGAGGCCGCCGCCATGCTCACCGACCAGGCCGTACGGCCCCCGCAGCGGGTGCGGCCCAGCGAGGAGGCCCGCAAGCTCTACCGCGAGCTGGCCCGCAAGGCCCACCCCGACCTCGCGCAGGGGGAGGAGGAGCAGCAGCGGCGGGAGGAGTTCCTCACCCGCGTCAACGCCGCCTACGCCCGCGGTGACGAGGTCCTGCTCAGGGAGCTGGCCGAGGAGTGGGCGGCCGGCCCGGTGCCGCCCGAGCGGCGGCCGAGCGCGGCCGAGGAGCTGTACGCCCGCCTCGAGTGGCTCGCCCAGCGCAAGGAACTGCTCACCCTCGTCGCCCGCGAACTGGAGGAGGGCGCGATCGCCGGCATGCTCCGGCTCGCCCCGGACGACCCCGACGCTCTGCTCGAGGAGATCGCCGGCCGGCTGCGCGCCGACATCGCCCAGCGGGAGGCCGAGCTGGCCGCTCTGCTGGGCCAGGGCTGAGCCTCAGCCGCCTTCGGGTAGCGTCGGGGACATGAATTTCGGAGCTGGTGTGCCCACGGTCGGGGTCACGGACCTCAAGGACGGCGACTTCCTGCTGGACGTCCGTGAGGACGACGAGTGGCAGGCGGGTCACGCCGAGGGGGCGCTGCACATCCCCATGAGCGACTTCGTCGCCCGCTACGGCGAGCTGACCGAGGCCGCCCCGCAGGACGGCCGCGTCCACGTCATCTGCCGCTCCGGCGGCCGCTCGGCCCAGGTCACCATGTACCTGGTCCAGCAGGGCATCGACGCGGTGAACGTCGAGGGTGGCATGCAGATCTGGGAGGCCGCGGGGCGCCCGGTGATCACGGACGCGGGTGACCCCGGGCACGTCCTGTAGTTCCCATGGGCGACTGCCCGGCCGGTCCGTGCTCCCGCTCGTATCTCTGCCGCGTGGGCGAGGTCAGCCCAGCGGATGGGCCGCCAGCAGATCCCCGAGCCGCTCCTCATACGCCGCTGCCGGGCCGAGCGCCAGCTCCAGGTGCTTGGCCCAGGCGTGATAGCGGTGCAGCGGATAGTCGGTGTCGGCGCCGAACCCGCCATGCAGATGCTGCGCCGTCTGCACCACCCGGCGCACACCCTCGGCCGCCCAGATCTTCGCCACCGCCACGTCCCCGGCGGCGGGCAGCGCCCCCGGGGACCCCGAGGCGATCCGCCAGGCGGCCTGCCAGAGGGTGGCCTCCATGGCGCGCAGATCGATGTACCGGTCCGCGGCCTGCACGGCCACCGCCTGGAAGGTCGCGAGCGGATGCCCGAACTGCTCCCGCTTGCCCGTGTACTCGGCCGTCATCCGCAGCACCCGTTCGCCCAGCCCGAGTGCCAGCGCACAGGTGCCGGTGGCGAGCAGCGCGTGCAGCCACTGCCAGGCGCCGTCGGCCTCGATGACCTCGCCCGGGTCCAACCGGACCGACGCCAGCCGCAGCTCGGCCAGCCGCTCTCCGCTGGTGGACACCTGCTCGGCGAGGACCACTCCGTCCCGCCCACGGGGTACCAGCGCCAGCACGGTCGTCCCTTCGCCCTGCGCGGGTACGACGAAGAGGTCCGCGTCGTACGCCCACGGCACCGCCGTCTGCACCCCGTCCAGCACCCACGCCGCCCCGTCCCGCCGTGCGCCGACGGCCAGTTCGGCCGGATCATGTCCGGTACGGCCGTTGGCGGCGACGGTCAGCACCAGCTCACCCCGCCCGGCCCGAGCCAGCACCCGCTCGGCCAACTCCGGTCCGCCGTAAGCCTGTACGGCCGCTGCGGCCGCGCTGTGCTCCAGCAGCGGCACCCGGGCGAGTACCTTCGCCGACTCGCGCAGCACCAGGCACAGCGCGATCGCGTCCAGCCCGGAGCCGCCGTGCGCCTCGTCGAGCAGCAGACTCAGCAGGTCCGCCCCGGCGAGCCGGGCCCACAGCTCCCGGTCGAAGCCCTCGGCCACGGCACCGGTGGTGAGCGCCGGGCTGGGCACCGCGTCCGGCGTGACGCCCGCGAACACCCCACGCGCCGCCTCGCCCGCCGCCCGCTGCTCCTCGCTGAAGGTGAAGTCCACGGCCTGTCCCTCCGACGCGTCCCAGTTGCCTGACGGCGCGTCAAGATAGAACAGGTTCTAGGAGAAGGGAATGGTGTTGTGGGCCCCAGGAGTACCGACCGACAGCGTCCTCAGCGGTCGAAGTCCAGTTCCACCTGTTCCGTCAGCGGATGGGACTGGCAGGCCAGTACATAGCCGGCCTCCGTCTCGTCCGTCTCCAGTGCGAAGTTGCGGTCCATGCGGACCTCGCCGGAGACCAGGAAGGCACGGCAGGTGCCGCACACTCCGCCCTTGCAGGCGTAGGGCGCGTCCGGGCGGTTGCGCAGGACCGTCTCCAGCAGGGTCTCGCCGTCACGCACCGGCCAGGTGCCGCCGCGTCCGTCGAGGCGGGCGGTGACCGTGCTGTGCGCCGGAGCCTGGGCCGGGCTGGGCGGGGGCGAGCCCGCGTCCACGTGGAAGATCTCCTGGTGGATGCGGGAACGCTCCACGTCCAGCTTGCGCAGCGCCTGCTCCGCGCCCTGCACCAGCCCGTACGGCCCGCACAGGAACCACCCCGCGACCTGGTCGACCGGCAGCAGTGCGGGAAGCAGTCCGGTCAGCCGCTCCCGGTCGAGCCGGCCGGACGGCAGACCCGCCTGCTGCTCCTCCCGGGAGAGCACGGTCACCAGCTGGAACCGCTCCGGACAGCGGTCCTTCAGGTCGGCGACCTCCTCCAGGAACATCGTCGAGGCCGCCGTACGGTCACTGCGTATCAGGCAGAACCGGGCCTCCGGCTCGCGGGCCAGCAGCGTGGAGGCGATGGACAGCACGGGGGTGATGCCGCTGCCGCCGACGATCGCCGCGTACAGCCCCGGCGCCGGGTCCAGGGTGAAGCGGCCCGCCGGGGTCATCACGTCCAGCTCGTCGCCGACGTTGATCTCCTTCAGCGCGTAGGCCGAGAAGGCGCCGCCTTCCACCATCCGCACGCCGACCCGCAGGGTGTCCGGGCCCGCGCCGGCCGGGTCGGGGGCGGGGGAGCAGATCGAGTACGTGCGCCGGATCTCCGTGCCGTCGACCGTCCGGCGCAGCGCGAGGTGCTGGCCGGGTGCGTGCCGGTACTCCTCGCGCAGTCCGGGCGGGACGGTGAGGGTGAGGGCGACGGCGTCGTCGGTGATCCGGTCGACCGCGGCCACCTGGAGCGGGTGGAAGCGCGCCATCACAACTCCTTGAAGTGGTCGAACGGTTCACGGCAGGCCAGGCAGCGGCGCAGCGCCTTGCAGGCGGTGGAGGAGAACCTGCTCAGCAGCTCCGTCTCGGCCGACCCGCAGTGCGGGCAGCGGACCGGGTCCGGGTCCTCCGCGCCTTCCGCCGTGCTCGTGCGGGTCGGGCCGAGAGCCAGTGGCACCGGGCCGGAGTCCTCGCGCACCCGCGGGGGAGCTATGCCGAACTCCCGCAGTTTGCGGCGGCCTTCGGGGGTGATGTCGTCGGTCGACCAGGCGGGCGCGAGGACCGTGCGGACCGTGACCTCGCGCATGCCGTGGGCGTGCAGGACCCGCTCGATGTCGAGGGCCATCGCCTCGATGGCGGGGCAGCCGGTGTAGGTGGGGGTCAGGTCGACCTCGACCGTGTCGCCGTCCTCGACGTGCACCGCGCGCAGTACGCCCAGTTCCCGCAGGGTGAGCACGGGCAGTTCGGGGTCGGGCACCGAGCCGGCCAGCTCCAGCAGTTCCGCCTCCAGGGCGGTGGCGGTCACCATGTCGCCCCCGGGTGGCTACGGTGCAGATGCTGCATCTCGGCGAGCATCCGCCCGAACGGCTCGGTGTGCAGGCCCTGCCGGCCGGCGCCCGCCGTCCAGGCGCCGGTGCGCGGCCCTTCGGGGAGGGGGAGAGTGGCCCGGCCGAGGACGTCGGTGACCGACTGGAGCCAACGGGCGTCCAGGTCCGGCCAGTTGATGTCGTCCAGGCCCTCCACCGGCTGGAACATCTCGCCGGTGAACCGCCACAGCTCCTCGCACGCCCGCCGTATCCGCCCGTGGCTCGTCTCGGTGCCGTCGCCGAGGCGCAGGGTCCACTGCTCGGCGTGGTCGCGGTGGTAGGCGACCTCCTTCACCGCCTTCGCGGCGAGGGGCGCGAACGGGCCGTCGCCTGCGGCCAGTTCGGTGTAGAGCAGCTGCTGGTAGGTGGAGAAGTACAGCTGGCGGACGATCGTGTGGGCGAAGTCACCGCCCGGCTGTTCCACCAGCTGAAGGTTGCGGAAGGACCGCTCCTCGCGCAGATAGGCCAGTTCGTCCTCGTCGCCGGCCATCGACAGCAGCACCCGGGCCTGGCCGAGCAGGTCCAGGGCGATGTTGGCGAGGGCGACCTCCTCCTCCAGTACGGGGGCGTGGCCGGCCCACTCCCCCAGCCGGTGGGAGAGCACCAGGGCGTCGTCGCCGAGGGCGAGCGCGGCGGTCACCGGGACGGCGGCGGGGGTGGCGGTCACAGGTGCTTCACCCCTTCCGGGATCTCGTAGAAGGTCGGGTGCCGGTAGGGCTTGTCGGCGGCCGGCTCGAAGAACGGGTCCTTCTCGTCCGGCGAGGAGGCGGTGATCGCGGCGGCCGGGACGACCCAGATGGAGACGCCCTCGCCGCGCCGGGTGTACAGGTCGCGGGCGTTGCGCAGGGCCAGCTCGGCGTCCGGGGCGTGCAGGCTGCCGGCGTGGGTGTGGGAGAGGCCGCGCCGGGAGCGCACGAAGACCTCCCACAGAGGCCAGTCGGTGGTGCTCATGCTCGCTCCGCTCCTGTCTCGTGTCCGGACGCACTGGTGCTGCCGGAGTGCTTGGCCGCGTACGCTGCCGCCGCTTCCCGTACCCAGGCGCCCTCGTCGTGGGCGCGTCTGCGCTGGGTGATCCGCTGTTCGTTGCACGGGCCGTTGCCCTTGAGGACCTCCCAGAACTCCGTCCAGTCGATCGGGCCGAAGTCGTAGTGCCCCCGCTCCTCGTTCCACCGCAGGTCCGGGTCGGGGAGGGTGAGGTCCAGGGACTCGGCCTGGGGGACGCAGATGTCGACGAAGCGCTGGCGCAGCTCGTCGTTGGAGTGGCGCTTGATCTTCCACTCCATGGACTGTGCGGAGTGCTGGGACTCGTCGTCGGGCGGGCCGAACATCATCAGTGAGGGCCACCACCAGCGGTTCACCGCGTCCTGCGCCATCGCGTGCTGCTCGTCGGTGCCCTTGCTCAGGGCCAGCAGCAGCTCGTAGCCCTGGCGCTGGTGGAAGGACTCCTCCTTGCAGATCCGCACCATGGCGCGCGCGTACGGGCCGTAGGAGCAGCGGCACAGCGGGACCTGGTTGGTGATCGCGGCGCCGTCCACCAGCCAGCCGATCGCGCCGACGTCGGCCCAGGTCAGGGTCGGGTAGTTGAAGATCGAGGAGTACTTCTGGCGGCCGCTGTGGAGCTTGTCGAGCAGCTCGTCGCGGCTGGTGCCGAGGGTTTCCGCCGCGCTGTACAGGTACAGGCCATGGCCGGCCTCGTCCTGGACCTTGGCCATCAGGATCGCCTTGCGGCGCAGGCTGGGGGCGCGGGTGATCCAGTTGGCCTCCGGCTGCATGCCGATGATCTCGGAGTGCGCGTGCTGGGCGATCTGCCGGACCAGGGTCGCGCGGTAGGCGTCGGGCATCCAGTCGCGTGGTTCGATCCGCTCGTCGGCGGCCACGGCCGTGTCGAAGGCGCGTTGGTAGGCCGTCGTGTCGACGGTGTCCGGCGCGCCGTCCGCCTCCGTACGGGCCGTGCGCTGCGCGGCTGCTGTGGCCATGCGGTCCCCCTGACCTCGGGCTCTGCGGTGGGCTCTGTCCCGACCGATCGTTCGGTCCGTGCGATATCAATGGTGTGCCGGGCCGCTGTGGGGTGTCAACCGCTGTGGAAAACTCCGGCGGGTGGGCTGTGGACAACTCCGGCGGCAGCCGGTACCGCCAGGTTCGGGTGCCCTACCGGCGTGGCGAGGACCACGAGGTCGGCCCGTACCCGGGGCTGCGCCCGGTGGCTGGCTCTGAGTACCGTTCCGTGCGGACGCCGCACAGTGGCGTGTGGGAGCCGTGGGGCGCTCGGGACGGGCGCCGCCGCACCCAGCCGGCCGCCGGGCCGGCCACTGAACCGCACGACTGAACCGAGACGACCGAGCCGAGACGGGGGACGGGACCGAATGGACGCGTACGACGAGGACCCGGGGGCCCGACCCGGCCCCGACGGGTCGACCGGGGCGCGTCTCCCGGACAAGCCTTCGGTCGACGCCGCAGCCGACGTCGGCGCCGCCTCTGGCTCAGGTGACCATGGCAGCGGCGATTCGGGCCACGGTGACCTGGGCAGTGGCCGGTCGGGCCGCGGCGATTCGGGCCGGGAGACAGAGCCGGACCAGGCAGCAGCCGAGCCAGGCCGGACGGCGGATCCGGGCCGGGCGGCCGTGCCGGGCTGGGCAGCCGGGCGGGACCAGGATGCCGAACCGGACCAGGCACACCCGGAACCCTCCCTGGCCCAGTCCGCACAGCCGACCCAGTCCGCAGAGCCGGGCACGTCGGCCCGGTCCACCACCTGGACCCAGCCGGGCACACCCGCCCAGCCCGACGCCCCCGCCTCCCCGCCCGCCGAGCCCCGTACCGGTGTGGCCGCCCTCTCCCCCCGCTATCAGGTCGGGGCGGCGCTGGCCCTTGCCGTGGTCGGTGTGGCCGCCTGTGTGCATGTGCTGATGGTGTTCCTCAGCCTCGCCCCCGCGAACACGGTGACGAAGCAGCACGGCAAGCTGGTCGAGGAGTGGGTGTACCCGGAGTTCGAGCAGAACTGGAAGCTGTTCGCCCCGAACCCGCTGCAGCAGAACATCGCCGTGCAGGTGCGTGCCGAGGCGCGGACGAAGGACGGGGAACTGCGCAGCACCGGGTGGATCGATCTGTCCGCCCAGGACGGCGCCGCCATCGACGGAAACCTGGCGCCCAGCCACACCCAGCAGAACGAGCTGCGCCGGGCCTGGGACTTCTTCACCGCCACGCACAGCGCGGACAACCGGCCCGTGGGCATGCGTGGCTCCCTCTCCGAGCAGTACCTGCGCCGGATCGTGGTGATGCGGCTGTACCGGAACGATCCGCCGGACAAGCTGGGCGTCATACAACGGGTGCAGGTCCGCTCCAGCACGACCAATGTGCAGCCGCCGAAGTGGAGCCCTGAGCGCGTGCCCGACCAGCCCGTCTACCGCCTGTTGCCCTGGTGGACCGTGACCGCCGACGAGGCCGCCGGGGGTGTGCGGTGAACCATCTCTCCACTGTGAACCGTCTCTCCCTGACGCTCTCGCGCGGGATCGCCCGGGTCACCGGGTCGGCGCTCGGGCCGTACCAGAGCGCCGTGATCCGGATCGGGTTCGCCGGGACCTGGCTGCTGTTCCTGCTGCGCGAGTTCCCGCACCGCCAGGAGCTGTATGGCCCGACCGGGCCGTGGGGCTGGAACCTCGCCAAGGAGCTGACCGCCGACAACCACGCCTTCACGGCCCTGCTGTGGTCCGACACGCAGCTCTGGTTCGAGTGCTTCTATCTGCTGGCGCTCCTCGCCGGCGCCGCGCTGCTGCTGGGCTGGCGTACCCGGACGGCGTCCGTGCTGTTCATGGTGGGTGTGCTGTCGTTGCAGAACCGCAGCGTCTTCGTGGGCGACGGCGGCGACAACGTCCTGCACCTGATGTCCTTCTACCTGGTGTTCACGCGCTGCGGTCAGGTGTGGTCGCTGGACGCCCGGCGGGCCGAGCGCGACGAGGCGGCACGCGCGCGTGGGGAGCGGGTTCCCGCCGACCGGGTGGGACCGGCCCTGTGGGCGGTGTTCGGCCTGGCGCTCGTCCTCGCGACGGTCACCGGCCGGTTCGACAACGGCTGGCTGATCCCCGCGCTGCTGTGGACGGTCCTGGTGGTGCTCGCCCTGTGGTGGGCCGTCGGCCGCTGGGCGAAGGGCCGGGACCCGAAGATCCTGCTGGACGTCGTCGCCAACATCCTGCACAACGGAGCCCTGGCCGTGATCATGGCGGAGGCGTGCCTGATCTACGCGACGGCCGGCTGGTACAAGATCCAGGGATCGCGCTGGCAGGACGGCACCGCCGTCTACTACCCGCTCCACCTGGACTACTTCTCGCCCTGGCCCGGCCTCGCCGATCTGATGTCCTCCAGCGGCACGATCATGATGGTGGTGGCCTACGGGACGGTCATGGTGCAGGTCGCCTTCCCGTTCACCCTGTTCAACCGGCGGGTCAAGAACGTCCTGCTGGTGCTGCTGATGCTCGAGCACACGGTGATCGCGGTCGTCCTCGGCCTGCCGTTCTTCTCGCTGGCGATGATCACCGCGGACGCGGTCTTCCTGCCGACGTCCTTCCTGCGCCGGCTGGGCGCGCTGGTGGCACGCGCGCGTGCGCGGATCGCGCGGCGCGCGGAACGTACGGTGCCCGCACCGCGCTCCGCGGAGGAGGCGGAGGCGAGCACGCCTGGCCGGGTGGAGGCCGCGCAGGGGCCTGTGGGACCGCGTTAGGGGTCCGTGCGGGCCGCGTAGGCATCCGTGGGTCCGTGCGGGCCGCGTAGGGTTCACCGCATGACCGACCCGCTGACCCGCTGGCGCGAGCACGCCGGCAGTGCCGTGCTGCTCGACGGCTTCCATGCCCTGAAGCACGCGCTGCGTTTCGGCGCCGAGGTGCCGGTGGCGGTCACCACCGACCGGGCGGCCGCGCTCGCCCTGGCCGAGGAGCTGGCCGGGGACGTACGGGACGTGCTGGACGCGCTGCTCACCGAGGTGCCGGCACGGACGTACGCCTCGCTCGTCCAGCGGCCCCATCCCACAGGGGTCGCCGCGCTCGCCGTACGGCCGTCCCGCGAGGCCAGTCTGCGCGCGCTCGCCCGCACCCCGCGCACCGCGCCCGTCGTGGTCCTGGACAACCCCCGCAACCTGGGCAACGCCGGCGCCGTGATCCGGCTGGCCGCCGGTTTCGGGGCGACCGGAGTGGTCACCACGGGCACGCTCGACCCGTGGCACCCCACCGTGGTGCGCGGCGGCGCCGGGCTGCACTTCGCCACCGCCGTGGAGCACCTCGGCGTCGACGAACTGCCCGCCGGGCCGCTGTTCGCCCTCGACCCCGAGGGCGAGGACATCCGGGGCGTGAAGCTCCCGGACGACGCCGTCCTCGCCTTCGGATCCGAGCGCAGCGGGCTGTCGGCGGAGCTACGCGCGCGTGCCGACCAGCTGCTGTCCCTGCCGATGTGCCCCCAGGTCTCCAGCTACAACCTGGCCACCAGCGTGGCGATGACGCTGTACCACTGGAGTCTCACCGGGGGCGCACCCACGGCTTCTCAGGCCTCTTCCTAGGCCTCCCGGCGCACCTCGACCACCCGGAAACGGTTGGCCACGAAGGCGCCGTCGGTGAGCGCGGCGTTGGCCGCCGGGTTGCCGCCCGAGCCGTGGAAGTCGGAGAAGGCGGCCGTCTGGTTCACGTACACCCCGCCGGTCAGGTTGAGCGACAGCTGGGCCGCCTCCTCCAGGCAGGCCTCCTCGACGGCCCGCTCGACCTCGGGGTCGGTGGTGTAGGCGCCGACCGTCATCGCGCCCTTCTCGCGGACCGTACGGCGCAGCAGGTCCACGGCGTCGGCTGCCGAGTCGACCGCGACGGCGAAGGAGACCGGGCCGAAGCACTCGCTCATGTACGCGGCCTGGTCGTCCGGCTTGGCTCCGTCCAGCTTGACGATGACGGGGGTGCGCACGACCGCGCCGGGGAAGTCGGGGTTGGTGATCTCCCGGGAGGCGAGGGCGACTTCGCCGAGGCCGGCCGCGGCTTCCAGGCGGGCCTTGACGTCCGGGTTGACGATCGCGCCCAGCAGGGCGTTCGCGCGCGCGTCGTCGCCGAGGAGGCCGTCGACCGCGCGGGCGAGGTCGGCGGTGACCTCGTCGAAGGTCTTGGAGCCCTCGTCGGTGCGGATGCCGTCGCGCGGGACGAGCAGGTTCTGCGGGGTCGTGCACATCTGGCCGCTGTACAGGGACAGCGAGAACGCCAGGTTGGACAGCATGCCCTTGTAGTTGTCCGTGGAGTGCACGATCACCGTGTTGACGCCGGCCTTCTCGGTGTAGACCTGCGCCTGGCGGGCGTTGGCCTCCAGCCAGTCGCCGAAGGCCGTCGAGCCGGTGTAGTCGATGATCCGGATCTCGGGGCGGGTGGCCAGGGTCTTGGCGATGCCCTCTCCGGGGCGCTCGGCGGCCAGCGCCACCAGGTTCGGGTCGAAGCCCGCCTCGGCCAGCACGTCCCGGGCGACCTGGACGGTGAGGGCGAGCGGCAGCACCGCGCGCGGGTGGGGCTTGACCAGGACCGCGTTGCCGGTGGCGAGGGAGGCGAACAGGCCCGGGTAGCCGTTCCAGGTCGGGAAGGTGTTGCAGCCGATGAGCAGGGCGATGCCGCGCGGGGCCGGGGTGAACTGCTTGGTGAGGGCCAGCGGGTCCTTCTTGCCCTGGGGCTTGGTCCACTCGGCCGTCCCAGGCGTGCGGACCTGCTCCGCGTACGCGTACGCCACCGCCTCCAGGCCGCGGTCCTGGGCGTGCGGGCCGCCTGCCTGGAACGCCATCATGAAGGCCTGGCCGCTGGTGTGCATGACGGCATGCGCGAACTCGTGCGTGCGGTCGCTGATCCGCTTGAGGATCTCCAGACAGACCACCGCGCGCGTCTCCGCGCCGGCGTCCCGCCAGGCACGCTGCCCGGCCTTCATCGCGGGCAGCAGCAGGTCCACGTCCGCGTGCGGGTACTCGACGCCCAGCTCGATGCCGTACGGCGAGACCTCGCCGCCCGCCCAGTCGTCGGTGCCGGGCTGGCCGAGGTCCAGGCGGGTGTTCAGCACGGCGTCGAAGGCGGCCTTGCCCGCCGCCGCGTCCAGGCTGCCGTTCTCGCCGTAGGCCTTGGGGTGCTCGGGGTGCGGGGACCAGTACGCGCGCGTACGGATCGCTTCCAGCGTCTGGTCGAGAGTGGGCCGGTGCTTCGCGATCAGCTCGGTCGCGGTCAGTTCGGCGGCCATGCGGGACCAACTCCTCGTCTGGAAGAACTCTTCGTCGAGTTCATTGACCTGGCAGAAAGAGCAGCGGGATGGGATCGTCAGAGCTAGAGTAACCGAACGATCGGTCGGGACAAGGGGGACCGCCGCATCTGTGGAAAACCCCGTGCGGGAGGATCGCGCACATGACAGGACTCGACCTCAGCAGCCCCGTGGCCGTCGTCGGCACCGGCACCATGGGCCAGGGCATCGCCCAGGTCGCGCTGGTCGCCGGCCACCCCGTGCGGCTGTACGACACGGTCGCCGGGAGGGCCCAGGACGCGGCCGAAGCGATCCGCGCCCGCCTCGACCGGCTCGTGGAGAAGGGCAGGCTCGGCGCCGCCCACCGGGACGCGGCCCACGACCGTCTGAAGCCGGTGGACAGCCTCACGGAGCTGGCCGACTGCACGCTGGTCGTGGAGGCCGTCGTGGAGCGGCTGGACGTCAAACAGCAGCTCTTCGGCGAGCTGGAGGACATCGTCGCCGAGGACTGCCTGCTCGCCACCAACACCTCCTCGCTGTCGGTGACGGCCATCGGCGGCGCCCTGCGCCATCCCGGCCGCTTCGTCGGCCTGCACTTCTTCAACCCGGCCCCGCTGCTGCCGCTGGTCGAGGTCGTCTCCGGGTTCGCCACCGACGTCACGTCGGCCACGCGCGCGTACGAGACCGCCCGCGCCTGGGGCAAGACCCCGGTGGCCTGCGCGGACACCCCGGGCTTCATCGTCAACCGGATCGCCCGGCCGTTCTACGCCGAGGCCTTCGCGGTCTACGAGGCCCAGGCGGCCGACCCGGCCACCATCGACGCCGTGCTGCGCGGCTCCGGCGGCTTCAAGATGGGTGCCTTCGAGCTGACCGACCTGATCGGACAGGACGTCAACGAGTCGGTGACGCACTCGGTGTGGCAGTCCTTCTTCCAGGACGTGCGCTTCACGCCCTCCCTGGCGCAGCGCCGGCTGGTGGAGTCCGGCCGGCTCGGCCGCAAGAGCGGGCACGGCTGGTACGACTACGCCGAGGACACCGAGCGGGTCGAGCCGCACACCGCCGACAGGGAGCAGCCGCCCGCGTACGTCGTCGCCGAGGGCGACCTGGGCCCCGCCGCCGAGCTGCTCGCCCTGATCCGCGAGGCGGGCATCCAGGTCCGCGAGGAGGACGAGGACAACGGCACCCGCCTGGTGCTGCCCGGCGGCGGCCAGCTGGCCCTCGCCGACGGGCAGACCTCCGTGGAGTTCCGGGACGTCGTCTACTTCGACCTCGCCCTCGACTACCGCACGGCCACCCGTGTCGCCCTGTCCGCCGGCCACGACACCTCGCCGCAGACCCTTGCCGAGGCCACCGGCCTGTTCCAGGCGCTCGGCAAGGACGTCAGCGTCATCGGCGACGTCCCCGGCATGATCGTGGCCCGCACGGTCGCCCGGATCATCGACCTCGCCCACGACGCCGTCGCCAAGGGCGTGGCCACCGAGGAGGACATCGACACGGCCATGCGTCTCGGGGTCAACTACCCGCTCGGCCCCTTCGAATGGGACCGCAAACTCGGCCGCGACTTCGCGATCGACGTCCTGGACGAGATGCACGAGCGCGACCCGTCCGGACGCTACGCACCCTCGCTCGCGCTCTACCGCCACGCATACGCCGTCGACAAGCGGGAGGGCGCCTCATGACCACGGCCAGACGCGACACGTACACCCCGGAGACGCTCCTGTCCGTCGCTGTGCAGGTCTTCAACGAGCGCGGCTACGACGGCACCTCCATGGAGCACCTGTCCAAGGCGGCCGGGATCTCCAAGTCGTCGATATACCACCACGTCAGCGGCAAGGAGGAGCTGCTGCGCCGGGCCGTCAGCCGGGCCCTGGACGGCCTGTTCGGCATCCTGGACGAGGAGCACGCGCGCGTGGGGCGGCCCGTCGACCGGCTGGAGCACGTGGTGCGTCGCATGGTCCAGGTGCTGATAGGCGAGCTGCCGTACGTGACGTTGCTGCTGCGCGTGCGCGGCAACACCGAGACCGAGCGGTGGGCGCTGGAGCGGCGGCGCGACTTCGACCACCGGGTCGCCGAACTGCTGAAGGCCGCGGCCGCCGACGGCGACGTACGCGGCGACGTGGAGGTCCGCCTGGCCACCCGGCTGGTCTTCGGCATGATCAACTCCATCGTGGAGTGGTACCGGCCGGACCCGCGCGGCGCGGGCGACCGCGAGGTGGCCGACGCGGTCGTCCAGCTCGCCTTCTCGGGGCTGCGCAGCACCTGACCACTGACGTCAGGCTTCCGGCTCCAGGTCCTCCTCCTCGAACACCAGCAGCGTGCGCGTGCTGAGCACCTCGGGGATCGCCTGGAGCCGGGTGAGCACCAGCTCGCGCAGCGCCCGGTTGTCGGGCGTGTGCACCAGCAGCAGGACGTCGAAGTCGCCGCCCACGAGGGCGATGTGGGAGGCGCCGGGCAGCTGCCGGAGCTGTTCGCGGACCGTGCGCCAGGTGTTCTGGACGATCTTCAGCGTGACGTACGCCGAGGTGCCGTGACCTGCCCGTTCGTGGTCCACGCGCGCGCCGAAGCCGCGGATGACCCCGTCCTCGACGAGCCGGTTGATGCGCGCGTAGGCGTTGGCGCGCGAGACGTGGACGCGTTCGGCGACCGACCGTATGGAGGCACGGCCGTCCGACTGCAGGATCTTCAGGATGTCCTGATCGATGGCGTCCAGCGGACGGGGCGGCGGAAGCGGGGTGCCGTCCTGCGGTCCGTCGGCCAATTGTTCAGCTGCCATGTCCCCCCGCTCCCTCTCCGTGGACGTCCTGCGTTCATTCCAGGCTGTGGAGAACCGTTTGTCCACAGCCTGGAGGTGCCTGTAGCCAAAATGTGCCGACGACCGAACAATCGGTAGGTGAGGCGGGTCACAGCCGACGCGTCTCCCGTAGCCGCTCCCACGAGGAGGTGCCGTCATGACGGTCATGGAGCAGCGGGGCGCGTACCGGCCATCCCCGCCGCCCGCCTGGCAGCCCCGCATGGACCCCGCGCCGCTGCTGCCCGACGCCGAGCCCTATCGCGTCCTTGGCACCGAGGCGGCCGCCAAGGCCGACCCGGACCTGCTGCGCCGGCTCTACGCCCAGCTGGTGCGCGGCCGCCGCTACAACACGCAGGCCACCGCGCTCACCAAGCAGGGCCGCCTCGCCGTCTACCCCTCCAGCACCGGCCAGGAGGCCTGCCAGGTCGCCGCCGCGCTGGCCCTGGAAGAGCGCGACTGGCTCTTCCCCAGCTACCGCGACACGCTCGCCGTCGTCGCGCGCGGTGTCGACCCCGTCGAAGCGCTCACGCTGCTGCGCGGCGACTGGCACTCCGGCTACGACCCGCACGCCCACCGGGTGGCCCCCCTCTCGACCCCGCTGGCCACCCAGCTGCCGCACGCCGTCGGCCTCGCGCACGCCGCCCGCCTCAAGGGCGACGACGTGGTCGCGCTCGCCCTGGTCGGCGACGGCGGCACCAGCGAGGGCGACTTCCACGAGGCGCTGAACTTCGCTGCCGTCTGGCAGGCCCCGGTCGTCTTCCTCGTGCAGAACAACGGCTTCGCCATCTCCGTCCCGCTCGCCAAGCAGACCGCCGCGCCCTCCCTGGCCCACAAGGCCGTCGGGTACGGCATGCCGGGCCGGCTGGTCGACGGCAACGACGCCGCGGCCGTGCACGAGGTCCTCTGCGACGCCGTACGGCACGCGCGCGTGGGCGGCGGCCCGACCCTGGTGGAGGCGGTGACGTACCGCATCGACGCCCACACCAACGCCGACGACGCCACCCGCTACCGCGGCGACACCGAGGTCGAGGCCTGGCGCGCCCATGACCCGATCGAGTTGCTGGGGGCGGAGCTGACCGCGCGCGGGCTGCTCGACGAGGCCGGCCGCGAAGCGGTCCGTCAGGACGCCGAGGACATGGCCGCCTCCTTGCGCGAACGCATGAACCGGGACCCCGAACTGAACCCCATGGACCTCTTCGACCACGTCTACGCCGAGACCACCGCCCAACTTCGCGAACAGCGCGCCCTGTTGATGGCCGAGCTGGAAGCCGAGCAGGAGCAGCACGGCGAGCGGGAAGGCGGCGCTCGATGACCACCGTCGCCGTCAAGCCCGCCACCATGGCGCAGGCCCTCACGCGCGCGTTGCGCGACGCGATGGCCGCCGACCCCACCGTGCACGTCATGGGTGAGGACGTCGGCACCCTCGGTGGTGTCTTCCGGGTCACCGACGGCCTCGCGAAGGAGTTCGGCGAGGACCGCTGCACCGACACCCCGCTCGCCGAGGCCGGCATCCTCGGCACCGCCGTCGGCATGGCCATGTACGGCCTGCGCCCGGTGGTGGAGATGCAGTTCGACGCCTTTGCCTACCCTGCGTTCGAGCAGCTGATCAGCCACGTCTCCCGGATGCGCAACCGCACGCGCGGCCGGATGCCGCTGCCGATCACCGTCCGCGTCCCCTACGGCGGCGGCATCGGCGGCGTCGAGCACCACAGCGACTCCTCCGAGGCCTACTACATGGCCACGCCGGGCCTGCACGTCGTCACGCCCGCGACCGTCGCCGACGCCTACGGCCTGCTGCGCCAGGCGATCGCCTCTGACGACCCGGTGGTCTTCCTGGAGCCGAAGCGCCTGTACTGGTCGAAGGACTCCTGGAACCCCGAGCACCCCACGGACGTCGAGCCCATCGGGCGGGCGGTCGTCCGCCGCCAGGGCCGCAGTGCCACCCTCATCACCTACGGCCCCTCCGTGCCGGTCTGCCTGGAGGCCGCCGAGGCGGCGCGGGCCGAGGGCTGGGACCTGGAAGTGGTCGACCTGCGCTCCCTCGTGCCGTTCGACGACGAGACGGTCTGCGCGTCCGTCCGGCGCACCGGACGCGCGGTCGTCGTCCACGAGTCCACCGGGTTCGGCGGACCGGGCGGCGAGATCGCGGCCCGGATCACCGAGCGCTGCTTCCACCACCTGGAGGCGCCGGTGCTGCGCGTGGCCGGCTTCGACCTGCCCTACCCGCCGCCCATGCTGGAGCGGCACCACCTGCCCGGCGTCGACCGCATCCTGGACGCCGTGGCCCGGCTGCAGTGGGAGGCCGAGGGCTGATGGCACAGGTGCTGGAGTTCAAGCTTCCCGACCTCGGCGAAGGGCTCACCGAGGCGGAGATCGTCCGCTGGCTGGTGGAGGTCGGTGACGTCGTCGCCGTCGACCAGCCGGTCGTCGAGGTCGAGACGGCCAAGGCCATGGTCGAGGTGCCCTGTCCCTACGGCGGCGTGGTCACCGCCCGCTTCGGCGAGGAGGGCACCGAACTGCCCGTCGGGGCACCGCTACTGACGGTGGCCGTGGGTGAACCGGCGGCGCGGCCGGAGGGCTCCGGCAACGTCCTGGTCGGCTACGGCACCTCGGAAGCGCCGGCCCGGCGGCGAAGGGTGCGGTCGACGCCGGTGGCACGCGGCGGCGCGAACGGCAGGACCGGTGGAGACGGCGCCTCCGCCGCGAGTGCGCCGCCCGGGACATGGCGGACCGGGCAGCGGGGCGCGGCCCCGGCGTTCACCGAAGCGGCGTGGCAGGACGGAACCCCGGCCTCCAGCGGAACGGCCCACGCACGCGTGCCCGCACTCCACGCCGAAGGCCCGGTGCCTGTCATCTCCCCGCTGGTGCGCAAGCTCGCCCGGGAGGGCGGCGTGGACCTGCGGCAGCTGGCGGGCTCGGGCCCGGACGGGCTGATCCTGCGCGCGGACGTCGAGGACGTACTACGGGCCGAGGCAGCCCTGGGCAGCCGTACGACCGAGGCGCCCACCGTGGCGCCCTCCGCTCTCACGACCCCGCCCGCTCCCACCTCATCGGCCACAGGCGCCGCAGGCACCCGCATCCCCCTCAAGGGCGTTCGCGGAGCCGTTGCCGACAAGCTGTCCCGCAGCCGCCGGGAGATCCCGGACGCCACCTGCTGGGTCGACGCCGACGCGACGGAACTCATGCGCGCGCGTGCCGCGATGAACGCCGCCGGGGGGCCGAAGATCTCCCTGCTCGCGCTGCTCGCCCGGATCTGCACGGCCGCGCTCGCCCGGTTCCCGGAGCTGAACTCCTTCGTCGACACCGAGGCCCGCGAGATCGTCCGGCTCGGCCAGGTGCACCTCGGATTCGCCGCGCAGACCGAACGCGGGCTGGTCGTACCGGTCGTGCGGGACGCCCATGCGCGCGATGCCGAGTCGCTCACCGCCGAGTTCGCCCGGCTCACCGAGGCGGCCCGCACCGGGACGCTGACGCCCGGGGAACTCACGGGCGGGACCTTCACGTTGAACAACTACGGGGTCTTCGGCGTCGACGGCTCCACACCGATCATCAACCACCCCGAGGCGGCCATGCTCGGTGTCGGCCGTATCGTCCCCAAGCCCTGGGTGCACGAGGGTGAGCTGGCGGTGCGTCAGGTCGTCCAGCTGTCGCTCACCTTCGACCACCGGGTGTGCGACGGCGGCACGGCGGGCGGCTTCCTGCGGTGCGTGGCGGACTGCGTGGAGCAGCCGGCGGTGCTCCTGCGCACGCTGTGACCCCCGCGGGGCCCGGACGAAGGGCCCCGCGGCAGAGACGAACGCGGAGCCCCGTGGCACCCGCGAGGCGCCGTCGGGGCACCCGCCCGGCGCATAGAAGCGGGCCCGCCCGGGACATACTCGGGGGATGAGCGACAACGCCCCTGCCGCCCCCCAGGCGCCCGTGCCGTACGACGCCGTCGTGCTGGCCGGCGGCGCCGCCCGGCGGCTCGGCGGGGCCGACAAGCCCGGGGTGCGGGTCGGTGGCCGGGCGCTGCTGGACCGGGTGCTCACGGCCTGCGCGGGCGCCCGTACGACGGTCGTCGTGGCGGACCGGCGGCCCACCGCACGGCCGGTGCTGTGGGCGCGCGAGGAGCCGCCCGGCGCCGGACCGGTCGCCGCGCTGGAGGCCGGCCTGTGCCGCACCACCGCCGAGTACGCCGTCGTGCTCTCCGCTGACCTGCCCTTCCTCGAACCGGCCACCCTGCAGCGCCTGTTGACTGCCCTGTGCGACAGCGGCGCCGACGGCGCGCTGCTCACCGACGCGGGCGGCCGCGATCAGCCGCTCGTGGCCGCCTACCGCACCGGCACGCTCCGCCGTGAACTGGCCGCCCTCGCGGCCGGGCCCGACGGCCTGACCGGGCTACCCCTGCGCCGGCTCACCGGCGCCCTCCGCCTCACCCGTGTCCCGGACCCGCTCGCGTCCTTCGACTGCGACACCTGGGACGACATCGCCGACGCCAGGGCACGCATCAGGGAGCATGGACACGTGTTGGATGAATGGATCTCCGCAGTCAAGGACGAGCTGGGCATCGACCTCGACGTCGACACCGGTGTCCTGCTCGACCTGGCCCGGGACGCCGCGCACGGCGTGGCCCGCCCCGCCGCCCCGCTGACCACCTTCCTCGTCGGCTACGCCGCTGCCCAGGGCAAGGGCGGCCCCGAGGCCGTCGCCGAGGCCGCCCGCAAGGCCGCCGCGCTGGCGCTGCGCTGGGAGGAAGAGAGCGGCGAGGGCGGGAAAGAGAACAACGGGGGCGGGAACGCGAGCGGCGGCGGCCCGAGCACCCCGGACGCCGGATGACCGCCCACGGAACCCGGCCCGGGGCGCCCGCGCAGGACAGCGACGACCTCGACCTCGAGGAGGCCCTTGCCCTCGTGAGAGAGCCCAGGCCCGAGAGCGCGGGCCACGCTCCCGCTCCGTCGCCCGAATCACCCGGCGAACGGCATCGGGCCACCCCCTGGCACCTGGCGCGCGAGATCGCCGCCCGCGCCGCGCGCACCGGCCCCCGGCGCGCCCCCGTCTCCGTGCCGCTCGGCGACGCCCTCGGCCTGGCCCTGGCCGCCCCTCTCGATGCCCTCACCGACCTGCCCTCCTTCGACACCTCCGCGATGGACGGCTGGGCGGTCGCCGGACCGGGCCCCTGGCAGGTGCGTGACGAGGGCGTGCTTGCCGGGCACACCCAGCACGAGCCGCTCACCGACGGCGAGGCCGTGCGCATCGCGACCGGCGCCCGCATCCCCGCCGACACCACCGCGGTGCTGCGCAGCGAGCACGGCCGTACCGACGCACAGGGCCGGCTGCACGCCGCCCGGGACCTGGCGCACGGCCAGGACATCCGCCCGCGCGGCCAGGAGTGCCGCAGCGGCGACCAGTTGCTGCCCGTCGGCACCCTGGTCACCCCCGCCGTCCTCGGACTCGCCGCGGCCGCCGGATACGACGCCGTCACCGCCGTACCCCGTCCGCGTGCCGAAGTCCTGGTCCTCGGCGACGAGTTGCTGACCGAGGGCCTGCCGCACGACGGGCTGATCCGGGACGCGCTCGGCCCCATGTTGCCGCCCTGGCTGCGCGCGCTCGGCGCCGAGGTCGTCGCGGTGCGCCGGATCGGCGACGACGCCAAGGCCCTGCACCGGGCGATCACCGGCTCCACGGCCGACCTCGTCGTCACCACCGGCGGCACCGCGGCCGGACCCGTCGACCACGTCCATCCCACGCTGGAGCGCATCGGCGCCGAACTCCTCGTCGACGGCGTCAAGGTGCGCCCGGGCCACCCCATGCTGATGGCCCGCACCAAGGACGACCAGCACCTCGTGGGCCTGCCCGGCAACCCCCTCGCGGCCGTCTCCGGCCTGCTCACGCTCGCCGAACCGCTGCTGCGCACCCTCGCCGCCCACCCGGCCCCCGAGCCGTACGCGCTGCCGCTCACGGACGCGATCCAGGGGCACCCGTACGACACCCGGCTCATCCCCGTGGTGCTGCGCGGCGACCGTGCCGTACCGCTGCACTACAACGGCCCGGCCATGCTCCGCGGTGTCGCCGCCGCCGACGCGCTGGCCGTCGTACCACCCGGCGGGGCGCGGCAGGGTGCGGAGGCGGAGCTGCTGGACCTGCCATGGGCGAGCGGCGGGATCGGGGTGTGTTTCACGTGAAACGTCCGGGCCGTGACGCCATAGCCCGCCAGGCGGGCGAACATCTGGTGACCCATCGGGTGAAACTCCCGAGGAAAGTGGTGGAGCGCCGATCCGCCGGGTCGTCAGACGGCTGCTCATGGCCCTGCTGGTGCTGGTCGCCACGGCGCTGATCGTCTACGCCGACCACGACGGCTACAACGACAACGCCGACGGCTTGGTGGACCTGCTCGACGCGTTCTCCTACGCGACCGTCACGCTCTCCACCACGGGCTACGGCGACATCACCCCGGTCGGCGCTTGAGTCGCTGGAGGAACGCCTTGCGTGACCACACCGTCGTCATCGGCTTCGGCACCAAGGGGCGGTCGGCGATCCAGACCGTGTGCGCGACCGGGCTGAGGAAGGAACAGGTGGTCGTGGTCGACCCCAGCGCCAAGGCCGTCGACACGGCGACCGCCGAGGGCTACGCCGGGGTCATGGGTGACGCCACCCGCAGTGATGTGCTCAAGCGGGCCGAACTGCACAAGGCCCGGCAGATCATCGTGGCCCCGCAGCGCGACGACACCGCCGTCCTCGTCACACTGACGGCCCGCCAGCTCAACCGGGGAGCGAAGATCGTGGCCGCCGTGCGCGAGGAGGAGAACCCCCGCTGCTCAAACAGTCCGGCGCCGACGCGGTCATCACCAGTGCCGGCGCGGCCGGCCGGCTGCTCGGCCTGTCCGTGCTCAGCCCCGCCGCCGGCATGGTCAAGGAGGACCTGATCCAGCAGGGCAGCGGTCTGGACCTCGTCGAACGGCCGGTGGTCCGCGGCGAGGTGGGCAAGCGGCCGCGCGAGACCGACGACCTCGTGGTGAGCGTCGTCCGCGGGCACCGGGTGCTCGGCTACGACGACCCGGCCGTCGGCACCCTGCAGTTGACCGACCGGCTCATCACGATCGTCCGCGTGTCCCCGGGGATCCGGCCCCTGGCCCGCGACTGACCGGCCCGGCGACGGCAAGACCCGTGCGGGCCTGCCCCGGAGAGCGCACGTCTGGGGAGTAGCGTCACCGGCATGCATGCGATCACGATTCCCGAACCTGGTGGTCCCGAGGCGCTGGTGTGGGCGGAGGTCCCCGACCCGGTGCCCGGCGAGGGCGAGGTGCTGGTCGAGGTGGTGGCCAGCGCCGTCAACCGTGCCGACATCCTGCAGCGGCAGGGCTTCTACAACCCGCCGCCCGGCGCCTCCCCCTACCCCGGCCTGGAGTGCTCCGGCAGGATCGCCGCGCTCGGCACCGGAGTCTCCGGCTGGGCCGTCGGCGACCCGGTGTGCGCGCTGCTCGCGGGCGGCGGTTACGCCCAGAAGGTCGTCGTACCGGCCGGTCAGCTGCTGCCCGTGCCCGAGGGCGTCGACCTTACGCGGGCGGCCGCGCTGCCCGAGGTGGTCTGCACGGTCTGGTCCAACGTTTTCATGATCGCCCACCTGCGGCCCGGCGAGACGCTGCTCGTGCACGGCGGCTCCAGCGGCATCGGCACCATGGCGATCCAGCTCGCCAAGGCCGTCGGCGCCAAGGTCGCGGTGACCGCCGGGACGAAGGAGAAGCTGGAGCGCTGCGCCGAGCTGGGCGCGGACATCCTCGTCAACTACCGCGAGCAGGACTTCGTCGCCGAGGTGCAGCAGGCCACGGGCGGCGCGGGCGCCGATGTCATCCTCGACAACATGGGCGCCAAGTACCTGGACCGCAACATCCAGGCCCTCGCCGTCAGCGGACGCCTCGCGATCATCGGCCTGCAGGGCGGTGCGAAGGGCGAGTTGAACATCGGCACCCTGCTCAACAAGCGGGCCGCGGTCAGCGCGACCTCGCTGCGGGCCCGTCCGCTGACCGAGAAGGCGGCCATCGTGGCCGCCGTACGCGAGCATGTGTGGCCCCTGCTCGCCTCCGGGCACGTCCGCCCGGTCGTGGACCGCGAGCTGCCCATGCCGCAGGCGGCCGAGGCGCACCGGGTGGTCGAGGCCAGCGGCCACGTCGGCAAGGTGCTGCTGGTGGCGCCGTAACCCGGCCGGTTCGCTCACGGGCTCGACCGACGCCCCGCGCTGGTGCCGGGCGGGAGTCCCTGCGCCCACCAGAGCTCGGGGGAGGCAGGCTGCCCGCAGCCACGGCGGACACGCGGGCCGTTCAGCCCTAGCCGTGACGGCGCGTCCCCGACCGGATCCCGGCCGCTCAGCTCCTGCGGATTCTCAGCCCCAGGAAGGCCAGGCCCAGGCCGAGGCCGATGAGGACCAGGCCGCTGCCCAGCGGGAGGATCTGCAGGACCGGCCCGCCCGCGCCCTCGCTCTTCTGGGCGGCGTTCTGGGCGGGCGGCCGGTGCGGGGGCCGCGCGGCGTCGAGACCGGCCTCGTCCGTGGCGGCCGGGGCCGTGGGCGCGACGGTCGGCAGGGCCGCGGTCGACAGGCCTGCGGTCGGCAGGGCCGCGGTCGACAGGCCTGCGGTCGGCAGGGCCGCGGTCGACAGGTCGGTGGTCTCCGGCTCCTCCGGGCGGACGGAGGCGGGTGCCCGGGTGGGTACGGGGGTGTCGTTGCCCTCCACCTCGGCCGCGGGCCCGTCCGTCCGGCCCGGCCGCCGCCGCCCCTCGCCGGCCAGACTGCCCGCCCGGCTGGGCTCGGCGGCCGGCGGGCGGTACGAGGCGGAGGCGGAGTCGGAGGGCATGGGGAGTAGCGAGGGACCGGCGGCGGGGGAGCCACGGTCACTGTGTGCGAGGAAGCCGGAGCGGTCCGGACCGGCAGAGGTCCCGGGACCGGGCTCGGCGGCCTGCGCGGCCGGGGCGTACGCGGTGACGGCGCCGTACGCCGGCAGGGCCGCCACCGTGAGGGCGAGCAGCAGCCGTACGGAGCGGAGTGCGAGTCGCAGCCATGGAGCCACGTGGGTGACCTCCCGGAGCCCGGATGGCGTGATGGATGGATGACCGACGGGAATAACCCTCACATTCATTGACAAAAAGGGCATTTCATAATGCTCCGTCGGGTCCAAACGGTGGATCAGGCCCAGGAGGGGGCACCACGGTGATGAGGTGTACGGGTGCGAGAGAATGGCGGCATGGAGATGCCGAGGAACGAACGATCGCCGGAGAATCCCCAGATCCTCGTCGTGGGCCAGGACGGGATGGCACTCGGCGGCGTCAACGGGGACGAGGACTCCCGCGAGATCCCGGTGACGGAGCAGGTGGAGCAGCCGGCCAAGGTCATGCGGATCGGCAGCATGATCAAGCAGCTCCTCGAGGAGGTGCGCGCGGCTCCGCTGGACGAGGCGAGCCGGGTCCGGCTCAAGGAGATCCACCGCAGTTCGGTGAAGGAGCTGGAGGACGGCCTGGCGCCGGAGCTGGTCGAGGAGCTGGAGCGGCTCTCGCTGCCGTTCACCGACGACGCGACCCCGAGCGACGCGGAACTGCGGATCGCCCAGGCGCAGTTGGTGGGCTGGCTCGAAGGCCTCTTCCACGGGATCCAGACGACGCTGTTCGCCCAGCAGATGGCCGCGCGGGCCCAGCTGGAGCAGATGCGCCGCGCTCTCCCGCCCGGTGTGACGGGCCACGAGGGCGACGACCACCACCCCGGCGGCCGCGCGGGCGGGCCGTACCTGTAAGCCCTACCTGCACAGTCGAATCTGCAACGACCGAGGCCCGGCACGCGATGTGCCGGGCCTTGCCTTGCGCGGAGGCCTTGTGCGGAGGGAGCCCACGGACGGGTCAACGTCCTCCCGCTCGTGGCGTTTTCAGGAGGGATTGCCCGTGGAGACGCTCAGCTCGATGGTGCCCGGGTTCTTCGGGTCGACGTCCGTGCCCTGCGTGGGGAACTGGTTCAGCACCGTGCCGTCGCCCCAGGTGTTGTCGGGCACGCGCTTGACGTCGTACTTCCAGGTCGCGGCCTGGAGGCACGCCTTCACCGAGGTGATGTCCTTGTAGCGGAAGTCCGGCAGGGTGACCTTCTTCGGGTCGTCGTAGGACTCCGTCGGCTCGGTGCACTTGGTCTTGTCGATGACGCGGGTGGTGTCCGGGCCGCGGTAGCCCGCTTGGTGCGAGGAGGACGCCGAGGCGCTCGCCCCGCCGCTGCCGCCCTTGTCGTCGCTCCCGCCGCTGTTCACGGTCAGCGCGACGATCAGGCCGATGACCGCGGCCAGCGACACCGCGATCGAGCCGATGATCACCGGCTTGTTGCTCTTGCCGCCACCGGAACCGCCCGCGCCGGACGGCTGCGCGGCCGTCTGGGGCGCGACCCCGTAGGGCGGCGGGGTCGGCGCCTGCGGGGCGTAGCCCGCCGGGGCCGGCGTCTGGTAGCCGCCCTGCTGCGGGTAGCCGTAGGCCGGAGCGGGCGTCTGCGGCGCGCCGTACGGGCCCGGCTGGTACGGCGTCTGCACCGGGCCGGGGGCGGCCTGCGCGGTCTGGTCGACCGGCGGGAACACCGCGGAGCCGACGCCCGAGCCGCTCACCTGCGGACCCGCGCCCGGCACGATGCTCGGCGCGGCCGCCTGGAAGGAGGCGGCGACGCGCAGGCACTCGTCGCGCATGGCCTCGGCGGTCGGGAAGCGCTCGTTCGGGTTCTTCTTCAGCGCGCGGGCGACCAGCGCGTCCACCGCGGGCGGCAGCGAACGGTTGATCGAGGAGGGCGCGACCGGCTCCTCCTGCACATGCGCGTACGCGATCGCCAGCGGCGAGTCCGCGTCGAACGGCAGCCGCCCGGTGACCAGCTGGAACAGCATGATGCCGACCGAGTAGAGATCGGAGCGGGCGTCCACACCGCGGCCGAGGGCCTGCTCGGGCGAGAGGTACTGCGGGGTGCCGACGACCATGCCGGTCTGGGTCATCGAGGTGACCCCGGACTGCATGGCGCGGGCGATGCCGAAGTCCATGACCTTGACCACGCCGCGCTTGGTCACCATCACGTTGCCCGGCTTGATGTCGCGGTGGACCAGCCCCATCTCGTGGCTGATCTCCAGCGCCGCCAGCACATCGGCGGTGACCTTCAGCGCCTTGTCGGCGGGCATCGCGCCGTACTGCCGGATGTCCGCCTCGAGGACCGAGCCCAGCGGGCGGCCCTCGACGTACTCCATGACGATGTACGGCATCGCCGTGCCGCCGAGATCGTCCTCGCCGGTGTCGAAGACCGAGACGATGTTGGTGTGCGTGAGCTTGGCCACGGCCTGGGCCTCGCGGCGGAAGCGCTCGCGGAAGGCCTGCTCCCGGCCCAGCTCGGTGTGGAGTGTCTTGATCGCGACCTGGCGGTCGAGCACCGCGTCGTAGGCCAGGTGCACCGAGGCCATGCCGCCCTCGCCGAGCAGATCCCGCAGCTGGTAGCGGCCGCCGGCCAGGGCCTGTCCCGCGTACCGGCCATGTGCGCCGTCCTGGCTCATCTCTCCCCGTCCCCCACCGGCCGTCCGGCGCCTTCGCTCATCGCATGGGCCTTGATCGAATGTGTCATTCCCGGCCAAGTCTGCCCCAGGGCACTGACACGTCAAGCTCGGTGCCCGTTCCGTGACCGTACGCGCAAGAAGCGTCGCGCAAGCGTTACAGGGGGCGTACGACCAGCACACAGAATTTGCACGACAGCGCGTGCTACGGGTTTCATGGCCGGTCACGCTCGTGGCTGGTCCGGGTGCCCGTTCCGGACCGGCGGCCCCCACGGAGGCTGTAGCGTGGCCGACGGAGACCGTGACAACACCGCGCGCACCGCGGGCAGAAACGACGGCGAGGACTGATGGCACAGACGCAGCGCGCCCAGGGCCCGTCCGACCCCGAGGCGACTGGCGGCGGCATGTCGGACGCGCCGGAGATGTGGGGCAACGGGGGGCTCGTCGGCGACGGCCGCTACCGGCTGACCCACCGGCTGGGCCGGGGCGGCATGGCCGAGGTCTTCGCCGCCGAGGACGTCCGGCTGGGCCGGACCGTCGCGGTCAAGCTGCTCCGCGCCGACCTGGCCGAGGACCCGGTCTCCAAGGCCCGCTTCACGCGTGAGGCCCAGTCGGTCGCCGGTCTCAATCACCACGCGATCGTCGCCGTGTACGACTCCGGCGAGGACTTCGTGGGCGGCCAGTCCGTGCCGTACATCGTGATGGAGCTGGTCGAGGGCCGCACCATCCGGGACCTGCTGATGAACGCCGAGGCGCCGGGCCCCGAGCAGGCCCTGATCATCGTCTCGGGCGTGCTGGAAGCCCTTGCCTACTCGCATCAGCATGGCATCGTGCACCGTGACATCAAGCCGGCGAATGTGATCATCACCCACAGCGGCGCCGTCAAGGTCATGGACTTCGGCATCGCCCGCGCCCTGCACGGCGCGTCCACGACGATGACGCAGACCGGCATGGTCATGGGCACGCCGCAGTACCTCTCCCCGGAGCAGGCGCTCGGCAAGGCCGTCGACCACCGCTCCGACCTGTACGCGACCGGCTGCCTGCTGTACGAACTGCTCGCGCTGCGGCCCCCGTTCACCGGTGAGACCCCGCTGTCGGTGGTCTACCAGCACGTTCAGGACATGCCGGTGCCGCCGTCCCAGGTCGGCGACGGGGGCTGCCCGCCCGAGCTGGACGGCCTGGTCATGCGCTCGCTCGCCAAGGAGCCGGACGACCGGTTCCAGACGGCCGAGGAGATGCGCGGGCTGATCCAGTACGGCCTGCAGATGCTCTACGAGGCGGGCGGCCACACCGGCACCTGGAACACCGGCCCGGTGGAGGCGCACGACGGTCGGCACACCCCGGCGGGCGGCTTCACCAGGACGACCGCGATGCAGCACCCGGGCGACTTCGGGGCGGGCACCGCGCAGATCCCCCAGCCGATCCTGCCCTCCCGTTACGGCAACGGCGACGACGGCGGCTTCGACGGGCACGGCAACGAGGGCAGCGGCCGCGGCAAGCTGTGGATCGTCGCCGTCCTCGCGGTGATCGCGATCGCGGCGGGCGTCGCGCTGGCGCTGAACAACGCGGGCAGCGGCAGCAGCGGTGGCAGCGACACCAAGCACACGACGACGCCCTCGGTGTCCGCCACGGACGACACGGGCTCCCCGAGCCCGTCGGACAGCACCACCGACCAGCCCACGGACCCCAGTACGGAGAACGGGTCGGACTCGACCTCGGGCGGCTCCGGCTACACCCCGTCGTACACCCCGACGCAGTCGCAGACCGCCCCGACCGAAAAGCCGACGGACCCGCAGACCTCGCCGTCGCAGTCCACGGGCACCGGCGGTACGACCAACGGCGGTACCGGCACCGGTGGTACCACCAACGGCGGCACGGATACGGGCGGTACGACCAACGGCGGCACCGACACCGGCGGTACCACCAACGCCGGCACGGACACGGGTGGCACGACCGGCACGGGCGCGACGGCCGGCGTCCCGGGCGCCCCCACTGGTTGAAGGACCCGTACGACGCCCGCGACGGCGTCTCCGTGAGGTCTCCGTGAGCCGGACCGGCTCCGGGAGCTTCCGGGGGCGGGCGGGCTCCGTCAGCCGGTGAACGCGTCGCAGACGGCGTCGTACTCGCGCGTCCACCACACCACGAGCGCCGACGCGGCCGGGAACTGGCAGTCCGCGCGCGTGTCACGGCGTTCGTAGTGCCAGCGCAGCATCCAGAAGTCGTTCAGCCGCTCCCACCACACCCGGTGCACGGCCGCCGCCAGCTCCGAGGGCGTGGCCCGGGCCGCGCGCCGGTACGCGCGCGCGTAGGCGCGTACTTTCGGCAGGTCCAGCGCGCCCGCGGGCCGGACGAAGAAGATCACGGCGGCACGTACGGCCTCCTCCGCGCGGGGCTGCACGCCGAGCCGGTCCCAGTCGACGATGGCCGCGGGCATGTCGTCCTTGTAGAGCAGGTTGAACGGGTGGAAGTCCCCGTGCACCCAGCCCACCGAGCCGCCGCGCGGAGGGCGCCGGCCGGCGTGCTGCTCCAGCAGGGCGCGGCGTTCCAGGAGCCGGTGCCGGGCCAGTTCGTCGAAGGCGTCGGCGGGGCGCTGGCGCCGGACATGGCGGAGCAGGGCGTCGATGAGGTCGAAGGTGTCGGCCGGGTCGGCGCTCTCCACGGGATGGGGGCTCGTGGCCGGGCGCGTGCGCCCCTTGGGTGGCATCACCCGCTCCAGACAGGCGTGTACGGCGCCCAGGACTGCCCCGAGCCGTGCGCTCTCCGCGCGCGTGAGCTGGCCGCCGTGGCGGTGTCTGCCGTCGATCCAGGGGTGCAGGGCGTAGGCGTGGCCGCCGACGACGGCGACCGTACGGCCCTCGCGGTGCGCGAGCGGCACGGGGACGGGGACGCCGAGGGCGGCCAGGCGCTGGGTGGCCCGGTGGCGGCGCTCGATGGCGGCCGGGTCGGCGGTGTCGGGGTCGAAATGGTGCTTGAGGAAATAGCGGCCGCGAGTGGTGCACAGCCGGTAGCCGCGATTGAGCAGGCCTTGCATGACCGGTTCACAGGTGAGCGCGGTACCGGCGGAGTACAGGCGGAGCAAGTCGCCCAGAGGGGGCGCATGGGGCACGAGGGGTGGTACACATGAGCGCGGCACGCCGCAGATGGTAGGGCACGAAAAAGGGGCCGCGAGCTGGGGCTTGTCACAAGCAGTCGCTGGTGGTCGCTTTCGGTCACATGGCGGGCTTTATCAGAGAGTTCCGCTGCTTCCGCTCTTTTCGCCTGCGTAATTCTTGATCGTCTTCTCTGCGAGATGCAACCGCTCGCCGATCAGTTCGGGGATTGGCGGGGTGGCCGGCGCACGACCGCGTGGTCATCGAGGAGGAAAACGGTGATTTTTCCGTCTTCGCGCACGGGCGCGGTCTCCCACACAAACTCTTCCCGTGACCTGGGTGCGCGGGATAACGTGCGCATGCTCCGGCCTTTCGCAAGGCTGTGACCAGCACGCTTCCACTTCGGCTCGAATTTACTTGGAAATCCAAGCAAAGTCGCAGGTCAGATGGGGTTTCACAGAAATGTGGACCTCTGGGTAACGTGATGGTTGCAGGGCGCTCGCCGGGGCACCTGTCACGCCTGTTCCCGGCCGAGTGGCACCCACCCCGTGCCCGGTGGTCGAAACAGGTGAGCCGCACTGGCCTACCGGCAACCCCGGGGGCCGGAACGACGGAGGAGCACACGTGACCGTGGACAGCAGTGCCGCGCGCCAGCCGCGACGCAGCGCCGCAGGCAAGGCCGGCACCACCGGCAGCAGGACCGGCACCGGGACGAAATCCGGCAAGGCCGGGACCGCGTCCGGAGCCACCGGCACCAAGCGCACCCGCACCACCCCCGCCCGCGCCACGCGCGCGAAGAAGAGCGCCGAGCCCGAGCTCGTACAGCTCCTGACGCCCGAGGGCAAGCGGGTCAAGAACGCCGAGTACGACGCCTACGTCGCCGGCATCACCCCCGAAGACCTGCGCGGCCTGTACCGCGACATGGTGCTCACCCGTCGCTTCGACGCCGAGGCCACCGCCCTGCAACGCCAGGGCGAGCTGGGTCTGTGGGCCTCCCTGCTGGGCCAGGAGGCCGCCCAGATCGGCTCCGGCCGGGCGCTGCGCGACGACGACTACGTCTTCCCGACCTACCGCGAGCACGGGGTCGCCTGGTGCCGCGACGTCGACCCGACCAACCTGCTCGGCATGTTCCGCGGCGTGAACAACGGCGGCTGGGACCCCAACAGCAACAACTTCCACCTGTACACGATCGTCATCGGCTCCCAGACGCTGCACGCCACCGGCTACGCGATGGGCATCGCCAAGGACGGCGCGGACAGCGCGGTGATCGCCTACTTCGGCGACGGCGCGAGCAGCCAGGGCGACGTGGCTGAATCGTTCACCTTCTCCGCGGTCTACAACGCCCCCGTGGTGTTCTTCTGCCAGAACAACCAGTGGGCGATCTCCGAGCCGACCGAGAAGCAGACCCGCGTGCCGCTCTACCAGCGTGCGCAGGGCTTCGGCTTCCCGGGCGTGCGCGTGGACGGCAACGACGTGCTGGCCTGCCTCGCGGTCACCAAGTGGGCCCTGGAGCGTGCCCGCAACGGCGAGGGCCCCACCCTGGTCGAGGCGTACACCTACCGCATGGGCGCCCACACCACCTCCGACGACCCCACCCGCTACCGGGGCGACGAGGAGCGCCTGGCCTGGGAGGCGAAGGACCCGATCCTGCGCCTTCGCCGGTACCTGGAGACCTCAAACCACGCGGACGATGGATTCTTCGCGGAACTCGAGACCGAGTCCGAGGCGTTGGGCAAACGAGTGCGCGAAGCGGTCCGTGCCATGCCCGACCCGGACCACTTCGCCATCTTCGAGAACGTGTACGCGGACGGGCACGCGCTCGTCGACGAGGAGCGAGCGCAGTTCGCCGCCTACCAGGCGTCGTTCGCGGACGCAGCTGAAGGGGGTCGCTGAGATGGCCGAGAAGATGGCGATGGCGAAGGCCATCAACGAGTCGCTGCGCCGTGCCCTGGAGGAGGACCCCAAGGTCCTGGTCATGGGCGAGGACGTCGGCAAGCTCGGCGGCGTGTTCCGGGTGACGGACGGCCTCCAGAAGGACTTCGGCGAGAGCCGTGTCATCGACACCCCGCTGGCGGAGTCCGGCATTGTCGGCACGGCCATCGGCCTGGCCCTGCGCGGCTACCGCCCGGTGGTGGAGATCCAGTTCGACGGCTTCGTCTTCCCGGCCTACGACCAGATCGTCACCCAGCTCGCGAAGATGCACGCGCGCTCGCTGGGCAAGGTCAAGATGCCGGTCGTCGTCCGCATCCCCTACGGCGGCGGCATCGGCGCGGTCGAGCACCACTCCGAGTCCCCCGAAGCGCTCTTCGCGCACGTGGCGGGCCTGAAGATCGTGTCTCCGTCGAACGCGTCGGACGCGTACTGGATGATGCAGCAGGCCATCCAGAGCGACGACCCGGTGATCTACTTCGAGCCCAAGCGCCGCTACTGGGACAAGGGCGAGGTGGACGTCGAGGCGATCCCGGCGCCCCTGCACAAGGCGCAGGTGGTCCGCGAGGGCACCGACCTGACCCTGGCGGCGTACGGCCCGATGGTGAAGCTGTGCCAGGAGGTCGCGGCCGCGGCCGCCGAGGAGGGCAAGTCCCTGGAGGTCCTGGACCTGCGGTCGGTGTCGCCCCTCGACTTCGACGCCATCCAGGCCTCGGTCGAGAAGACCCGCCGTCTGGTCGTCGTCCACGAGGCACCGGTGTTCTTCGGCTCCGGCGCGGAGATCGCCGCCCGGATCACCGAGCGCTGCTTCTACCACCTGGAGGCCCCGGTCCTGCGGGTGGGCGGCTACCACGCCCCGTACCCCCCGGCCCGCCTGGAGGAGGAGTACCTGCCGGACCTGGACCGCGTGCTCGACGCCGTCGACCGCTCGCTGGCGTACTGAGGAGAGGGTCGTGACGACGATGACGGAAGCGTCCGTACGCGAGTTCAAGATGCCGGACGTCGGCGAGGGACTCACCGAGGCCGAGATCCTCAAGTGGTACGTCCAGCCGGGTGACACCGTCACCGACGGCCAGGTGGTGTGTGAGGTCGAGACCGCCAAGGCGGCCGTCGAACTGCCCATCCCCTACGACGGCGTGGTCCGCGAACTGCACTTCCCCGAGGGCACCACGGTGGACGTGGGCACGGCTATCATCGCGGTGGCCGTGGCGGGCGGAGCGCCGGAGCCGGTGAAGGCGGAGCCTGCCGCGCCCGTCGAGGCTCCCGCGGAGGAGCCGAAGCCGGAGGGCCGCCAGCCGGTCCTGGTCGGCTACGGCGTGGCGACGTCCTCCACCAAGCGCCGCCCCCGCAAGGGCCCCGAGGTGAGTGTCCCGGTACCGGCCCAGGCGATCCAGTCCGAGCTGAACGGCCACGCACCGGTCGCCGAGAAGCCCCGTCCGCTGGCCAAGCCGCCGGTGCGCAAGCTGGCCAAGGACCTCGGCGTCGACCTGGACACGATCACCCCGTCCGGCCCCGACGGCGTCATCACGCGCGAGGACGTCCACGCGGCGGCCACACCGAAGCCGGCCGAGCCGCTGACTCCCCCGGTCACCGCGGCCCCCGTTGTCGCCCCCGCACCGGTTGCGTCGTACGACACCGCGCGCGAGACCCGCATCCCGGTCAAGGGCGTCCGCAAGGCCACGGCGGCGGCGATGGTCGGCTCCGCCTTCACGGCGCCGCACGTCACGGAGTTCGTGACGGTCGACGTGACCCGCACGATGAAGCTGGTCGAGGAGCTGAAGCAGGACAAGGAGATGCAGGGCCTGCGGGTCAACCCGCTGCTGCTGATCGCCAAGGCCCTGCTGGTCGCCATCAAGCGCAACCCGGACATCAACGCGTCCTGGGACGAGGCGGCGCAGGAGATCGTCCTCAAGCACTACGTGAACCTGGGCATTGCGGCGGCGACTCCGCGCGGCCTGATCGTGCCGAACATCAAGGACGCGCACGACAAGACGCTCCCGCAGCTGGCCGAGGCCCTGGGCGAGTTGGTGTCGACGGCCCGCGACGGCAAGACGTCCCCGGCCGCGATGCAGGGCGGCACGGTGACGATCACCAACGTCGGCGTCTTCGGCGTCGACACCGGCACGCCGATCCTCAACCCCGGCGAGTCGGCGATCCTCGCGGTCGGCGCGATCAAGCTCCAGCCGTGGGTCCACAAGGGCAAGGTCAAGCCGCGCCAGGTGACGACCCTGGCGCTGAGCTTCGACCACCGCTTGGTGGACGGCGAGTTGGGCTCGAAGGTGCTGGCGGATGTGGCGGCGATCCTGGAGCAGCCGAAGAGGTTGATCACCTGGGCGTGACGGTCCGGGGCCGGTAGCGTTGGAAAGCCTAAGGGGGCGGCCGCAACTTCGTCTTGCGGCCGCTCCCTCTGTGCTCAGACGCTCACTGGTTCAGCACGTACACCGGTGCACCGTCCTCGGCTCCGCCGCGTGAGCGGATGCAGGCGTGCTTTCGCAGCGGGCGCAGACATTCGTTGACGCGGTGCACCGAGAGTCCCGTACGGGCGGCAAGGGATTCCAGCGGCTCTCGCAGCTCACCCTTCTCGACGAGAGCGGGGGCGATCACGACGGCGACCGTCCACACGTCCTCCGTCACGGACAGGCGCTGCCGCCAGTCGGCCAGGACGGAGGCCGTGGAGGGCAGTACCGTGACATGCCCATCCGGCGTCCGAGGGGCCGGTACCAGGGCGTCGAGCCGGCCGCGATCCGTTCCATCGCCCGGACCATGGCCTGCTGTACGGCGAGGGTGGCCTCCTGCAATTCGATCGACTTGCGCTGCCCGTTCGCCAGCTCCTCGTCCAGCTGAAGGTTGTGCGCCTCGAGCCGGAAGATCGATGAGTTGCAAGTCTCGACGCCACTCCCTACCTGCCGGAACGCTGAGACCGTAGGCCCCACTGACGGTCTCGAGGCGCCCTCGGTGCACCTCGGGAACATGATCAGCGAGTGCCTTGGTCGGGCTGGTGTGCCCGATTTCCTTGCACACATCCACCGCCGGAAACCAGCGGGTCCCGTCCGGCATCGTCAGCCGTCGGACTCGGGCCCGTAGCCGCATACACGAAGTCGCTGACGTCGATCGCCTCGTGCCGTCGGTCCTTGCCGTCGGCGCCCGTTCCATGAAGGCCTTCGCCGCGCACCTCGCGCAGAGCCGCTGATCCCAACTGCCGTAGATTTACCGCATGGTTACGGGGGAGAAGACCGCGGCCCGGCATGCGAAGCCCAAAGCTGAAGCAGGCGTCGGGCGAGCGTCCGTGCTCATGGCAGGGGGCACCGTCGTCTCGCGGGCCAGTGGGCTGATCCGGCAGGTGCTGCAGGGGGCCGCGCTCGGCACGGGGCTGCTCGCCACCACGTACAACACGGCCAACACCGTCCCGACGAGCCTGTACACCCTGCTGATCGGCGGTGCGCTGAACGCCGTGCTGGTGCCGCAGCTGGTGCGGGCGCGGGCCACGCATGCCGATGGCGGGCGGGCGTACGAGCAGCGGCTCGTGACCCTCGTCGTCAGTGTGCTGGCCGTCGGGACCGCGCTCGCGGTGTGGGCGGCGCCGGAGATCGTGAGCCTGTACATCCGGGACACGCCCAAGGAGCATGCCGCCTTCCGGCTGACCGTGGTCTTCGCCCGGTTCCTGCTCCCGCAGATCTTCTTCTACGGCCTGTTCGCCATCTACGGCCAAGTCCTCAACGCCCGCGAGAAGTTCGGCGCGATGATGTGGACACCGGTGCTCAACAACGTCGTGCTCGTGGCGATGTTCGGCGTCTATCTCGGGATGATGACCGTCCCGCACTCCGTCGCCGACGTCACCGACACCCAGGTCCGCTGGCTCGGCATCGGGACGACCCTCGGGATCGCCGTCCAGGCCCTCGCCCTCGTCCCGTTCGCCCGCGCCGCCGGTTTCCGCTTCCGGCCCCGGTTCGACTGGCGCGGCGCGGGGCTCGGCTCCGGAATCCACGCGGCCAAGTGGACACTGCTGTTCGTGCTGACCAACCTGGTCGCCCTCACCGTCGTCACCAACTACGCCAACGCAGCCGACCAGCAGCTGCCGCACGCGGGCGTCGGCTACACGGCGTACAGCTACGCGCAGACCATCTGGATGCTGCCCCAGTCCATCGTCACCGTGTCGCTGGTCACGGCTCTGCTGCCGCGCATGAGCAAGGCGGCGGCCGAGGGGCGGATCGCCGACCTGCGCGCCGATCTGTCCCGGGCGCTGCGGGTCAGCGGAGTCGTGATCGTCCCGGCCGCCTTCCTGTTCACCGTGCTCGGCCCGGACATCGCCACCCTCCTCTTCGCCCACGGCGCCGCCGACCCGGCCACCGCCGCGCCGCTCGGCCACATGCTCCAGGCCTTCGGGCTCGGCCTGATCCCGTTCTCCGCGCAGTACCTGCTGCTGCGCGGCTTCTACGCCTTCGAGGACACGCGTACGCCGTTCTTCATGGCCGTGTGGATCGGCGTCGTCAACATCGCCCTCGCCACCGCCTGTCATCTGCTGCTGTCCGCGCGCTGGGCGGTCACCGGTATGGCCGGCGCCTACACCCTCTCCTACCTCGCCGGTCTCGCCCTCACCTCCCGGCTGCTGGCCCGCCGCACCGGCGGTCGGCTCGACGACGGTTCCCTGCGTGGCACGTACGCCAAGCTGCTGTGTGCCGGCGCCGGGGGCGCGGTGGCCGGCTGGGCGGCGGCGCGGGGCTGCGCCGGTGCCCTCGGGGACGGCACGGCGGGCGAGATCCTGACCACGACGGCCGGGACGCTCGCGCTTGCCCTCGTCTATCTGGTGCTGGGCCGGGCGTTGAAGGTCGACGGGCTACGGCGGATTCCGGGGCTTGGCTGAAGCCGGAGGGGTGACCGTCCCTGATGTTGCATCAGGGGTTGGTCAGGGTGGTGCTGGGGACGTCACCGATGGTGGTGGTGTGGCGCTGGGCGGCACGCTGGTGGCATGACGAAATCCGCTGCTGCTCGTCCTCGTTCAGCCCTCGTCCGTCGCATCGCCGGCGTCACGGGCGTCGCCCTTCTCGCCGGTACGGCGGCGGTGGCCGCGCCGGGAGTTGCCTACTCCGCGCCGGCCGCCGCCTCCATCCCCTCCACCCCTTCCAGCACCTCCGCTTCCTCCGGTCCCTCCACTCCCTCCGCGACCGACTTCGGGGACTGCCCCGCCCTGCCCGAGGGGGTCGACCCGGCACGGTGGAGATGCGAAGTGCACACCGCGGCCCCACGGTTGACGATGGGCAAGGTCACCGTCACTCTCGCCCCGATCACCATGACGCACGCCGAGGGGCCGTTGCCGGACGGCAGCAACGGTCAGGTGTGGGGTGCGATGCACAGCTCCCCGACCGCCGTGCCGGGCGGCCTGACCGGTACCCCGGCGGGTGATCACGCAGCCGCCCTGGGGCTGGCGATACAGCCGGAGTACGGGGGCCGGTCCGACTTCTACACCGGGCAGTTCAGACTCCGCTTCCGGCTCCTGAGCCCGCTGCTGCCGCACGGTTGCACGGTCGGGGCGAGTCAACCCGTCGACTTCCAGCTGAAGCGCTCGGGCCCCTCGAAGTGGATATCCCAGGACCCTCCGGTGATCGAGTTCTCGGCGTACGACGACACCTTCACCGCTCCGGCCGCCGAACACTGCGGACCGCTCACCGGATTCCTCAACCGACGGCTGGGTCTGCCGGCGGCCGAGGGGAACCTGATGTCGTACGACGCCTCGTACACCTTCAAGACCTACGACCAGCTCCCGACGAAAGGAGGGAACCTTTCGCACTGACTCCGCCTCCTGACCCGGCGACGCGGGCCCGACGGGGGACCGCACCGGCCCGAGAGGGGGCCCGCATGGCACCGCACACCGTGGTCGTGTCCGAGCGGCTGATGCCCGAGGACATACGCAGCACACACCGGCGACTCGACGTCCGCGGCACCCGGCTGCATGTCGCCGAGTACGGCGACGGCGGCACCGGCACCCCGCTGCTCATGCTGCACGGCTTCCCGCAGCACTGGTACGCCTGGCACAGGGTCGCCGCTCTGCTTCCCGACGGGTACCGGCTGCTCTGCCCGGACCTGCGTGGCTTCGGCTGGTCCGGCATCACTTCGCGTGGCTACGACATGGACGGCCTGGCGGCGGACGCCCTCGCTCTGCTCGACGCGCTCGGGCTGGAGCGGGTCGGGCTGGTCGGGCACGACTGGGGAGCGCATCTCGGATTCCGGCTGTGTCTGCGGGCTCCGGAGCGGTTCACCGGGTATCTCGCGCTCAACATGTCCCACCCGTGGCCCCGGCACCGCGCGGTGCTGCCCAACCTGTGGCGACTGTGGTACACGGCATGCGTCGAGTACCCGGTGCCCGGCAGGGCCGTCCTTCGGCACCTGCCCGGCTTCACTCGGTTCCTGCTGCGCCACCAGGCTGCCGACCCGGCCGTGTGGTCGCCGTTCGAGCTGGCCGAGTACGGCGCCGCGACCTCGGTGAGCGCCGCCGCAGCGCAGTCGATGTTCTGGCAGTACGTCCTGCACGATATCCCGGCGCTGGTGCGAGGCACCTGGCGGAGGCACCGGCTGACCGTGCCGACGCTGCTGCTCGGCGGTGAGCGGGACAACGTCGTCGTACCGTCGATGCTGGCGGGCGCGGAGCCGTACGCCGACGAGCTGCGTGTACGGCTGGTGGAAGGGGCGGGGCACTATCTGCCGCAGGAGCGGCCGGAGGAGGTGGCGGCGGCAGTGCGCGAACTCTTCAAACTCCAGAAACAGTCAGGCTTCGGCAGCTTCTAGGACACATCCGGATCTAGCGGAGCGCCGCCCGCCCGGCGACGCGGTCGACGAATGCTCGGCCGCGTCGTTCGCCGAGCCGCCGGCCGTAGAGCCACTGGACGGGGCGCAAGACGGTGGGGCGGGTGGCACCGAGGACGGCGAAGCGGGTGCCGCCGGCCTCGGGGACGGCGGCCATGCCGCCGACGGTCAAGCGGGACTGCATCAGGCACCAGCCGGGGGCGAGTCGCACCTCGAAGGCCTCCGTCAGGCCCGAACGGCCCACAGCCAGCGCCTGTTTGCGGTCCGCGTCACCGGGCGACACGCGGAACTCCCGTAGGAACGGCACCAGATGGGGCAGTTCCGACTGGAGGTCCGCGATCACCGCCCAGACCCGGTCGTAGGGCAGCGCCAGATGGTCCTCGGCGTACATACCGGCGCGCAGACCTGCCGCCAGCACCCGCAGTCGACGTACGGGATCGGAGGAACTCATCGTGACCATGCCTTCCGGAACGAGGAACGGGCCCGGTGCAGCCGGGACTTGACGGTGCCCTGCGGCACCCCGAGCAGCGCGGCGACGGTGGCCTCGTCCAGGCCCTCGAGTTCGCGCAGGACCAGGACGGCGCGATGCCGGACGGGCAGCCGGGCCAGTACGTCCCGTACGTCGGCCGGCAGGTCCCCGTCGGCGTGGGTGCCCAGTCCGCCGAGACGGGCCAGGTCGGCGGGGTCGGCCGGTTCCTCGGCGGACGTGCGGCGGGCGATCCGTACCGCCTCGCGCACGGTGGCCGTGCGGACCCAGCCGTAGAAAGCCTGAGGATCGCGCAGGGTGCCCAGCCCCCTGAAGACCGCGAGCAGCGATTCCTGGACGGCGTCGGCCACGTCGTGCGGGGCGAGCGGGCGGCACAGCCGGGTCACGTACGGCGTGATGAGGTTCAGCAGTTCGTCCATCGCCAGGGCGTCTCCGTCCTGCGCGGCCCGGACCAACGGGGCGGCCGTGTCCCAGGGCCCCGCCCGGCCCTCCCCGGCTCCCCCACCATCCTTCTCCTGGGTGTCCACGGCGGCTCAGTCGCGTCGGCGGAGTGCGTTCAGCAGGGCCGCGCCCCGTTCGGCGTCGTCCACGCTGAAGGCGAAGTCGCTACGGCGGCCCCGGGGGCGTACGACCAGGCAGTCCCCGGCGCGGAGCATGACCGTCGTGCCGAGGCCGCTGAGCCGGTAGCCCCAGCCGCCGACCTGGGAGGGCAGCCGCTGCTCGGCGTGCGCGGACTCGATGGCGGCCGGGGACCAGCGGCGGGCCGGCCAGCCGAGCGGCCCGAACGCCACCTCCAGGCCCGCGTCCGACACCTTCGCCCGGAGAGAGGAGAAGACGGCGCCGGTGAGGGCGGCGACACCGCCGACCGTGCACACCGGCCACAGCACGGCGGGGTCGGCCAGGCCGACGGCCAGGGCCACCAGCGCGACGACGGCGATCAGGCCGGCCGCCGCCGACAGCAGTTGCAGCCAGGGGTTGGCGGCGTGCGAGAACCAGACCAGTCGCTCGCCCTCGGGCAGGTCCAGCTCGGGAGGTGCGGTGGCGGGCTTGGTGGAGGTGGTGCGGACGGTCATCCGCCAGGCGAGGACCAGCGCGGCCGCCGTCAGGGCCAGGATCAGCGCGACGACCCAGGCCGGCTGGCGGGCCTGGTGCCAGTCCGTGTGGTCGAGGTTCGCCAGGACGATGGAGGCCTGCGCGCCGACGAGGACCACGCCCGTGGGTGCCAGTGCGATCGCCCGCCAGGGGCGCGCGGTCGGCCAGGAGCGGCGCCGGCGCACGGACACCGCGAGGGAGATCAGCAGCCAGATCCCGGCCGGGAGGAGGGAGTTCGCCCACAGGGGCATCGAGCCGTCCGGGGTGTCGCCGCCGCTCCAGTGGGTGGCCAGCCGGTCCGGAAGCCGGCTGTGCGCGGCCCAGGGGAGGCCGACGAGCAGCGCGGTGACGGCCGCGACCCACCCCGCGGTTCCCCATCTCGCGGTCCCCCGCCTTGCGGTGTCCCAGCGAGCGGTCCGCCCGCCCCTCTGTTTCCTGGCGTCCGCGTCCGTCATGAGATCCCCCGGATCATGTCGATGAGGTCGGTGCGGCTGTAGCCGAGCCGGGATGCCTCCGCGACCAGCTCGCGCACCCTGATCTGCAGTCCGGAACGCCGGGCGGCCCCCTCGGCGACGGTGATCCCGCGGCCCCGGCGGAACTCCAGCAGTCCTTCGTCCCGCAGTTCGCGCAGGCCGCGCAGGACGGTGTTGACGTTGATGTCCAGGGCGTCGGAGAGGTCGCGGGCGGAGGGCAGCCGGTCGCCGGCGCGGCACTCGCCCTCGGCGACGGCCCGCCGGATCGCCGCCGCGACCTGCTCGTGCAGGGGGCGGGTGTCGGTCTTGTCCAGACGCAGCAGCATGGTGCCAATGACACTAGCACCATTCACTTCATCGTGGGAGCCCGTCCGACGGCCGCACCGGGGAACGACAACGGGCCCGCCGCTTACCGCGACGGGCCCGTGGAAGGGGGACTGGGGTGGCGTCAGCCGAGCCTGGCGAAGCCGTAGTTGAGGAGCTTCGTGGCGTCCGTGGCGCGCTGCGCGTACGAGGTGGACGCGAGGACCGTGCCGATGACCGTCTTGCCGTTGCGGGTGGCGGCGAAGACGAGGCACGCACCGGCCTCGGGGCCGGAGCCGGTCTTCACGCCGATGGCGCCGCTGTAGCTGGAGAGCAGCGTGTTGGTGTTGGTCCAGGGGGTCATCGTGCGGATGGTGTTCGTCTTGGTGATCGTCTTCGCGGTGTACGACTTCGTCTTGACGATCGCGCGGAACGTGGAGTTCTTCATCGCGCTGCTGGCGATCTTCGTCAGGTCGCGCGGCGTCGAGTAGTTGTTGCCGTTGCCGATGCCGTCGAACGAGTCGAAGTGGGTGTTCTTCAGACCCAGGCTGCTGGCGGCGGCGTTCATCTTGCCGATGAAGTTCTTCACGCGCGCGTCACGGGTGGTGCCGGAGCCGTAGGTGTCGGCGAGCGCGTAGGCGGCGTCGCAGCCGGACGGCAGCATCAGGCCGTAGAGCAGCTGGCGGACGGTGACCTTGTCGCCGACGATCAGGTGCGCCTGGGAGGCGTTGTTCTTGACGACGTAGTCGCTGTAGATCTTCTGGATCGTCACCTTGCGGTCGAGGTTGAGGTTCGACTGCGCGAGCACGACCTTGGCGGTCATGATCTTGGTGGTGGAGCCGGTGGAGCGTCGGGTGTCCGCCGTCTTGTTGTACAGCGTCGCGCCGTTCGCGTTGTTCATCACGTAGCCGCCCTTGGCCACGATCGAGGGTGCCGTGACGGCCTGCGCGGGCACCGCGGTGAGGGCACCGGTCGCGAGCAGCGCGCCGGAGGTGACGGCGACGGCGGCGCCTCTGCGGATACGGGTCCTGCGGGTGCCGTGAATGCCGGTAATCAAAGTGAAGTACCCCGATTGTCTTGAATGCCCCTGAAGTGCGGCCGAGTTGAGGTGGCAAGAGCAGGGGGCCGCACATGTCTGACACGTAAGTAGCACAGAGGGTTGTGCGATTGCTGGAGGTGACTTCGGTCACGTCCGCATGATGGACGCCTCCCCCGCATGCGTACGTGTTGTATCTATCCTGTGGGCATGAAAACGGCCGTCCAGCAGCCCGCCCCTTCGATGAACCAGCCGATGAACGAGCCGACGAATCAGCCGACGAGCCAGTCGATGAAGCAGCCGCCTGCCGCCGACCGTGTCTACACCCATGTCAAACAGGGCGTGCTCGACCGCCGTTACGAGGGTGGGACCCTGCTCACCGAGGGCGAGCTGGCCGAGGCCGTCGGGGTCTCGCGCACTCCTGTGCGTGAGGCGCTGCTGCGGCTGGAGGTCGAGGGCCTGATCCGGCTCTACCCGAAGAAGGGCGCCCTCGTGCTGCCCGTCTCCGCGCAGGAGATCGCCGACGTCGTGGAGACCCGGCAGCTGGTCGAGGAGCACGCCGCGCGCAAGGCCGTACCCGCACCGCCGGGTCTGCTGGAGCGGCTGGCCGAGCTGCTGGAGCAGCAGAAGGCGCAGGCGGCGGCCGGTGATCTGGCCGCGGCCGCGGTGACCGACCGCGCCTTCCACGCCGAGATCGTGCGCAGCGGCGGCAACGAGATCCTGTCCCGGCTCTACGACCAACTGCGCGACCGTCAGCTGCGGATGGGCGTCGCCGTCATGCACTCGCACCCGGACCGGATCGCCAAGACACTCACCGAGCACGAGGAGATCCTGGACGCGCTGCGCGCCGGGGACGCGGACGCGGCCGTCGGGGTCGTGCACCGGCACGTGAGCTGGTTCTCGCACCTCGCGCGGGGTGAGGTGCGATGAGCGCCACGACCAGCAAGGCCACCCTCCCGGGTGACCCACCGGGCGGCCGACGCGCCGTCACCGTGTGGTCCATAGGCGTCGCCGTCTACTTCGTCGCCGTCATCTTCCGTACGTCACTGGGCGTCGCGGGCCTGGACGCGGCCGACCGCTTCCACGTCAACGCCTCCGCGCTGTCCACGTTCTCCATACTCCAGCTGCTGGTCTACGCCGGGATGCAGATACCCGTCGGGCTGCTGGTCGACCGGCTCGGCACCAAGAAGGTGCTGAGCATCGGCGCCGTGCTGTTCACGGCCGGACAGCTCGGCTTCGCCTTCTCACCGTCGTACGGCACCGCGCTCGCCTCGCGGGCCCTGCTGGGCTGCGGGGACGCGATGACCTTCATCAGCGTGCTGCGGCTCGGCACCCGCTGGTTCCCGGCGCGGCGCGGGCCGCTGGTCGCGCAGTTCGCGGGGCTGGTCGGCATGGCGGGCAACCTGGTCTCCACCCTGGTCATCGCCCAGCTGCTGCACGGCATCGGCTGGACCCCGGCGTTCGCGGGCAGCGCGCTCGCGGGGGTCGTGGTGCTGGTGCTGACGATGCTGTTCCTGAAGGACCACCCCGAGGGGTACGAGCCGGAGCCGTCCCCGCATCAGGGCGCGGCGTATGTACGGCGGCAGATCGCGGCGGCCTGGCGGGAGCCGGGGACGCGGCTCGGGCTGTGGGTGCACTTCACCACCCAGTTCCCGGCGATGGTGTTCCTGCTGCTGTGGGGCATGCCGTTCCTGGTCCAGGCGCAGGGGCTCAGCCGGGCCACGGCCGGTGAAATGCTCACGCTGGTCGTGCTGGCCAACATGGTGATCGGGCTCGTCTACGGCCAGATCGTCGCCCGGCACCATGCGGCGCGGCTGCCGCTGGCGCTCGGGACGGTGGGGGCGACGGCGGTGCTGTGGGCTTCGACGCTGGTGTATCCGGGTGCGCATGCGCCGATGTGGCTGCTGGTGGTGCTGTGTGTCGTGCTCGGGGCGTGTGGGCCGGCGTCGATGCTCGGCTTCGATTTCGCGCGGCCGGCCAATCCGCCCGAGCGGCAGGGGACGGCGTCGGGGATCACCAACATGGGTGGGTTCATCGCCTCGATGACGACGTTGTTCGCGATCGGGGTGCTGCTGGACGCCACCGGCGACGATTACGGCGTCGCGTTCTCGGCGGTGTTCGTGCTGCAGGCGCTGGGCGTGAGCCAGATCCTGCGGCTTCGTGGGCGGGCCGCCCGGCGTGAGCGTGAGCGGTTGGTTGCGAGCCGGGTGGAAACGGTGCACGTGCCTGCGGCTTAGCTCCGCCCGGCTCTCCCACGCTGCGGCCCACGCCGCCCAACAGGTGTAACCCCCTACCGTCCCTACGGCGTGACCGCGAAGTTCCGGAGGATCGCTGCCGTCAGTTCCGGGTCGCCCTCTGTCTTCACTCGGTCTGCTGCCGCTTCCGGGGTGACGCGGCCGCAGGCGAGGCGGACGTAGGTTTCCCAGTCGAGGGTGAGGGTGGCGGCGGGGCCGAGGGCCGGGGCGGTTTCCAGGGTGCCTCGGCCCTGGATGTCGACGCGGATCGTGCGGAGGAATTCGACCGGGCCGTGCACGTCGAAGACGATCGCCGAGCTGCGCGGGGCGTTCGCGTCCTTCGCCACGACCTTGGGGAGTGCTTCGAGGAGGAGGTCGCGGACCACGTGGGCGCCGGGTGAGTCGAGGTTGCCGGGGCGGCCCAGGGCCGTACGCAGGTCCTGTTCGTGCACCCAGACGTCGAAGGCCCGGGTGCGGTAGGCCTCTTCCAGGGTGATGTCCTTGCCGAGCGGGCCGCGCACCGTGGTGCCGGGGTCGCGGGACTCGTTGCGCAGCTGGCGGTTGCGGCGGATGACCGTGTACTCCAGCTCGGCCGTCATCTCCGGCCCGGTGTGATGCCGGCGGCTGTCGACCTGCATCTCCATGTAGCGCTGGTGCTCGGTCCTGACGTGGAAGAGGTCGCGCGGCAGCGAGTGGATCGGGCGCGGGTCGCCGAGCATCTCGCAGTCCATGCCGATCACGTGGGACACGACATCGCGCACCGACCAACCCGGGCAGGGCGTCCGCCGGTTCCACTCGCCCTCGACGAGCGACTGGGCCATCTCGGATATCGCTTCGATGGAGTGCGTCCAGGCGTCGGCGTAGGGCTGGAGGGTGGGATGCAGACTCACGGAACGGGACCCCTCGGCGGTCGGTACACGGGCAGGTTGTGGCGGCGTTGCCAGCGGGTGGCGGCGGCACGGCGGCGGGTGTCTGAGTGGCTAAGTTACGCTGCCTTCAGGCAGCCCGGCAGTGCTTTCGTGTGACGATCGTAGGCCTGTGTGGACGACTCGAATGCCAGGACGGTGGTAGTGTGCGCGCCTCGCTGATCCAGATCGCCGTGAACGAGGACGAATCGGTCGACTCCCGGCGGCAGCGGGTGGCCGCACTGGTCCGCCGGCAGGCCGGGGCCGATCTCGTCGTCCTGCCCGAACTGTGGACCATCGGAGCCTTCGCCTACGAGGAGTTCGGCCGCGAGGCCGAGCCGCTCGACGGGCCGACGTACGAGGTCATGGCCAAGGCCGCGAGTGACGCGGGTGTGTGGCTGCACGCGGGATCGATTCCGGAGCGAGACCCCGACGGGCCGCTCTACAACACCTCTCTCGTCTTCTCCCCCTCCGGTGAGCTGGCCGCCGCCTACCGCAAGATCCACCGCTTCGGCTTCGACAAGGGCGAGGCCGTGCTGATGGGCGCGGGGCAGGAGCTGGTGACGGTCCGGCTGCCCGGGACCACGCTGGGCCTGGCCACCTGTTACGACCTCCGTTTCCCCGAACTCTTCCGCGGACTTGTCGACGCCGGCGCCGAGACCCTCGTACTCCCCGCGGGCTGGCCCGAGCGGCGGCGTGCGCACTGGACGCTGCTGGCTCAGGCGCGGGCGGTGGAGAACCAGGCGTTCGTGCTCGCCTGTGGAACGGCCGGGGCCCACGCGGGAGTTCCGCAGGCGGGTCACTCGATCGTGGTGGATCCGTGGGGCGAGGTGCTCGCCGAGGCGGGCCCGGACGAGGAGGTCCTCACCGTCGACTTCGACCCGGCGAAGGTGGCGGCCACCCGTGAGCAGTTCCCGGCCCTGAAGGACCGGGTGCTCGGGCTGCGACCGCCCCGGTAGTCCGCCGTCAGTCCTCCTCCCGCTCCCTCTCCCGCTCCTTCTCCGCCAGGTGGATCACGCACACCGCCACCGCGATGAGCAGCGCCGGGTCCGCGTCCTCCCGTACGACGTCGACGCCGTAGGTCTCGCGCAGGTGCAGCCAGCGGCGGGAGATCACCGCGAGGAGTTCGCCGTCGTACTCGACGACGAACTCGCGGTCCATGATCTTTCCGCTGACGTCCAGTTCGGTGCCGTCCGCCAGGGTGACCCGGTAGTGGTTGCGCAGCAGGGACAGCCGCTTGCGCCTGATCCTGGCCAGGCCCTCGCCGTCCCGCTCGATCACCATCGTGTCGCGCAGGGCGAACATCTTCTGGTGGATGTCGATCAGGACGCGGCCGTGGGCGTCCTTCAGCTCGAAGGTGTCCCGCAGCCGCATCGCCTTGCCGTCGACGAGGTACACCTTGCGGCCGTGCTCGTCCTCGATCCAGTAGTCCTCACCGATGCCGAGGAGCCGGTCGCGTACGTGGAATCTCATGCGGGTACCGTTCCCCGCCGTTCGCCGATCATCACCGTCCATCGGCCGTCCATCGGCCGTCCATCGGTCGTGACCGTCCATCGGCCGTCACCGGCCCGCCGGGCCGAAGCGCCTGCGGTACGCCGACGGGCTCAGCCCTGTCTCCCGGCGCAGCCGGTCCCGCAGATTGGCCGCCGTGCCCAGGCCGCTGCGGGCCGCGACGACGTCCAGGCGCTCCTCGCCCCGCTCGATCAGCCGGCAGGCCAGCGCCACCCGCTCTCCGGTGAGCCAGGCCAGCGGGGTCGTGCCCAGCTGGGCGCGGAAGCGGCGGTGCAGTGTGGCGGGGCTGACGGCCGCGCGGGCGGCGAGGCCGGCCACGGTCAGCGGCGCGTCCAGCCGTTCCTGCGCCCAGGCGAGCAGCGGGCCGAGCGACTCGTCGGGCACGTGGGGCAGCGGGCGCTCGACGAACTGCCGCTGGCCGCCGTCCCGGTGGGCGGCGAAGACGAGGCGCCGGGAGACGTGGTTGGCGATCTCCGCGCCGTGGTCCCGGCGCACGATGTGCAGGCCCAGGTCGAGCGCCGAGGCGCTGCCGGAGGCGGTGAGGATGTCGCCGTCGTCCACGAAGAGCACGTCCGGCTCCAGCCGTACCTTCGGGAAGCGTTCGCGGAAGCCCTGTTCCCACATCCAGTGGCAGGCCGCCCGGCGCCCGTCCAGCAGCCCGGCTTCCGCGATCGTGAACGCGCCGGAGCAGAACCCGACGAGCCGGGCGCCACGCGCGTGTGCCCGGCGTACGACATCCAGCACACGCTCCGCGCGCGGGACCTCGGTGTCGGGCCGGTTCGGCACGATCAGCGTGTCGGCGTCCTCGGCGGCCTCCAGTCCGGCGACCCCGCTGAGCGTGAAGAAACCGTCCCGCATCCGGGTCCGCGGACCGGCCGCGCAGAGCTGGAAGTCGTACAGCTCCCGGCCCAGTTCGGGCCGGGGCAGCCCGAAGATCTCGATGGCGCAGCTCATCTCGAAGGGGTTGGAGTTCTCGTCGACCAGCAGCACGACACGGTGAGAGGATCCTTGCGGCATGTGCTATTCCTAGCACTCGCCGGCCGCCTCGTCGCCCCCGACGATTGAACCCATGGAACCCATCTCCCTGGACAAGGCCCTCGCCTCCTTCGACGAGTGCTGGAGCCCCCGCATCGTCGCCGCCGTCAACGACTACGACGTCCGTCTCGCCAAGTTCGAGGGCGAGCACGTGTGGCATGTGCACGAGGACACCGACGAGTTCTTCCTGGTTCTCGACGGCGAGGTGCACATCGGCCTGCGCGAGCCGGCCGGTGAGCGCACGGTCGTCCTGACCAAGGGATCGGTGTTCACCGTCCCGCGCGGCGTCTATCACAAGCCGTCCGCGCCCCGGCGCGCCGAAGTCCTCCTCTTCGAGCCCACCGGCACCCTCTCGGTCGGCGACCGGCACGAGGAGGTGCCCGATCACGTGGACGTCACCACCGGCCACGCCCTGATCTGACCCACCACCGGAAGGAGCCGGGCGGAGTTATCCACAGGCGCTTCAGCGGGTGTCGGAGCCGGGTGGCAGTCTTGGGGGCATGACCGACTCCGCACCCCGCCGAGCCCGTGTCCGCGCCCCCGAGCTGATCGGCAAGGGCGGCTGGCTGAACACGGGCGGCAAGGATCTGAAGCTCGCCGATTTCCGAGGTCGCATATTGATCTTGGATTTTTGGACCTTCTGCTGCATCAACTGCCTGCACGTGCTGGACGAGCTGCGCGAGCTGGAGGAGAAGCACCGGGACACGGTGGTGATCACCGGGGTGCACTCGCCGAAGTTCGTGCACGAGGCGGAGCATCAGGCGGTCGTGGACGCGGTCGAGCGCTACGGCGTGGAGCACCCGGTGCTGGACGACCCGGAGCTGGCCACCTGGAAGCAGTACGCGGTGCGTGCGTGGCCGACGCTGGTCGTCATCGACCCGGAGGGGTACGTCGTCGCCCAGCACGCGGGCGAGGGGCACGCGCACGCGATCGAGCGGCTGGTCGAGGAGCTGGAGGCCGAGCACGAGGCGAAGGGCACCCTGCGCCGCGGCGACGGACCGTACGTGCCGCCGGAGCCGGAGCCGACGACCCTGCGCTTCCCGGGCAAGGCGCTGCTGCTGCCGGCGGGGCATGTGCTGGTCAGCGACACCACCCGGCACCAGCTGGTGGAGCTGGCCGAGGACGCCGAGACCGTCGTACGGCGCATCGGCTCCGGCGTGCGCGGCTTCACGGACGGCGGCCCCGAGGAGGCGTCCTTCAACGAGCCGCAGGGCCTCGCCCTCCTCGACGACGGCTCGGTGGTCGTGGCCGACACCGTCAACCACGCCCTGCGCCGCCTCGACCTCGCCACGGGCACGGTGACCACCCTGGCCGGCACCGGCCGGCAGTGGTGGCAGGGGTCGGCCACCTCCGGTCCGGCCCGCGAGGTGGACCTGTCCTCCCCGTGGGACGTAGCGGTCTTCGGCGGCAAGGTGTGGATCGCCATGGCCGGTGTGCACCAGCTGTGGACGTACGACCCGGCCGCGCGGACCGTAGCCGTGGCGGCGGGCACCACCAACGAGGGCCTGGTGGACGGCCCCGGCGCCGAGGCCTGGTTCGCCCAGCCCTCCGGCCTCGCGGCCACCGCCGAGCGGCTGTGGCTGGCCGACTCCGAGACCTCGGCGCTGCGCTGGGTGGACCCGGACGGACATGTCCACACCGCCGTCGGCACCGGCCTGTTCGACTTCGGCCACCGGGACGGCGCCGCCGGGCAGGCCCTGTTCCAGCACCCGCTGGGGGTCACCGCCCTGCCGGACGGCTCGGTCGCGGTCGCCGACACCTACAACCACGCCCTGCGCCGCTACGACCCCGCGACCGGTGAGGTCACCACGCTCGCCACCGATCTGCGTGAGCCCAGTGACGCCGTGCTCGTCGGCGAGGACATCGTGGTCGTGGAGTCGGCCCGGCACCGGCTGACCCGGCTGCGGCTGCCGGAGGAGGCGGTGCGGGTGGAGTCGGTCGCCCACCGCACCCAGCGCGCGGCGACCGAGGTGGCTCCCGGCCGCCTCCGCCTGGACGTCATCTTCCAGGCCCCCGCGGGCCAGAAGCTGGACACGCGGTACGGTCCGTCCACCCGTCTGCTGGTCTCCTCGACCCCGCCCGAGCTGCTGCTCAAGGGAGAGGGCGCGGACACGGACCTCGGGCGTGAGCTGGAGCTGAACCCCGCCGTGCCGGAAGGGGTGTTGCACGTCTCGGCGATGGCGGCGAGCTGCGACGACGATGTGGCCAACGAGTACCCCGCCTGCCATGTCCATCAGCAGGACTGGGGTGTTCCGGTCCGGCTCATAGCGGGCGGGGCGGAGCGGCTGCCGCTCGTCCTGGCCGGGATGGACGAGCAGTAGCCGGGCGTTGCCGTCAGACGCCGTAGCCGTCGTGGTAGCCGCCGACATGGTGGTGGCGGCGGGGTTCCTCCTCCACCATCGGTGTCGTCGGCGGGACCACGACCCGCCGACGACGCGCGATCCCCGTGAACGTCACGACGCCGATCAGTCCCACGGCCATCAGGATCAGCCCGACGACCGGGAGGTTGACGCCCTTCATGTGCCAGTCGGTCGCGAACGTCAGGATGGCCCCCGCAGCGAGGAGGATGATGCATCCGCCGAGCCCCATGGGAATTCGCCTCCCTTTCCGGTTCCGGAATCTCCGGTGCCGGCCGGGTACCCCGCGGTTCGCGAACTAGCCCTCCAGGAAGGCCGTGAGGGCGTTCGCCAGTAGGAACGGGTCGTCGGCTCCGCACAGTTCGCGGGCGCTGTGCATCGAGAGGATCGCGACGCCGATGTCGACCGTGCGGATGCCGTGCCGGGCCGCGGTGATGGGGCCGATCGTGGTGCCGCACGGCATGGAGTTGTTGGAGACGAAGGACTGGAAGGGGACGTTCGCCTTCTCGCAGGCCGCCGTGAAGATCGCCCGGCCCGAACCGTCCGTCGCATAGCGGTTGTTGACGTTGACCTTGAGGATGGGGCCGCCGTTGACCCGGGGGTGATGGGTGGGGTCGTGGCGCTCGGCGTAGTTGGGGTGGACGGCGTGGCCCGTGTCGGAGGACAGGCAGACCGTGGCGGCGAAGGCGCGGGCCCGGTCCTCGTAGGAGCCGCCGCGTGCGAAGACCGAGCGCTCCAGGACGGAGCCGAGCAGCGGGCCGTCGGCGCCGGTGTCCGACTGGGAGCCGTTCTCCTCGTGGTCGAACGCGGCCAGCACGGGGATGCGGGTGAGCGGGGCGCCGGAGGTCGCGACGGCGGCCAGGGCGGCCGTGCCGGCGTGCACCGACAGCAGGTTGTCCATGCGGGGCCCGGCGACCAGCTCCCGGTCCCGGCCGAGGTAGGTCGGCGGCTCCACCGGATGCACCATCAGGTCCCAGCCCGCCACCGAGCCGGCCGCGAGCCCCGCCTCCTGCTCCAGGAAGGCGATCAGGTCGCCCTCCGTCACGTCGTTGCCGAGGCCCCACACCGGCTGGAGGTGGCGCTGCTTGTCGAGTTTCAGGCCCTCCGAGGAGACCGAGCGGTCCAGGTGGATCGCCAGCTGGGGGACGCGCAGCAGCGGGCGGTCCACGTTCACCAGGACCGAGGAACCGTCGCGCAGGGTCAGCCGGCCGGCCAGGCCCAGGTCCCGGTCCAGCCAGGAGTTCATCAGCGGGCCGCCGTAGATCTCCACGGCGACCTGGCGCCAGCCGTGGGCCCCGCTGTCCGGCCGCGGCTTGACCCGCAGGTTGGGGGAGTCGGTGTGCGCGCCGATGATGTGGAAGGGGGTGTGCGGTTCGGCGCCCTCGGGGACGTACCAGGCGACGATCGCGCCGCCGCGCAGCACGTACTTGCCGCCGCTCGTCCCGTCCCAGGCGTCCGTCTCCGCGACCTGCCGGAAGCCCGCCTTCTCCAGCCGCTCCGCGGTGGTGGCCACCGCGTGGTACGGCGACGGTCCGGCCGCCAGGAAGGACATCAGGTCGTCGGTGTGGCCGCGGTCGAAGCGGGCTGGTGCGCTCATGGATTCACCTTAACGACGTGCACGGGCTCGCTCCCCGAAAAGGGAGCGAGCCCGTGGGACCGGATCGGCGGCTCGTAAGACGGACTAGAACGCGGCCTCGTCCAGCTCCATCAGGTCCAGCTCGACGTTTCCGGCGACCTTGCGGGCCAGGGTGACGCCCGGCAGCACGTTCGCCGCGAAGAACTTCGCCGCGGCGATCTTGCCGGTGTAGAACGCCTGGTCCTTCGCCGAGGCCGTGGCCAGCTTCTCGGCGGCGACCGCGGCGCCCTTGAGCAGCAGGTAGCCGACGACGACGTCACCGGAGGCCAGCAGCAGGCGGGTGGTGTTCAGGCCCACCTTGTAGATGTTCTTGGTGTCCTGCTCGGTGGCCGCGAGGTCGGTCAGCATCACACCGACGATCGCCTCCAGCTCCACGGCCGCCTTGGCCAGGTGCTCACGGGCGCCGGCCAGCTCCTCGCCGCCGGTGCCGAGCGCCAGGAACTTCTTGATGTCCTCGGCGAGGGCGTTCAGCGCGGCGCCCTGGTTGCGGACGATCTTCCGGAAGAAGAAGTCCTGGCCCTGGATCGCCGTGGTGCCCTCGTACAGGGTGTCGATCTTGGAGTCCCGGATGTACTGCTCGATCGGGTACTCCTGCAGGAAGCCGGAGCCGCCGAAGGTCTGCAGCGACTGGGCCAGCTGCTCGTAGCCCTTCTCGGAGCCGTAGCCCTTGACGATGGGCAGCAGCAGGTCGTTGAGCGCGTGCTCGGCGGAGGCGTCCTCGCCGGCCGCCTCCTTGAGCTGGATGGCGTCCTGGACCGAGGCGGTGTACAGCACCAGGGCGCGCATGCCCTCCGCGTACGCCTTCTGCGTCATCAGCGAGCGGCGCACGTCCGGGTGGTGGGTGATGGTGACCTTGGGCGCGGACTTGTCCATGAACTGCGCGAGGTCGGGACCCTGGACGCGCTCCTTGGCGTACTCCAGCGCGTTCAGGTAGCCCGTGGACAGCGTGGAGATCGCCTTCGTGCCGACCATCATGCGGGCGAACTCGATGATGCGGAACATCTGGCGGATGCCCTCGTGCTTGTCACCGATGAGCCAGCCCTTGGCGGGGTGCTGGTCGCCGAAGGTCATCTCGCAGGTGTTGGAGGCCTTCAGGCCCATCTTGTGCTCGACGTTGGTGGCGTAGACGCCGTTGCGCTCGCCCAGCTCGCCGGTCTCGAAGTCGAACTCGTACTTCGGGACGAGGAAGAGGGACAGGCCCTTGGTGCCGGGGCCGGCGCCCTCGGGGCGGGCGAGGACGTAGTGGAGGATGTTCTCCGACATGTCGTGCTCACCGGAGGTGATGAAGCGCTTCACGCCCTCGATGTGCCAGGAGCCGTCCTCCTGCTGGACCGCCTTCGTGCGGCCGGCGCCCACGTCGGAGCCCGCGTCGGGCTCGGTGAGCACCATGGTGGAGCCCCACTGCTTCTCCACGGCGATCGAGGCGATGTGCTTCTGGACCTCGTTGCCCTCCTCGAAGAGGATGCCGGCGAACGCCGGGCCCGAGGAGTACATCCACACGGCCGGGTTGGCGCCCAGGATCAGCTCGGCGTAGGCCCAGATCAGGGAGCGCGGCGAGGTGGTGCCGCCGATCTCCTCGGGCAGGCCGAGCCGCCAGTACTCGGAGTCCATGAAGGCCTGGTAGCTCTTCTTGAAGGACGCCGGGACGGGCGCGGTGTTGGTCTCGGGGTCGAAGACCGGCGGGTTGCGGTCGGCGTCGGCGAAGGACTCGGCCAGCTCGTTCTCGGAGAGGCGGGTCAGCTCCTCCAGGACGCTCTTGGCGGTGTCGACGTCCATCTCCTCGAACGGGCCGGTGCCGTACACCTTGTCGCGCCCCAGTACTTCGAAGAGGTTGAACTCGATGTCGCGGAGATTCGACTTGTAGTGCCCCATGGCCACGGCTCCGTAGAGGGATCGGCGAGGCACTGACTCCTCGCAACCTAATTCACATACCAACAAGTAGCTACGATGATGCTACCCGCCGGTAATAAGGCGCAACCCCTACCCGTTCAAGTGTGAGAAGGGTCTACTCGGTCTCCACTCGGTCCCGGCTCGCCAGCTCCGGTCTCCGGGCGAAGGGTGCGGTCGGTATCAGGGAGGTCACCTGCTCCGGATGCTGCGCGGCCGGCCGGATCGCCACCGTGCCGCCCAGCGAACATCCCGAGAGGGCGAACCGCCGTATCCCGGCCGCGTCGGCCGCCGCCGTCAACTGGTCGGCCGGCTGGTCGAGGTGGAGCGCGGCGGTCGCGCGTGGAGTGGTGTCCGAGTTCGGGTGGTTGGCGCCGATCAGGGTGAACCGGGCCGCCAAGTGATCTCTCGTCGTGCCGTAGTCGGCCGAGAGGGAGCCGTCCGCGCCGTGGGCGAGGAGCAGGGTGGGGTGGGAAGCGGTGCCGGTGCCGGGCATGACGTACTCCCGAGTGCGCGCTATCTGTATCGGTCGATAAAGAAAACCGTAGCAGTATTCTCTAGCGGTCGCTACATAAATTCTCCCGGGCGCCCTTGTCCGGCTTCCCCTCGGTACGCTGTCGCTCATGTACGGATACGGCCAGCCCATGGACGGGGGCGCCGCTCAGCAGCAGTACGCCCCGCCGCAGCAGCAGATGCCGGGCGGTGTCGGCGGGTACGGGCAGCAGCCGCCGCTCTACCCGGAGCCGTCCCCGCCCTCGCTCGCGGACGCGGTGCGGGCCTTCACCACCGGGCAGATGGCCGCCGAGGACTTCCAGCAGATCTTCGCCACGTCGAAGGTGTACTGCCCGCGCGGCGACACCCCCGGCTTCCTCGCCCTGCACAACACCCAGCAGCCGGTGATCCCGATGTTCACCTCGCTGAAGGAGCTGCGCCGGTACGCGGGCAAGGAGTCCAAGTACTTCGTGATCACCGGCGCCGAGGTGATCGACCTGCTGCCGACCGGCTACGGCTTCGTCCTGGACATGGAGGGCGAGCACCGGATGGTGTTCGACGCGAAGGCGGTCGAGCAGATGGTCGACTTCGCGATGCGCCGGATGTACGGCGGCTGAACCCTCCCTTCCGGCCGGCGGTTCGACCTACGGTGCCCGCGTGACGTCGACCGACGCCTCGCCCGCGGTGCGCAGGCGCCGGATGTGGTGGGCCGGCGGCGGCCTCTTCGCGTCGGCGGCCTGCGTGCTGGGGGTCGCCGGAGGTGTGGTGGCCGTCGTGGTCCGGTTCTGCGCCCCCGCCCTCCTCGCCTGTGGTGGCATGGCCGCGCTGGGCGGCCGGCGGTCGCTGCGCGCGGTGTGGGTACTGCGCACGCGGGGGGTCGTGGCGGAGGGGCGGCTGGAGTCGTCGTACGTGGAGAGCGTCGAGGACGCCCTCGTGCGGCGCCACGTGTCCGGGCTGCTCGTCTTCGGTGTCGTGCTGCTGCTGGTGTTCGGGATTCCGGTTCTGGTGGGCGGAGCGGGGGCGGCCGTGTTCGCCGTGCTCTTCGCCTTCGGCTGACGTCCGGCGCCCGGAGCCCGGAGGGAATTCCCTCCGGGCTCTCTCTGTTGGGGGTGGCAGAAAGTTCAACGCTCAACTAAAGTGGGCACACAAGGAGGTACCGACCATGCCTGCAGTGACCGTCGAGAACCCGTTGACGCTGCCCCGCGTGACCGCGCCGGCCGACGCCGTGGCACGCCCCGTGCTGGCCGTGACGACCGCGCCGAGCGGTTTCGAGGGTGAGGGATTCCCGGTGCGCCGGGCGTTCGCCGGGATCAACTACCGTCACCTCGACCCGTTCATCATGATGGACCAGATGGGCGAGGTGGAGTACGCGCCGGGCGAGCCCAAGGGCACCCCCTGGCACCCGCACCGTGGCTTCGAGACCGTCACGTACATCATCGACGGCACCTTCGACCACCAGGACAGCAACGGTGGCGGCGGCACCATCACCAACGGTGACACCCAGTGGATGACGGCGGGCTCGGGTCTGCTGCACATCGAGGCGCCGCCGGAGTCCCTCGTCATGTCCGGAGGTCTCTTCCACGGCCTGCAGCTGTGGGTGAACCTGCCCGCCAAGGACAAGATGATGGCCCCGCGGTACCAGGACATCCGCGGTGGACAGGTGCAGCTGCTCACCTCCCCCGACGGCGGTGCGCTGCTGCGGGTCATCGCGGGTGAGCTGGACGGTCACCAGGGCCCCGGCATCACGCACACGCCGATCACGATGATCCACGCGACCCTCGCTCCGGGCGCGGAGATCACCCTGCCCTGGCGTGCGGACTTCAACGGCCTGGCCTACGTCCTCGCGGGGCGCGGCAGCGTCGGTACGGACCGCCGGCCGATCCACCTCGGCCAGACCGCGGTGTTCGGTGCCGGGTCCTCGCTCACCGTCCGCGCGGACGAGAAGCAGGACGGCCACACCCCGGACCTGGAGGTCGTCCTCCTCGGCGGACAGCCGATCCGTGAGCCCATGGCCCACTACGGCCCGTTCGTCATGAACACCCGCGAGGAACTCCAGCAGGCCTTCGAGGACTTCCAGAAGGGCCGGCTGGGGACCATTCCCGCGGTGCACGGGATGACCGAGAGCGGCCCGCAGGGCTGACGCCGGACCACCGGGCCACGGGGCTGGGCGGGCCTCACCCGCCCAGCCCCGTACGGCAGGACACCCGTCGGCGGTCATGATCCGCTGGACGCGTGCAGCTGTTGCCCGAGGCCGTTCGCCGGATCGCCGCCTGGTGTGTCGTGCTGTTGCTCGTCGCGGGCGTGGTGTGGGTCGGGGTGCGGTTGTGCGAGGAGTTTCGTACGGCCGTCACGCCGGTGCTGCTCGCGTTGCTCGGGACCGCGTTGCTCGGGCCGTTGTACCGGCAGCTGGTGCGGGCGCGGGTGCAGCCGTCCATCGCGGCCGGGCTGACCTGTGTCGCCGTCCTGGCCGTCGTCGGCGGTGCCGTGTACATCGTCGTCGCCGCGCTCATCGACACCGGGGACCAGATCATCGCCTCGCTGCGCCATGCCGCCAAGGGGGTCTCCCAGCACTTCGGGGCCGCCGGGACCGGGCTCGACAATCTCGCCGCCAACTCGCGTCAGCTGCTGAGCAGGTTCGGCGGGACGGCCGCGTCCAATGTGATCAGCGGGGTCAGTGTGGCCGCCGAGAGCGTCGCCATGGCCGTACTCGCCCTGCTGCTCGTCTTCTTCTTCCTGCGCGACTCCCACCGGGCCGTCGAGACGCTCCGGGCCCTCGCGCCCGGCGGCAGCGCCGACACGCTGGAGGCCGTCGCCCGGCGGGCGTTCGAGGCGGTGGAGGGGTTCATGCGGGGGACCACGGTGATCGCGCTCATCGACGCCCTCTGCATCACCGTCGGTCTGCTGATCCTCCAGGTGCCCGGCGCGATCGGGCTCGGCGCACTGGTCTTCGTCGGCGCCTACATCCCCTACCTCGGCGCCTTCCTCTCGGGTGCCGTGGCCGTCCTGGTCGCCCTCGCCGACCGCGGCTTCGTCATCGCGCTGTGGGCGCTCGGGGTCGTGCTCGCCGTGCAGGTGCTGGAGGGGCATGTGCTCCAGCCGGTCATCCAGAGCCGGACCGTGCAGATGCATCCGGCGGTCGTCATGCTCGCCATCACCGCTGGGGCGTCCGTCGCGGGGATCCTCGGCATGCTGCTCGCCGTACCGCTGACCGCCGCCGCCTTCGGGGTCGTCCAGGAGGTACGAACGCGTTACGCGACCCCCTCCCCAGCCCCCTGCGACTCGTCCCCCGACGCGTCCCCCGGCTCCTCCTCCGACGCACCTCCCGATTCATAGAGCGCGAACCAGATGCTCTTGCCCTCGCCCCGCGGGTCCACTCCCCAGGCGTCGGCGAGTAGTTCGATCAGCATCAGGCCGCGGCCGGAGGAGGCGAGTTCGCCGGGGCGGCGGCGGTGGGGGAGGTCGTCGCCGGCGTCGGTGACCTCGACCCGGAGCCGGCGTGCGCCCGGCTCGCCGGTGACCTCGGCCAGCAGCAGGGCGTCGGTGTCGGTGTGGACGAGGACGTTGGTGACCATCTCCGAGACCAGCAGCACCGCCGCGTCGACCTGCTCGGGCGAGGCCCAGTCGTGGAGCAGTTCGCGCAGGTGCCGGCGGGCTTCGGCGATCCGGTCCGGCTCGTCCTGGGCCACCGACAGCAGGGTGCGCCGGACCGCGGGCCGTACGGTGCCCTCCTGCGGCCGGTTCAGCAGCACCAGCGCGATGTCGTCCTCGCGGCGGTCGGCCAGCGGGCCGGTGGTGTGGTGCGAGGACGGCCCGTGCACGCCCTGCACCAGCGCGTCCGCCAGCGACTCCAGGTCGGGGTCGCCTCCCTGGTCCTCCGCGTGGTTGTCGTCGTGCTCCTTCAGGATCGCGCGCAGCCGGTGCCAGCCGCTCTCCATGTCGTGCCCGCCGGTCTCGATCAGGCCGTCGGTGCACAGCACCACCGTCTCGCCGGGTTCGAGGGCGAACCGGGTCGTCGGATAGTCGGCGTCCGGGTCGATGCCCAGCGGCAGCCCGCCCGCCGTCGGCCGCACCATCACCGTGCCGTCGGCCATCCGGATCGCCGGGTCCGGATGCCCGGCGCGGGCGATCTCCAGCATCCCGGTCGCCGGGCAGACCTCCGCGTACACGCAGGTCGCGAAGCGCAGGTCGGCCGGCTGGTCGGGGGTGTCGTCGTCCTGGGCGTCGTGCGTGATGCCGTGCAGGAAGCGGGAGGCGCGGGAGAGGACGGCGTCCGGGCGGTGGCCCTCGGAGGCGTAGGCGCGCAGGGCGATGCGCAGCTGGCCCATCAGCCCGGCGGCCCGTACGTCGTGGCCCTGGACGTCCCCGACGACCAGGGCGTAGCGGCCGGAGGGCAGCGGGATCATGTCGTACCAGTCGCCGCCGACCTGGAGTCCGCCGCCGGTCGGGATGTAGCGGGCGGCCACCCGCAGGCCCGGGATCTCGGGGCCGAGCGAGGGCAGCATGGAGCGCTGCAGGCCCTCCGTCAGCTCCCGCTCCTCCTCGGCGGCACCGGCCCGGGACAGGGCCTGGGCGAGCATCCGGGCGACCGTGGTGAGAACCGCGCGCTCGTCCGGGGTGAACGCCACCGGATAGGTGAAACCGGCCATCCAGGCGCCCATCGTGCGCCCGGCGACCGTCAGCGGCAGGAAGGCCCAGGACCGGCGGCCGAACGGCCGGGCGAGCGGCCAGGTGACCGGGTAGCGCTCCTTGTACTCCTCCGGGGAGGAGAGGTAGACGGCGCGTCCGGTGCGGGCGACCTCGGCGGCCGGGTAGTCGGTGGTCAGCGGCATGTTCGAGAAGGGGTTCATGTCGGCGGGTTCGTGCCCGTGCTGGCCGGTGATCGTCAGCTGGTCGCCCTCGGCGCCGAAGACCACGAGCCCGTCCGGGGAGAAGCCCGGCATCGACAGGCCGCCCGCCACGCGCAGCACCTCCGCCGTCGACCGGGCCTCCGCCAGCGCCCGGCCCGCGTCCAGCAGGAACGCCTCCCGTGAACGCCGCCAGTCCCCGGTGACCGCGCTGCGCCCGGCCGGGGTGCCCGGGGCGGGCTCGGTGACCTCCTGGAGGGTGCCGATCAGCTCGTACGCCTGCCGCTCGGGGTCGTACGACGGCTTCGACCGGCTGCGGACGACCCGCAGGATGTTCCCCTGCTCGTCCATGACCCGGATGCGCACCTCGGCGAGCGTGCCCTCGGCGACCGCCAGCGGGACCACCCCGGTGATCTCGTTCCAGTCGACCGGGTGCAGCCGGGCCCGGGCCTGGGCCTCCGTGAGGGTGACCGGTTCCGCGGGCAGCCCGAGCAGCCGCGCCGCCTCCGCGTCGACGGTGACCAGACCGGCGGCCGTGTCCCAGTGCCACAGCCCGGTCGCGAGGGCGGCGAGGACGTCCTCGAGGGACGGTAGGGGCTCGCCTGTGCGCATTGCCCCACTTTAAGAAGATCTTCCGGATAGGTGCCACTGTAAGAAGACCCGATTGGCGAGGGCCGCTCTTGGAGGACTCGCCGAGAGCCGGGGCCCTGTGCCGCGCGGGCGGGCGGTAATGGTGGGGAGCCGATCTTGGGGTGCCCGGTACCCTTGGGGTGGCCTAGGCCGTATCCGCCGGGCGACACCCGATTCGCAAAGACTGGAAGAACGACGATGCATCGGTACAGGTCCCACACCTGCGGCCAGCTCCGCTCCTCTGACGTCGGCACCGACGTCCGGCTGAGTGGCTGGCTGCACAATCGGCGCGACCTGGGCGGCATCCTCTTCATCGATCTGCGCGACCACTACGGCATCACGCAGCTGGTCGCCCGTCCCGGCACGCCCGCGTACGAGGCCCTGGACAAGATCTCCAAGGAGTCCGTGGTCCGCGTCGACGGCCGCGTTGTTTCACGTGGAACCGAGAACGTGAACCCCGACCTGCCCACCGGTGAGGTCGAGGTCGAGGTCGAGGCGGTCGAGCTGCTCGGCGCGGCCGCCCCGCTGCCCTTCACGATCAACGCCGAGGACGGGGTCAACGAGGAGCGGCGCCTGGAGTACCGCTTCCTGGACCTGCGCCGCGAGCGCATGCACCGCAACATCATGCTGCGTACGGCCGTGATCTCCGCGATGCGGCAGAAGATGGCGGCGATGGGCTTCAACGAGATGGCGACGCCGATCCTGTCCGCCACCTCTCCCGAGGGCGCCCGCGACTACGTGGTCCCCTCGCGCGTCCACCCCGGCAAGTTCTACGCGCTGCCGCAGGCCCCGCAGCAGTTCAAGCAGCTGCTGATGATCTCCGGCTTCGACCGCTACTTCCAGATCGCGCCCTGCTTCCGCGACGAGGACGCCCGCGCCGACCGCTCGCCGGGCGAGTTCTACCAGCTCGACGTCGAGATGAGCTTCGTCGAGCAGGAGGACGTCTTCCAGCCGATCGAGAAGCTCATGACCGAGCTGTTCGAGGAGTTCGGCGGCGGCCGCCACGTCACCTCCCCCTTCCCCCGCATCCCGTTCCGCGAGGCGATGCTGAAGTACGGCTCCGACAAGCCGGACCTGCGCGCCAAGCTCGAGCTGGTCGACATCACCGACGTCTTCGAGGGCTCGGAGTTCAAGGCGTTCGCCGGCAAGCACGTGCGCGCGCTGGCGGTGCCGGCGGTCCAGGACCAGCCGCGCAAGTTCTTCGACCAGCTCGGCGAGTTCGCGATCTCGCTCGGCGCCAAGGGCCTGGCCTGGGTCCGTGTCGGCGAGGACGGCGCGCTGTCCGGCCCGATCGCGAAGTTCCTCACCGAGGAGAACGTCGCCGAGCTGACCAAGCGCCTCTCGCTGGCCCCCGGTCACGCGGTGTTCTTCGGCGCGGGCGAGTTCGACGAGGTCTCGAAGATCATGGGCGCGGTGCGGGTCGAGGCCGCCAAGCGTGCCGGGCACTTCGAGGAGGGCGTCTTCCGGTTCTGCTGGATCGTCGACTTCCCGATGTACGAGAAGGACGAGGAGACCGGCGCGATCGACTTCTCGCATAACCCCTTCTCCATGCCGCAGGGCGGTCTGGAGGCCCTGGAGACCCAGGACCCGCTGGACATCCTGGGCTGGCAGTACGACATCGTCTGCAACGGTGTCGAGCTGTCCTCCGGCGCGATCCGGAACCACGAGCCGGACATCATGCTCAAGGCCTTCGAGATCGCCGGTTACGACCGCGAGACCGTCGAGGAGAAGTTCGCGGGCATGCTTCGCGCGTTCCGCTTCGGCGCCCCGCCGCACGGCGGCATCGCCCCCGGCGTGGACCGCATCGTCATGCTCCTCGCGGACGAGCCCAACATCCGCGAGACGATCTCCTTCCCGCTCAACGGCAACGCCCAGGACCTGATGATGGGCGCCCCGACCGAGCTGGACGAGACCCGCCTGCGCGAGCTGCACCTGAACATCAGGAAGCCGCAGCCGAAGTAACCCGTGTGTGTGGCTGAGGCCCGGACCCCCGAGAAGGGGCTCCGGGCCTCAGCCGTCTCCGTGGTCCTCGTCAGTCCTCGTCGGGGGACTCCTCGTCGGGGGACGCGCCCTCCTCCAAGAGGCGTTCGGCGATGTCGTCGGACCAGTGCTGGGCCCAGGCGCGCAGGGCGAGGACCTCGTCCTCGGTCAGGCCGTGGCGCAGGAAGTCGCGGTCGGCGTAGAAGTCCGTGCCGGTCAGCCGGGACTGGAGGGTGGGCAGGTCGAAGGGGTCGTGGGCGTGCCGGCGGCCCAGTTCCTCCAGGCCGGGCAGGGAGAAGTGCGCGGCGGCGGCCCGCGCGTCGATCAGGTCGACGGCCGCGCCACGGTCGTACAGGGCGCGGATCTTCGTACCGACGGCGTCCTCCAGGGACAGCGTGGGGCCGTAGTCGGTGAGGCCCGGCGGCTGCCAGAACGCCTCCTTGTGCAGCGCGAGCGCGCACCGCTCGCCGCTCTCCGGGTCGGTGACCGTCAGCTGCGCGGTGAGCACGCTGACGGTGTCCACGCGCACCTGCCGGCCCCGCGCCTCCAGTACGGCGGCCACGGCACCGGCGATCACCCCCATGCCCTCGGCGCTCTCCGTGGCGAAGTCGAGGTTCGCGTGAGGCCGGCGTACCAGGCCGTGCGCCTCGAGGGCGTAGCCGCCGGCGAGGACGAGCCCGTACGGGCCGCCCGCGGTGACGAGGTCGGCGAGCAGCCGGTGGTGGGGTTCGGGGAGGCTCACGAGATCGTTACTCTGCCAGACTCCGCCAGGAAATCTGCTCCACGGGCGGCAACTCTTCCCGGCGCGGCGGCCACTGACGAGTCGTAAGGCACGTTCAGCAACCCTTTAAGGACTCCCCGTGGCAGCTGCCTCCCACCGCCGGTCCCTCCGCAAGCGGCGCACCCTCGCCGTGTCCGCCGCCGTCGTGGCCGCGGGCGTCGGCGCCGGGGTGTTCGTGATGAACGCCAACGCGACCGCCGCCGACCTGTACCACCAGACGCTCGCCGCCAAGGACGGCTGGGCGGCCTCCGGTACCGGGACCACCGGCGGCGCGAAGGCCGACTCCGCGCACACCTTCACCGTCTCCACCCGCGCCCAGCTGGTGAAGGCGCTCGGCTCGGCCTCCGACACCACGCCCCGGATCATCAAGGTCAAGGGCACGATCGACGCCAACACCGACGACAGCGGCAAGAAGCTGACCTGCGCCGACTACGCGAAGGGGACGGGCTACTCGCTCTCGGCCTACCTCAAGGCCTACGCCCCCGCCACCTACGGCCGCTCCAAGCTGCCCTCCGGCACCCAGGAGAAGGCCCGCGCCGCCGCCCAGCAGAACCAGGCGAAGAACGTCGTCCTCAAGGTCCCGGCCAACACCACCATCGTGGGCGTGCCCGGCACGAAGGCCGGCATCACCGGCGGCGACCTCACGGTGAAGGGCGTCGACAACGTCATCATCCGCAACCTGACCTTCTCCGCCACCGAGGACTGCTTCCCGCAGTGGGACCCGACGGACGGCGACAAGGGCAACTGGAACTCGCAGTACGACACGGTCACCCTGCGCGGCGCGACCCATGTCTGGGCGGACCACAACACGTTCACCGACGCGCCGCACTTCGACAGCGCCACGCCCCACTACTACGGCCGCCAGTACCAGGTCCACGACGGCGACCTCGACATCACCAACGGCTCTGACCTGGTCACCGTCGAGCACAACCAGTTCACCGACCACGACAAGACGATGCTGATCGGCAGCAGCGACAAGGACAGCACCGGTAAGCTGCGCGTCTCCATCCACCACAACGTGTGGAAGGGCATCGTCCAGCGCGCCCCGCTCGCCCGGATCGGTCAGATCCACGTCTACGACAACCTGTACGACACGACGACCGTCGACGGGTACGCCCCGCTCTACAGCATCAACTCCCGCGCCAAGGCCCAGGTCGTGGCCCAGAACAACGTCTGGAAGGTGCCGAGCGGCGGCAAGGTCGCCCAGCTGCTCAGCGGCGACGGCACCGGGTCGATCGCGGGCAGCGGCAACCTCGTCAACGGCACGGCGACCGACCTCGTCGCCGTGTACAACGCCGCGAACTCCAAGAAGATCAAGACGACCGTGAACTGGACGCCGACGCTCACGGCGGGCCTGGAGTCGTCCGTGAAGAACCTGCCGGCGGAGCTGGCCACGACGACCGGGGCCGGGGTGCTGAAGTAAGCCCCCTTGACAGCAGGCATACGAAAGGGCGCCGAGTGCTGAAGCTCGGCGCCCTCTCGGCTACGGAGGTCAGCCCTCGTCGCCGCCGAAGCGCTCCTTGTACGCCGCCAGGTCCTCGTCCGTCAGCTTGGCGAACAGGACCGGCGGGACCGTGAAGGCGGTGCCGGCCGGGACGAAGGCCAGGGACTTCGCCTCGTCCGCGGTGACCCAGGTGGCGGTGTCTTCCGTGAGCGAGAAGGCCTCGCGCATCGCCTTGGCCGTGGCCGGGATCAGCGGCTCGGAGACCACCGCGTACAGATGGATCAGGTTCATCGCCGTACGCAGCGTCAGGGCGGCCGCGTCCTTGTCGGTCTTGATCTCCAGCCAGGGGGCCTTCTCCTCCAGGTAGGAGTTGCCGGCCGACCACAGGGCGCGCAGGGCGGCGGCCGCCTTGCGGAACTGGAGCGCCTCCATCTGCTGCTCGTACTCGGCGAGCAGGCGGGCGATCTCCTCGCCCAGCTTCGCCTCCGGCTCGCCGGGGGTGCCGCCGGCCGGGACCTCGTCGCCGAACCGCTTCCTGGAGAAGGACAGCACGCGGTTGACGAAGTTGCCGAGCGTGTCGGCGAGGTCCTTGTTGACCGTGGCGGTGAAGTGCTCCCAGGTGAAGGAGGAGTCGTCGGACTCGGGGGCGTTGGCGATGAGGAAGTAGCGCCAGTAGTCCGCCGGGAGGATGTCCAGGGCCTGGTCGGTGAAGACGCCGCGCTTCTGCGAGGTGGAGAACTTGCCGCCGTAGTACGTCAGCCAGTTGAAGGCCTTGACGTAGTCGACCATCTTCCAGGGCTCGCGGATGCCGAGCTCCGTGGCCGGGAACATCACCGTGTGGAAGGGGACGTTGTCCTTGGCCATGAACTCGGTGTACCGGACGTCGTTCGCCTCGTACCACCACGACTTCCAGTCGCGGTTCTCCGGGTCCTGGTCGGACCATTCCTTCGTCGCGCCGATGTACTCGATCGGGGCGTCGAACCAGACGTAGAAGACCTTGCCCTCGGCGGCCAGCTCCGGCCAGGTGTCGGCCGGGACCGGGACGCCCCAGTCCAGGTCACGGGTGATCGCGCGGTCGTGCAGGCCCTCGGTCAGCCACTTGTGGGCGATGGAGGAGGCCAGCTGCGGCCAGTCCTTGTCGTGCCGGGCGACCCACTCGCGGACCTCGTTCTCCAGCTTGGACTGGAGGAGGAAGAGGTGCTTGGTCTCGCGGACCTCGAGGTCCGTGGAGCCGGAGATCGCCGAGCGCGGGTTGATCAGGTCGGTCGGGTCCAGGACGCGGGTGCAGTTCTCGCACTGGTCGCCGCGGGCCTTGTCGTAACCGCAGTGGGGGCAGGTGCCCTCGACGTAGCGGTCCGGGAGGAAGCGGCCGTCGGCGGGGCTGTACACCTGGCGGATCGCCCGCTCCTCGATGAAGCCGTTCTCGTGCAGCCTGCGGGCGAAGTGCTGGGTGATCTCGCGGTTCTCGGGGCTCGAGCTCCGGCCGAAGTAGTCGAAGGCCAGCGCGAAGCCGTCGTAGACCGCCTTCTGCGCGTCGTGGGCCTGCGCGCAGAACTCGGCGACCGGCAGGCCCTGCTCCTTGGCGGCCAGCTCGGCGGGGGTGCCGTGCTCGTCCGTGGCGCAGATGTAGAGGACGTCGTGGCCGCGCTGGCGGAGGTACCGGGAGTACACGTCCGCCGGGAGCATGGACCCCACCATGTTGCCCAGGTGCTTGATCCCGTTGATGTACGGAAGGGCGCTGGTGATGAGGTGTCGAGCCATCGTGGCTGCTCCCAGGTCGCTGCGGTTGCTGCTTTTTCTGCGGTTTCGAACCTTGAAATCGTAGCCGACAGGGGTGGGCCGCCCGCTTCCCGTTTTGCAGGGTGGGAAGGGGCGGCCCGGTGAGTGCGGGGTGGTTACGGTCGGTTACGGCCGCCAGGCGGCCAGTACGCCTTCGTAGAGTTCCGTGTCCGTCAGTTCGCGGGGAGCGGGGCCCGCGTGGAAGAAGGACGTGTTGGGGGCCTTCAGCTTGCGGAGGTAGTCGAAGGCCTTGTTGTCGTGCTCTCCGAAGGCGACGAAGGAGAAGAAGACGGCGGGGTGGGTCCTGGCGGCCTCGGTGAGGGCCTGGGTGGCGGGGGTCTTGGCGTCGGGGGCGCCGTCGGTCTGGAACACGACGAGGGCGGGAGTACCGGGGGTGCTGTTCTCGTCGTAGTGGGCGAGTACGGCCTCTACGGCGGCGTGGTAGCTGGTACGGCCCATGCGGCCGAGGCCGGCGTGGACGTCGTCGATCTTCGTCTCGTGGTCCGGGGTGAGGGTGAGGTCGGTGGTGCCGTCGACCTCCGTCGAGAAGAAGACGACGTGGACCGTGGTCTTCTCGGGGTCCAGGTGGGCGGCGAGGGCGAGGGACTGGTCGGCGAGGGCCTGGGCCGATCCGTCCTTGTAGTACGGGCGCATGCTCGCGGAGCGGTCCAGCACGAGGTAGAGCTTCGCTCGGGTGCCGGTGAGGTCGGTCTTGGTGAGGGTGGCCGTGGCGGCGGTGTGGGCGGTGGCCAGGGCGGGGGTCAGTTCGGCGGGTGCCTCGGCCTGCGGCGCTTCGGCGGTTGCGTTCCCACCCGCACCACCCGTGGCGGTTTCGTCGGCGGGTGCGGGTGGCCCCTGTGGGGCGTCCTCGCCGTCGGCGGCTTGCGGGGCGATCGGGGCTTCTTCGGCGGGTGCCGCAGCTTCTTCGGCCGGCGCGGGGGCTTCCTCGGTGAGTGCAGCAGCCTCTTCGGCCGGCTCGGCTGCCTCGTCGGTTGTGGGCTCCGCTTCCGTGGTTTGTTCGGCTGCCTCCGTCGCGACCTGTTCCGGTTCCGACACCGGCTCGGACTCGGCCTGAGGCTCGGGCTCCGGCTCGGTGGAGTCCGCCGTGGGCTCTGCTTCCGGCTCCGGGGTGGTGGTGTCGGCCGTCGGCTCGGTGGCCTCCGCCGTGTTCGGCTCGGGCTCGGCGGCTGCCGCCGGCTCTGCCGCCACGCCCTCGGTCGGCTCCGGGGTGTCCGCCTCGGCCTGCTCGGGCTCTGCTTCCGCAGCCGGGGTGGTGTCGTTGGCCGTGGGCTCGGCCGTCTCCTCCGCCTCCTGCTCGGCGCTGTCCCCGGCCTGCGGCTCCTCGTTCCCGACCTCCGCCTCGACCTCGGCCTGAACCTCCGGCTCGACCTCGACCTCGACCTCGACCTTGGCCTCGACCTCGACCTTGGCCTCCGCCTCCGCCTCGGCCTCCGCCTCCGCCTCGGCCTCCGCCTCGGCCTCCGCCCGGACCTCCGGCGCTGCCTCCTCAGCCTCGACCTCGACCTCGACCTCGGCCTCCGCCCGGACCTCCGGCGCTGCCTCCTCAGCCTCGACCTCGACCTCGGCCTCCGCCCGGACCTCCGGCGCTGCCTCCTCAGCCTCGGCCTGGATCTCCGGCTCCGCCGTCTCCTCGGCCTCGGGTTCGGCGCTGTCCTCGGCCGCTGCCTCGGCGGGCTCGGTGTTGGCCCCGGTCTTCGCCGCGATGAGCTCCTCGGCCTCGGCCTTCTCCTCGGCCTTCTCCTCAGCCTCCGCCTCGACCTCCGGGGCTGCCGTCTTCTCGGGCTCGGGCTCGGTGCTGTCCTCGGTCTTCGCCGCGACGGGCTCCTCGGCCTCGGCCCCCTCCCCGCCCTCGGCCCCCGGCTCCTCAGCCTCAGCCTTCTTCTCGGCGTCGGTCCGGGCCTCCGGCTCGGCCTTCTCCTCGGCCTCGGTCTTCGCCTCGGCCGGCTCCCCGGGTTCCGGTTCGGCCGGGTGGGGGACCTGGACGTTGTCGAAGGCCGCTGCCACCAGGTCATGGGCCTCGCGGCGGGGCTCGGGGACTGTGGGGGCCGGCTCGGGAGACGGGGTTTCGGGGGCGAGCGCACCCTCTGCCTCGGCGGCTCGTTCCTTGCGTGAGCGGCCGAATGCGTTCCGCAGGAGAGTGAGAATGCCCATGTGCGCAACCCTTCGCGTGAGTTGATGCCCGTAGATCCCTGGCCAGGACGGACACGTAAGGTTAGCGAAGGGATCAGTGGGGGGAAGCGATCGACCGGGCCGCGGCGACCTCCTGGCGAAGAGGTTCGAGAACGCTGCCTGCCGGGCCGGTGAGATCCGTGCGAACCGGGGTCAACGTTTCCGCGTCGCGCACCCCGTCCGACAGCTCCCGCAACTGCAGGCTGATCTGGGTGACCTCGGCCGGCGACGGGGCCGGCGCTCCGTGCTTCACCCGGACCCGGGCGGCCGTCGTCGCGTCCACGATGCGTTCCACCGCGACCACCAGCGGCCACCAGGCGGCGGCGCGTCGGCCGGTCGGCGGCGGTTCGGTCAGGGCCCGCTGGAACTCCGTACGGATCACCGACAGGTCGCGGTACAGACGGCGGCGCATGCGGGCCCTGGCCGCGGGGTCCGTGGCCGGACCGGTGGTGAACGCCGCCTCCACGTACTGGGCCGTGTCCGCCACCGCGTCCGCCAGGCGGTCGCCGACGCGCGTGCGCCAGCTCTCCGGCCAGAGGAGATAGCCCGCCGTCAGCGCGATCGCGCAGCCCAGGAGGGAGTCCGTCAGGCGGGGGAGCAGCAGGGCCGTGCCCTGGTGGTTCAGGATGTCCGACAGGAGGAGGATCGCCGGGGTGATCGCCGCCGTCTGGTAGCCGTAGCCCCGGGGAGTGAGGGCCGGGATCAGGGGGGCCAGGAGCAGCATCGCCGGGACGTCCCACCAGCCCAGCGGGACCTCCCGCAGGACCACCGCCGCGATCACCAGCCCCGCCACCGTGCCCAGCGCGCGCAGCAGGGCGCGGGAGAAGACCGAGCCGAAGTCGGGCTTCAGGACGAAGGTGATCGTCAGGGCCACCCAGTACGAACGCGGGACCGGGATCAGGGAGACCAGGGCCTGGGCGATGCCGATGCAGACCGCCAGGCGCAGGCCGTAGCGCCAGGAGTTGGCGGACAGCACGACGTTGCGGGCCGCTCGTGCCGTGCGGATGCCCAGGGCGGCCGGCCGGCCCAGGCGGTCGTCGATTCCCCTCGGGTCGACGTCCGGCGATGCCACCACCTCGGCCGTGTGGCGCAGGGCGTGGTCCAGCGCCCGGGCCGTCTCCGTCTCCGGGAGGGGGAGGGACAGGGCTGTCGGGGCGGCGCCCGTCTCCACCGCGCGGGCCAGGTGGCGGATCGCTTCCGGGATCTCTCCGGGGAGGGGACGGCCCGCCCAGTGGGTCGCGGGGGCCGCCTCCAGCACGGGCGTGATGGCGTTCAACTGGGCGAGCAGGCGGGTGAGTTCGGGGCTGCGGCCGTGGTGGCGGGCGCGCCGGGCCAGGATCAGGTCGTACGACTGGTTCAGGGACTGGGTGACGTCGCGGCGGGCCTCCTCGAACTCCTCCGTGCGGTCCGTGCCCGAGACGCTGAGGAGTGCGGCGACCGTGCGGTACGTCGCCGCCACCGCCGCGCGTTCCGGGACGCCCGAGCGCAACGGCCAGGCGAGGAGGGCGAGGAGGAGGACGAGGAGGCCGCCGCCGCTGAGCAGGGCCGGGGCCAGCCACCAGGGGCGGGGCAGCGGGAGGCCCGCGCCCACCACGCAGTTCAGGAGCAGGAGCAGGCCGGAGACCGAGGCCACCGCGCCGATCGTCGAGATCATGCCGGAGACCAGGGCCACGCCGGTGACGGCCGCTACGGCGTACCAGCCGTGGCCGTACACCAGCGTGCCCAGCGTGACGCCCACCGCGCCGAAGAGCTGCGGTACGGCGATGTTGAGGATGCGCATGCGGTACGCGTCGGCGGTGTCGCTGATGACGCCGGACAGGGCGCCCATGGAGGCGAGGGCGCCGTAGGCCGGGTGACCGGCCGCGAGGCCGGTCGCCAGGGGCAGGGCCAGGGCGATCGCGGCGCGGGCCATGGCGGGCCCGTTGACGGGGGCCTGCTGGGCTTGGAGGGTCCGCACCAGCCAGTCGGGAGGGGTGAGGCCGATGGGGAACTCTCTGGGCATGCGCCCATTATCCGGTGCCGTTCCGGCTATACCTTCGGCGTCCGCCGCCTGCGTACGTTGCGGGTCAGCCAGGTCGTCAGGGCCGCCGTCAGGCCCAGGGCGAAGAGGAGCCAGGCCGTCCAGCGCAGGGTGGCGGTGAGGGCGTCGTAGACCGCGGCCGCGGCGGGGTGGGGGACGTCGGCCGGGAGGTCGGCGAGGGTCAGGGCGCGGCCCACCAGCAGGGCGACGGCCAGCAGGGCGCCGCCCAGGGCCGTGCCCAGGGCCGTCGCGGTGATGGCGCGGCGGCGGTGGACGGCCAGGGCGATGCCCGTCGCGGCGAAGGTCACCGCCGCCACCGGGAGCCAGAAGCCGGCGACCTCCAGCACATGGAATCCCTTGCGGAAGGCGGCCAGTTCGTCGCCCGGGAGCACGGCGACCGGGGTGTGCGCCACCGGGATGCGCGCGGCCAGCGGTACGTGGTCCTCGGCGAGCCGGCGCTTGACCGTGTCCGTGACGGAGGCGAGGTCGACGGTGACGGGCTGCCCGGACGTCACGTCCTGCTCGTCGCGCAGGGCCCGCAGCACCGCGTCGTGGGTGACCCGGTTGCCGGTGTCCCAGGCCAGCCGGAAGGCCTCGGTCTGGGTGAAGGAGCGCACCGCGTCGTGCACGAACGGGCGCATGGAACCACCCCCAGAGGGGGTATCCCCAGCCGGGCGGACGTCCAGGTGCTGGTCCACCGCGCGCATGATGCCGTCGCCGACGGTGGCCACGACGGCGTCCCGTACGTCCGGGTCGGTGGCGAGCGGAGCCATCGTGGTGACGTACCGGCCCGTGTCCACGAGCCCGTACGCCGCCCAGGCCGCCAGCGCGCCGAACGGCACGAGGAGGCAGGACAGGGCGATCAGTGCGGCCGACAGGGCGCTCCTGAGACGTGGGGGCACCTTTTCAGACAACGGTTCTCCCGGAGCCGGCGCGAGCCGGGTTCGGCCTCTCCGGTGGAGGGTTCACCCGAACGGGTGTTTCCTGGTGCTGGGGAGACGGAAACCGGCCCGTGGGGTCGGTGTGGGAAGAGGGAACACCAGGGGAGCGCGTGGGCCCCGGTCCGGAGTCGGCCGGGGCCCACGCACACACCGTGCGTGTTCAGCGGATACGGTGGCCGACCGCGTCCTCCCGCGTGTAGTAGCGGTAGAAGAACACGATGAACGTCGCCGCCGACACCGCCAGCGCCATCCCCGTCGACCGCAGGGCCGTCTCCCCGGCCTGGCTGTACAGGAAGCCGAACGCGCAGCCCACGAACGCCGTCCACAGCAGCGCGTGCACCTCCCGCCACATCCGCGGGGCCAGCGTCAGCAGGGCGACGCACACCACCGCGAAGACGAGCGCGCTGACGAACCCGAGCAGCAGGTTCCAGCCGGTGATGGCGCCGCCGTCGCGGTCGTTGGCCGCGACCCAGTAGCCGTAGACCAGGCCGAGCACGACCGGGACGGCGATGTGGGCGATGCGGTGGGTGCGCTCGTCGAAGATGTCGGGCGGGCGGCTGGGCGCCTTGGCCGCCCGGCCCTCGACCTCGGTCGGTCCGCGTCGGGCCATTCCACCGGGAACCGGTGCCGCTTGAGCCATGAGCGCGCTCCTCTCTCGCCTCGCCCCCGCCTTCCAGAGCACACCTGGGCCCGACGCCCGGCAAGTCGGCCGTACGGAGGAAAAGAGGGAAAGACGGGGAAAGAAGGTGAAGCGCGCCCGGATGCGGGCGGATGTCCGGCATGTTTCGCTGGGTGCATGGAGGGCTGCCCGCCGTGACAGAGACGCCGTGACGGAGAGGGAACACGGGCGGGAGCGTCAGATGCTGCGCTTCCGCGGGCGGAGCGTCGCCTGGGTGCCGTCGCTGCTGCTGCTCGCCGGCATCGTGCTGGTGGACCTCAACACCCCCGAACGCTTCCGGATCATCTCCTGGATCGTGCTGGTCCCGGGGACGGCCGCCGCGATCTGCGGGGTGTGGACGACGGGGGCCTTCGCCGTGCTCGCGGTGGTGACGTACTTCGCCGTCGACCACGCCTGGCCCGACGAGTACCGGGCCGGTCTCGGGGACTTCGTCCTGGTCGCCCTCGGCGGCATCCTCGCCACGCTGGCCGCGGCCGTGCGCGAGCGCAAGGAGCGGCAGACCCTGCACATCATGGACATCGCCGAGACCACCCGGCGTACCGTGCTGCGCCCGCTGCCGGCGCGCTGGGCCGGGCTGGAGCACGCGGGCGTGTATCTGGCCGCCGACGTCGAGGCCCAGGTCGGCGGCGACTTCTACGACATCCAGCCCGGCCCGCACGGCACCCGGGTCCTCGTCGGCGACGTCCAGGGCAAGGGGCTCGGCGCGGTGGAGACCGCGGCCGCGCTGCTCGGCACCTTCCGCGAGGCCGGCTACCACGAGAAGGACCTCGCGACCGTCGCCGAACGCCTGGAGATCCGGATGCTGCGGCACCGCCGGCACACCACCGCGCTCGGCCGGGACGACGGCGACCGGTTCGCCACCGCCGTGCTGATCGGCTTTCCCGAGGACGCCCGGGACATGATCGAGACCGTCAACTTCGGGCACGAGCCCCCGCTCGCCGTCGGGCCGCGCGGGCTGCGGGAGCTGCCGAGCGGCGACGGGCTGCCGCTCGGGCTCGGCGATCTCGCGGCGGGGCTGCCGCCCGTGCGCCGGGTGCCGCTGGCCGCCGACGAGACGCTGCTGCTGGTCACCGACGGGGTGACCGAGGCGCGGGACGGCTCCGGCGTCTTCTATCCGCTGGTCCGGGACCTCGCCCGTGTGGTCGCCGCCGACCCGGACCCGGACCGCACCGAGCCCCAGCGCCTGGTGCGCACGGTCCGCGACGCCGTGCTGCGGCACAGCGCGGGGCGGCTCGGCGACGACACCACCGTGTTCGCCGTACGGCGGCTGGACGAGAGGGAGGGCGAAGCGGCCGAACAGGGACGTTTGCGGTCCTGAGGCGCGCGTTTGCAGCCGCAGCGGTTACGGTGCTGGCTGGAGGGACTCGGAGGACTGCTGGGGGAGGGACGATGCCCGGAACCGTGCTGCTGCTCGCGGCCTCGCCGCTGGGCAGGGGGCGCCTGGTGGACGCGGCCGGTGTACTGCCGGTGCTGGCCGCGGTCGCCCCGGCGATCCTGTCCGGCACCGAGACCGCCAACGTGGTCGAACTCGCCGACCCGCTGGAGCCGCAGGCCGTACTGACCCGGCTGCGCGCCGCGGCGGCCGCGCCGGGACCGCTGACCGTGTACGTCACCGGTCAGCTCCAACTGGACCGCAAGCAGCGGCTGCCGCATCTCGCGCTGGCCCGCACCACCGCGGCGACCGTCCGCTACACCGCGCTGCCCTGGCACTGGATCCGCGAGGAACTGCGGCTGCGCTCCGCCGCGGACACCGCGCTCCTCGTGGACCTGCACGCGGACGCGGAGGCGTGGCAGTACGTCGCCGAGCGGGGCCTCGACTCCGGGCCCAACGCGGCGGTGTACGGCCGTGTCGCCCCGGCGTCCGGGCGGCGCGGGCTGGGTGAGCCGGCGTACATGAAGGCGGTGGCGACGCTGCTGCGCAGCGGGCACCGGCCCCCGCTCGGGGTGCTGCACCAGCAGGCCCTCGGCCGGCTGGGGGAGGAGGCCGCGAGGAGTCTGGTCCTCGCCCGCGAGAACACGCGGCCGCTCGCCGACCCCCGTACCCTCACCCATGACCCGCACACCGCCATCAGCGCCGCCGTGCAGGCCGGGCGGCATACCGATGCCGATGTGCTCGCCGCCCGGTACGAGGCCGACGCCGTACGGGCGCACGGTCCCGCCTCCGACGCGGCCCTGCACTGGGCCGAGGTGCGGGCCGATCTGGCGATGTTCGCGGGGGACGCGGTGGGGAGCTGCCGGGCCTGGCTCGCGGTGGCCGGGGTGCGGCTGGCCGCCGGGCAGGCGGTGGACACGCCCGCCGTGGAGGCGGCCGTGGACCGGGCGCACCACCAGTGGGGCCGGATCAGGGACACGGCGCGGGCCCGCGAACTCGGGCCCGCGCTCGCGGAGTTGCGGCTACGGGTGCCGGGCCGCCGGGAGGGCGCGCTGGAGAACGTCCAGCGGCAGTTGCGCCAACTCCAGGCGGCGGCGGCCCGGTAGTTACCCGCTCACCTGGTGAACGTGAAGTACTTCCACGGGCCGTTCGTCGTGGAGTTCACGATGTCGCCGGAGGAGCCGTCGATGTACGAGGAGCGGATGCGGAAGCGCCAGCCGACGTCCTTGCTGTGGTCGCCGGTGATCTGCACCCGGGAGACGCCGTCGCTGCCGAGCTTGAAGTACGCGGGGTCGCCCGGGTACCACGTGCCCTGGTAGTACACCTGGAACTCGAACTTCTGCGCCCGGCCCGGGTAGTACGGCATCTTCGTCGTGATCAGCGGGTTCTTGTTCGTGTGGAAGTAGGCGTACGTCTGGCCCCAGGCGTACGCCGACTTGTACTGGTTGCCCACCGACGTGGAGATGCTCACCCGGGCGCCGACCGTGACCCTGGCCGAGGCCGGCTGGTAGCGCGCGTCGCCCGCGAACTTCGCGGTGACCGTGGCGTCCCGCCACAGGTTCAGGGTGGCCGAGAGGTTGCCGTGGGAGTCGACCTTGCCGGACTTCACCAGCTTGTTGGGCTTGTCGGGGCCGTAGGGGTCGGCCCAGATCTCCACCGTGCGGTTCTTGTACGTCGTCCCGAGGTGGGCGGTGAACTTCACGGCCTTGCCGTAGTCGTACACCTTGCGGTTGTTGTCCAGCGTCAGCGTTGTCCCCGCCCGGGAGACGGACACCGAGTCGGCGGCCTTCGCCGCGGTGTGCGTGGCGTCGCCCGCGTACGTCACCGTGTACGTCACCTTGCCGCCGGCCGGCGGGGTGTCGGTGAAGGAGAACGTGCCGCCGCTGCCGAGGGACTTGGTGCCGAGCGACTTGCCGGTCGGTGACTCCGTGTCGGTGCGGGTGACCTGCAGGGGGGTGCCCGCGGGCAGGACGAGCCCGGCGGTGAGCCTGCCGGTCACCGTGAGGGGCTTGGCGCGGGTCGCACTGGCCGGGGCGTCGACGGTCAGGGCCGCCTCGTACTTGCGGGGTTCGTCGATGCGGTGCAGTTGCACGGGTGCGCTCATGCCCGTCTGCACGAACAGCTTCGTACCGTCCGGCGACCAGCTGATCGCGTGCGCGCCCCACGGCATCCAGTTGTAGGAGACGTTGCGGACGATGGGCGTGTCGGAGCCCTTGGTGAAGACGTAGGTGTCCCCGACGTTGTCGGTGTCGAGGACGGTGGCCGCGATCGTGCCGTCCGGGGCGATGCTCACCGTCTCGGGCTCGTCCTTGACCGGGTAGGTGCGCACCTGGGCCAGATCGGAGAGCCGGTACTCGGTGAGGGCACGGGTGCCGGGGCCGGTGACCACGACGTCCTGCCCGTCGGGCGTGAGGGCGGCGTCGTGGTAGAAGCCGCCCTTGTTCTCGGTGACGCGGATCACCGGGGTGCCGGAGGACACGTCGTACACGATGATCGGGCCCGAGCTGATGCCCGCGTCGAGGGCGAGCAGCGTGCCGGGGTTGTGCGGATCGGCGTACACCTTGGGCGGACTGGCGTAGTCGTGGCCCGCGTTCAGGTCGAGGGTGACCGTCGGCGTCGGGGCGGTCAGGTCGACCACACCGAGACCGGAGTCCCACTGGTCGCCGTAGCCGAACCAGATCTTTCCGTCGGCGTAGGCCAGGTGGGAGGGGATGGTGTGGGCGCCGGTCGGATACTCGGCGGTCTGCTTGAGCTGGGCCGTGTCGATCGCGACGATCTTGTCGGCGCCGTACACGGCCGCGTACAGGGTGCTGTCGTCCGGGCTCAGCACGAGGTCCTTGACCTGCGGCAGCCCGGTGATCGTGCCGGTCACCCTGCCCGTGGAGTCGGTGACCACGATCTGGTTGTGATCGCCGTCGGCGAGGAAGAGCTGCTGGTGGACGGCGTCCGCCACCGTGTCGCCGTTGCTCCCGAGCGGAGTGGGCAGGTCGGCGTCGGCGTACGCCGGTGTGGCAAGGGCCATCGAGCCGAACAGGGCCGCGAGTGCCGCGGCCGCGGGAAGAGTGCGCATACGCACGTTGATTCGAACCCCCCGGATCGGATGAAGAGTCGATCTGTCACTCGGGCACGGCGAACTGCGGGCTGCGTGGATCCACTTGGGTCCCTGTGAGCGATGTGTGTGCCTCGTGTGGCGAGTGAGCGAAGACTAGGTCATGCCACTGACAACAGTGCAAGGGCCCCCGAGACGAGGGTGCGGACACCCGGGGCGATCGTGGACAGATCGGGTGCGAAGTGCGGGCTGTGGTTGCTCGGCACGGCCGTGAACTTTTCCGGGAGGGTCTCGCCGGGGGCCTGTTCCCAGACGTCGGCCGGGGTGGTGGTCACGAACCAGTACGAGTACGGGATGGCGCCGTCGAGGGCCAGTTGGGGGAAGTCCTCGCTGCCCATCGCCGGGCCCGGGTCGAACACCGTGCCCGCGCCGAACACCTCGCCGTGCACGGCGGCCACGGCGGTGTCGGTGGCCGCGTCGTTCACGGTCACCGGGAAGGCGTTGCCGATGGTGACCTCGGGCTCGCGCGGGCAGCCGGCGGCCAGGCACTCGCCGCGCGCGATGCGCTCGATCGCGGTCAGCATCCGCTGCCGTACCGCCTCCGACTGGCTGCGCAGGTTGAGGGAGATACGCGCCTCGGACGGGATGATGTTGTGCCGGGTGCCCGCCTCGATCCGGCCCACGGTCAGGACGGCGGACTCACCGGCGGCGATCTCCCGGGAGACCACCGTCTGCAGGCGGGTGACGAGATAGGCGGCGGTCACCACGGGATCCACGGTCGCCTCCGGACGCGAGCCGTGCCCGCCCCGGCCGTGTACGACGATGTCCACGTTTGTCGCCGCCGACATGATCAGGCCGGGCGCGTGCGGGTACAGGCCCGCCGGGCCGGGGGCGGCGTGCTGGCCGAGCAGGACGTCCGGCCGCCCGAACCGCTCGTACAGCCCGTCCGCCACCATCCGCTGCGCGCCCTGCCCGGTCTCCTCGGCGGGCTGGCCCACCACCAGCAGGGTGCCGCGCCAGGTGTCCCGCCCGGCGGCCAGCGTCTCGGCGGCGCCGGTCAGCCAGGTGACGTGCAGATCGTGCCCGCAGGCGTGCATCACGCCGTCCGCCTCGGAGGCGTACGACAACCCGCTCTCCTCCCGCACCGGCAGCGCGTCCATGTCGGCCCGCAGCAGCACGACCGGCCCGTCCCCGTTGCGCAGCCGCCCCACGACCCCGGTCCCGCCGACCCCCTCGACGGTCTCGAACCCGGCCCCCTGCAACCGCCCGGCCAGCGTGCCCGCGGTGCGGTGCTCGCGCAGCGACAGCTCGGGGTGCCGGTGCAGGTCCCGGTACAGCTCCTCCAGCCGCGCCACCGGCAGCTCGGAGGTGAGGTCCAGGGCGGTGCGGGCGGCGGGGGAGGTCGGTGAGGTCATGGCCGCAGCGTAGGCCTCCCGGCGGGACAGGGGGGAGTGTCCCGCCGGGAGGCGGTCTTGCCGTCACCGATGCTCGCAACCGGGACGTTGATGGACACGTCCCTTTGTCAGGACAATCAATCGAGCCGGGCGGAAGTCGATCACCCGGTGTCGCCTCTTCTTCGCCTGCGGTCAACAGGAGGGGATGAAGGCCAGCGCCTCGTCCACCGAGACCTGGACGGTGGGCGACGTCCGGCACTCCCAGGGCTGGGTCGAGGTGCACTACGGCAGGCGGAACTACGGCCACTACTTCTGGTACTACTCGGGCCAGGGCTCCAACGGCTTCCGGATCGACACGGCGGTCGCGTGGCCGGACGGTTCGATCAAGGGGAACCTGTACTGGGCCACGTGGAAGTGCAAGTGAGCTGACCCGCCCCCGCCGTTCAGGGGTGCGCCGGCACCGACTGCTGCGTCCGCGCGGCCGGTGCCGGCGTCAGGTCCGCCGCGTGGGCCGGGCCGGTGTTGGCCGCGAGGATGAGGGTGGCGGCGGCGATCACGGCCGCCGCCACACCCCGCACGGTCGGGGTGCCTGCGCTGACGCGATTCCGGGAAGGGATCAGGGGTGCGGGGGTGGGGGGTCCGTAACGGGCGGGCGTACGTCCTTGCACGGCGACCTCGCAACACAACAGCGACGAACACAACGACGAACACAACAGCGATGTATTAAGCACGCTTAATCCGCCGTTTAACCTAGGGCTGTCAGGCTCGAACGGCAAGGGGCACCAGGGGAGTTGGGGGGAATCGACGGATGCTGGAGCGGGACGATCCGGCGGTCATCGGACGGCGCGTACAGCAACTGCGCACCGAACGCGGACTGACCCAGCGGCAGTTGGCGGAGCCCGCCTACACGCCCGCGTACATCTCCACCCTGGAGGCGGGCCGGGTGCGGGCCTCCGACGAGGCGCTGCGGCACATCGCCGGCCGGCTCGGCGTGGCCTACGAGGAGCTGGCCGTGGGCCGCCCCGCCCATCTCGCCACCGCTCTGCGCCTGCGGCTCACCGAGGCCCAGCGGATCCTCGCCGACGGCCGCGCCGAGGAGGCCGCCGTCCAGTACGGGTCGCTGCTCACGGAGGCCGAGGGGCACGGGCTGGGCTGCGAGCAGGCCGACGCACTGCTCGGACTCGGCGAATGCGCCCTGGAGACCGGGGAGTTGGGTGGAGCGAGGGAGTTCTTCGAACGCGCCGAGCAATGCCTGGCCGACGAGTCGCTGCCGGTGCGCGTACCGGCCGTCCGCGGGCGCGCGGTCTCGCACTACCTGGCCGGTGAACTCCGCTACGCGGTGTACCTGCTGGAGTCCACCCTGGACGAGCTGAACCGAGGCGGCCTGCATGACCCTGACGCACTGCTCCTCCTCTACGCCAGCATCATCGGCCCGTACATGGACATGGGCACACACGCCCGCGCCGCCCAGGCCGCCGAGTTCGCCCTCGCGCTCGCCCCGCAGGCCGGCGACCAGGCGCTGATCGCCCGCATGCACCGCTCGGTGGCCCGCACCCTGCTCGCCGAGGGCCGCCTCGCCGAGGCCGACGCCTCCCTCGCCAAGGCGGCCGAACTGTACCGTCGGCTGCGCCTGCGCACCGAGCTGGCCAACTGCCACTGGATGCGCGGCTACGTCTGCGCGCAGAACGGCGAACTGGAGCGCGCGGAAAGTGAGTTGAGGCAGGCATACGCGATGCTCTCGGAGACCCGGGCGGCCCTGTACCGCAGCCAGGCGGCGGTGGAACTGGCCGATGTCCTCCACCGCCGGGGCAAGTCGGAGGAGGCCGCGGTCCTGCTGGAAGGAGTCCTGGGCGACTTCTCCTCCGAACGCGGCGCGGTGCACTCCGCCGCCGCCCACCGCCTGCTCGGCATCATCGCCGAGGACGCCCGGGACACCGAGGCCGCCGAGGAACACTACGTCCGCGCCCTCAGCCTCCTGGAACGCGCGGGCGCGGCCGGCGACCTGGCCGACCTCGCCCGCCTCCTCGGCGACCTCCTGCGCCGCACGGGCCGCGTGGAGGCAGCCCTGGACGCCTACCGCACCGGCCTCGGCCACCGCACGGCCCCGGGCACGACGACGTTGGGTCCGGCGCCGGCGCAGCCGCCGTTGTGACGACCGGCACGGATCACACCTGCGCCCGCCCCTGCCTCCGCACATCCGCCAAGCGCAACGCGCCCACCTGGACCGCGGCCTGGGTGGCGTTGTTCGGTACGTCGCCGAGGCCCGCGTTGGTGAGCGCGAAGGAGTCCTGGCCGATGCGGACGGCGGCCAGGTCCAGGGTGAGGACGTAGTCCTGGCCGTTGTGGGTCGTGGCGATGGTGATGTGCAGGCCCTGGCGGGCGTCGCCGACATTCGGCAGGGGGGCCTCGTTGACCCGGACGTCCTCCGTCAGCCCGTTGTCGGTGTTGGCCGTGAAGCGCGCGCACTGGGCCGGCAGTGTCTTCAGCCAGGCGAGGGTCGCGTCGACGTCGGTGGGGCGGCGGGCGCCGATCTGGTAGCGGAGCTGGGCGTTGGTGTCGGCGTTGTCCAGGCCGATCGCGGTGCGGGGCGGGCCGCCGAGGAGCTGGTCGGTGTAGAGGGCCTCCATGAGGCGTCCGCACTCCGCCGCCGTGCTGGTCGCCTTCAGCAGGCCGTCCCGCCAGGTGGCCGCGCCGCGGGTCGTCGTCCAGGGGGCGCCGAGGTCGTTCTGGGTGATGAGCGCGGCCTGCGCCTGCTCGTCGGTGAGCGTGGCACCGTTCGCCCGCCCGGACGCCCGCGGGATCGGGGTCAGCTTGTCGATCGTGGGGAGGGGCTGGGGCGCGGCCACCGGGTGCTTCAGGCTGAGGGCCGCGCAGCCGCCGACGGCGATGAGGCCGGTGGCGATGAGGGTGAGCTGGAGGCGGGGGCGGGAGCGAATCGCGTCAATCAACGAGGTCAACGAGGACATCGACGGCATCGCGGTGCCTCCTGGGGTGCCGGCCCGTGGGTGTCTGCGGGTGGGTGCCTGCTGGGGTGCCTGTTCTCACGGCACCACCGCCCCGCCCGCCTCACCAGCGCTCCGGGCCGTACGGGTGAGTGGCCCGGGGAAAACGCCTCGCCCCGTGACTTCGGGCCTGTTACGGTCGCCGTATGCAGCGCGCCCAGCAGTGCCAGCCGTGCCCGTCGAGCACGACGACGCCGGACACCGTCCCGGCGCGCTGACACCTGACCAGCAGCACACAAGCCCCGGGGCGAGCGCCCCGGGGCTTCTGCGTGTCGCGGGGCGCTCGCCTCCCTCCGAGGAGGAGAACCATGAACGACGCGCTTCCCGACCACCGCCGCCTCGGCCGCGAGCTCGGCCTGTTCGACACCGACCCGCTGATGGGCGCCGGACTGCCGTACTGGCTGCCGGACGGCGCGGTCGTCCGGCACACCCTGGAGGAGTACATCCGCGAGGCCGAGCGCCGGGCCGGGTACCGGCACGTGTACTCGCCCGCGCTCGGCAAACGGGAGCTGTACGAGATCTCCGGGCACTGGGGGCACTACCGGGACGACATGTATCCGGCCATGCAGGTCGGGGCGGACGAGGTCGTGCTGCGGCCCAGCCTCTGTCCCCACCACGCCCTCATCTACCGCTCCCGCTCCCACAGCTACCGCGAACTGCCGCTCCGCATCGCCGAGTTGGGCAGCATGCACCGCGCCGAGCTGTCCGGCGTCCTCGGCGGGCTGACCCGCGTGCGCGCCATCCAGCTCAACGACGCGCACATCTTCTGCACCCTGGACCAGGCGGTGGAGGAGGCCCGCGCCGCGCTGGAGCTGATCGCCCGCGCCTACGCCGACCTCGGTATCGAGGCCGTACGCCACCGGCTGTCGCTGCCGGGCGAGGGCGGCAAGTACGTCGCCGACCCGGAGCTGTGGCGGCGGGCGACCGCGCTGCTGCGGGAGGTGCTGGACGAGTCCGGCATCGACTACGAGGAGGCCGAGGGCGAGGCCGCGTTCTACGGCCCCAAGATCGACGTGCAGATCGCGGACCCGGCCGGCCGTGAGTCCACCCTGTCCACCGTGCAGATCGACTTCCACCAGCCGGCCCGCTTCGACCTGCGGTACATCGGTGCCGACGGCGCGAAACACCGCCCGGTGATGGTCCACCGCAGCATCATCGGCAGCGTCGAACGCGCCGTCGCCCACCTCATCGAGGCCCACCGGGGCGCCTTCCCGGCCTGGCTGGCGCCGGTGCAGGTGGTCGTGCTGCCGGTGGCGCAGGAGCAGGTCGAGCAGGCGGTGGCGGTCGTCCGCCAGGCGGTGGAGCTGGGCCTGCGGGCCGAACTCGCCGGGCCCGCCGACGGCTCCCTCGGCGCCCGGATCCGGGGCGTGCGGCTGGTGCCGTACCAGGCGGTGGTCGGCGCCCGGGAGGCCGCGGAGGGCCTGGCCGCCGTACGGCTGCGGGACGGCCGCCGTCCCGGGGAGCTGCCGGTGCCCGAGCTGCTGCGGCGGATCGCGGACCGGGTCGCGGCGCGTGGCACCGCCCTGTGGGAGTGACGTGAGTGATCTAGGGTCGGCTCGACGGAAGGAGTCCGCTGTGACCGGTCAGCCCATCTCCGTGATCATCGACTGTGACACGGGTGTCGACGACGCCCTCGCCCTGCTGTTCGCCGTGCGCCACCCCGGGATCGATCTGCGGGCGGTGACCTGCGTGGCCGGGAACACGGACGTCGACGGCGTGGTCCGCAACACCCTGACCGTGCTGGAACAGGCGGGCGCCCCCGACATCCCGGTGGGCCGGGGCGCCGAGCGCCCGCTGATCGAGCCGGCCCGCTCGGCCCAGCATGTGCACGGCACCGACGGCATGGGCGACCTCGGCCTGCCCGCGCCGAAGCGCAGCGCGTCCGAACTGGACGCCGTGGCCCTGCTGCGCCGCGAGATCCTCGCCTCCCCGCGCCCGGTCACGCTCATCCCCACCGCGCCCCTGACGAACATCGCCCTGCTCCTGCGCACCCACCCGGAGGTGACCCGCAACATCGAGCGGATCGTCTTCATGGGCGGGGCCGTGGGCAGCGGGAACGCCACACCGGTCGCCGAGTTCAACGTCTGGCACGATCCGGAGGCGGCCGCGATCCTGCTCACGGCCGGGGTGCCGATCACGATGTACGGCCTCGACGTCTTCATGCAGGTCGTCGTGGACGCCGAGGACGTCCACCGGCTGCGTACCAGCGGTGAGCCCGGCACCCGGCTGGCCGGCGAACTCCTCGCGCACCGGCCGACCGCGATCGGCGGGGAGCCGGAGGCGGAGGAGGCGGGCGGCCTCGGCGACGCGGGCGCGGTGTGCGCGGTCGCCGACCCGCAGGGCATCACCACCCGCCGGCTGCCGGTCGAGGTCTCGCTGGCCCCCGGCCCGACCCGCGGCCAGACGATCGTCGACCTGCGCCCCCGCCCCGGCGAGTCCGAGATCCACGAGGGCGGCCGCGAACAGGCTCTGGTGGACGTGGCGTTGGAGGTGGACGTGGAGCGGTACGTGAAGCTGTACTTGGAGACGGTGGCGCGGCCCTAGGGCAGTACGGCAGTGGGGCCGCGCGGATGTGCCCGTACGGAGCCCGAACGGAGCCCGCATGGCAGACGTCTCCCCGGACCTCGCACCGGACCTTTCTTCCAGGAACCCCGACTGGTGGCGGCAGGCCGTCGTCTACCAGGTCTATCCCCGCAGTTTCGCCGATGCCGACGGTGACGGCCTCGGCGACCTGCGGGGGATCACCGAGCGCCTCAACCACCTCGCCACGCTGGGTGTCGACGCGCTGTGGCTGAGCCCCTTCTACCCGTCCGAACTGGCCGACGGCGGTTACGACATCGCCGACCACCGGGACGTCGACCCGCGCCTCGGCACCCTGGACGACTTCGACGCCCTCGTGGCCGAGGCGCACCGGCTCGGGCTGAAGGTCGTCGTGGACATCGTCCCGAACCACACCTCGCATCTGCACCCCTGGTTCCAGGAGGCGCTGCGCGAGGGGCCCGGGTCGGCCGCCCGTGAGCGGTACGTGTTCCGTCCCGGCAGGGGTGCGCACGGTGAACTCCCGCCCACCGACTGGCAGTCGGTGTTCGGTGGCAGCGCCTGGCGGCGGACGTCCGACGGCGAGTGGTACCTGCACCTCTTCGCCCCCGAGCAGCCCGACCTGAACTGGGACAGCGAGGAGGTCCGTGCCGACTTCCGCACCACCCTGCGTTTCTGGTCCGACCGGGGCGTCGACGGCTTCCGCATCGACGTCGCCCACGGCCTCGCCAAGGACCTCGCCGCACCGCTGCGGGACATCGGGGGCATCGGCGCGACCGGCGAGGCGTCCCTGCTGCGGGTGGCGCCGGGCAGCCACCCGTACTGGGACCGGGACGAGGTCCACGAGATCTACCGCGACTGGCGCACCCTCTTCGACACGTACTCCCCGCCGCGCACCGCCGTCGCCGAGGCCTGGGTCCCCGGTGCCCGCAGGGCGCGGTACGCCCGCCCGGACGAACTCGGTCAGGCCTTCAACTTCGAGTATCTCGAGGCGGGTTGGGACGCGGACGACCTGCGCGAGGTGATCAGCGGCTCGCTCGCCGTGGCCCGGTCCGCCGGAGCCTCCGCCACCTGGGTGCTGTCCAACCACGACGTCGTCCGCCACACCTCCCGCCTCCGGCTCCCGCCCGGCACCGACCCCCGGGCCTGGCTGCTGTCGGGCGGCACGGTCCCCGCCCTCGACCCCGCCGCCGGGCTGCGCCGGGCCCGGGCGGCGACCCTGCTGATGCTGGCGCTGCCCGGCTCGGCGTACCTCTACCAGGGCGAGGAACTGGGCCTGCCCGAGGTCGCCGACCTGCCCGCCGAGGCCCTGCGGGACCCCATCTGGGAGCAGACCGGCCACACCCGCAAGGGCCGCGACGGGTGCCGGGTGCCGCTGCCGTGGACGACGAGCGGACCGTCGTACGGCTTCGGGCCGGGCGTCGGCTGGCTCCCTCAGCCGCCGTCCTTCGCGTCGTACGCCGTGGCGGCCCAGGCGGGGGCGGAGGGGTCGACCCTGGAGCTGTACCGCACGGCCCTGCGGTTGCGGCGGAAGCTGGTGGAGACCGAGACCTTGACGTGGTCCACCGACAGTCCCGCCGACGTCCTGTACTTCAGCCGTTCTCCGGGCTGGCGGTGTGTCACCAACCTTGGGGGTGTGCCGGTGCCGTTGCCGTCGGGGGAGGTGTTGCTGGCGAGTGTGCCGATGGACGGGAGTGGGGTGCTCCCGCCGGATACGACGGTCTGGCTGGCGTGAGCAGTTGCTAACCCGCCGTCGGTGCGGGACTTACCCCCGGCGACGCGCCTGCACCACCCCCGCCACCGGCAATGCCGTTGATGTCCACCGGAGTCGACGTCGCCCCCGGCGGCGGTGTCAGTACGACCTGCGGCTGGCCCGCCGGAGGCGGTGGTGGGGTCAGGTCGGAGTCGGGGAGCTTCGGCGGGGTCGTCTGCTGGAACAGGGTCTGGTCGAAGTCGACCAGGCCGGTCTTCTCCATCACCTCGATGTGGTCGAGGACGGTGTTGTTGGCCTGGTCGGCGAGGGCCCGCACCAGGGTGTTCTTCGTGGTGGAGCGGATCTTCGCCACCGTGTTGAAGATCGAACCGTGCGTCATCCGCAGGATGTTGGCGAAGTCGGAGTCGAACTTCTTCCCGCTGTCCCCCTGCAGCTGCTTGACGAAGCCCTCCTGTTGGGGGCTCGCGATGTTGGGCAGCGTGATGTTCAGCATCGGCGCGATCTTGCGGCAGGTGGTGTCCAGCGCCGCGTGCCCGTCGACCAGGTGCTGGCTGGCCGTCTTGACGCCCTGTGTGGTGCCCTTCTGCAGTCCGATCTGCCCCACCGGGTACTCCCAGAGGCCGGCCGCCCGCACCTTCACCACGAAGTCCCGGTCCTGCTCGGTGAGCGGACCCCACTGGGTGTTGGCGATGACGCGGTCCTGGGCGGTCGTGACCTTGGTGACGCCGAGCATGCTCGGGTAGGCGAGTGCCACGAGGGTGACGGCCATCGCACCGCCCACGAAGAGAGTTCCCGTCGCGTTCCGCGAAAAGCGCACCGTGCCTCCTGCCCGGTCGGGGTAGCCGCCCACCTGACGGCGCGGGGCGGTTCGGACACACAGCAGTACGGATGCGGAAGACGTTCGTCTCTGTGCGTTAGGTAAAGAAGAGTTGACTGTTCGTCGGGAGACGTTGACCTCTTCCTGGGAGAGGCGTGGGGAAACGCTGCCATAGATTCGCCGCATGCCCCCACAGCCGCCCCCCAGGATGCCCGCCGCGCTGCCCGTGCTGCCGTACCGCAAGCCCACCAAGGGCCGCGACTACTGGGTCTTCGACGACGCCCTGCCCGACGTCGACGCCGTACGGGAGCGGTGTCTGGCCAAGGACGACTGGGTGCAGGGGTATCCGTACACCTCCGAGACCTGGCCGGGGCTGCGGGCCATGCCCGGACTGGAGCCCGGTGAACTCGCCGTCGTCGAGCGGCTGGTGAAGCGGGCGACCGGGGCGAAGAAGCTGTGGGTGCAGCAGGCGCCCGGCGGCGGCACCCTGAACCACAACTGCGTCCAGGTGGTCGGCGAGGGCGAGAGCGAGCCCCGCCCGCACACCGACTCGCGCGCGCTGTGCCGGTACGCGGCCGTGCTCTACCTCAACCCCGGCGTGCCCAAGAACTGCGGCACCGCCTTCTACCGGCAGTCCCTGCCCGGCGGCCGGCTCGGCGGCAACATCGTCCAGGCCCCGCACAACAACCTCGTCGAGGCCCTGGGGACGCGCTTCGTCCCCGGTGACCACTTCGAGGAGGACGTCAGCGTCCCGCACAAGTACAACCGCCTGCTCCTCTACAACGCCAACCTGGTGCACAGCGCGACGGGTTACTTCGGGAGCGCCCTGGAGGAGAAGCGCATGACGGCGGTCTTCTTCTGGATGGCGTGACGGAACCGGAGATTCCTCAGCCCGCGGGCCCTTTCATGTCTTCCACTCCTGGCTGACCCCGGTCGGCCGGCCGAGCTGCCGACCGCCCCGACCTCCCCCGCCCGCACCCCAGGATCTCAACGAGGCGATCAGCGGCGGCATCGGAGACAGCCCGCTGCGCCCGGACGGCATCCTCAAGGTGAGCGGGGAGTACGCCTACTCCTCCGACCTGTGGGCGGAGGACATGCTCTGGGGTGCCACCCTGCGCAGCCCCCACCCCTACGCGCGGATCATCTCGATCGACATCGGACCCGCGCTCAGGCACCCCGGCGTGTACGCCGTACTGACCCACAGGGAGCCGGGGCGGCGCGCTCGAACGGGCGCCGTCGCGGGACCGGCGCCGTCAGGCCGTCGTCGGGCCGGGGGGCAGCTGGACCGTCATGATCAGGTGGCAGGTGTCGGTGCCGGCGCCGCGGTAGGTGTGCGGGGTGTCGCCGTCGAAGGTGGCGGTCCGACCGGCGTCCAGGGTGTGCTCGGTGCCGTCGACGACCAGGGTCATCCGGCCGGCGGTGACGCTGATGGTCTCCACGACCCCGGCCTGGTGCGGATGGCTCGGGTACTCCTCGCCCGGCTCCAGCCGCCAGCGCCAGACCTCGACCGGGGCGGCGCCGGAGGTCGTGAGCATCAGCCGGGCCTCGCTGCCCCGTTCGCCGGTCCACAGCGGGTCCACGGAGTCGGCGGCCACGACGCGGACCCGGCCCTCGTGCGGTCCCTGCATCAGGGCGGAGACGGAGATGCCGAGGGTGTCGGCCAGCCGGACCAGGGTGGCCAGGTTGGGGTTGCCCTGTGCCTTCTCCAGCGCCACCAGGGCGCCCTTGCTGACCTGGGCGCGCCGGCCCAGCTCCTCCAGGGACAGGCCCGCGCGGACCCGGGCCGACCGGACGTTGTGCGCGACTGTCCGCAGGGCCGTGTCTGTCTCGGCCACCTGATCACCATCCTTCCGTACTGCTGGAATGTACCTCGAGGTCGTTCGGTTGACACCGGATGGTCGGTCTGTTGTACGGTGAAGTCATTCCATTGAACAGTCCTTGAATGGATATGGCACGAAAGGCCCCGCTCATGCCCGCCTTCCGCCTCACCCCCGCCGTCGCGGAGGCCTTCCCTGACACCCTCATCGCCCTGGTCACCGCCACCGGTGTGCGCGGTCACGAGCCCTGGCCGCACACCGTCACCGCGCTGGCGGAGCTGGAGCAGCGGCTCGCCGAGGGCAGCTGGGCCCCCGCCGACGAGACCGACCCCCGGATCGAGGCCTGGCACACCGCCTACCGTTCCTTCGGCACCAACCCGCGCCGGATCCGCCCCAGCGTCGACGCGCTCGGCCGCCGGCTCGCCAAGAAGGGCAGCCTGCCGCGCATCAACCCGGCCGTCGACTCCTACAACGCCGTCTCCGTACGGCACGGCCTGCCCGCCGGCGCCTTCGACCTGGGCCAGGTGAAGGGCGACGTCGACATCCGCCACGCGGACGGCACCGAGTCCTTCACCCCGCTCGGCGAGCCCGACACCGTCGAGACGCCCAAGCCCGGCGAGATCATCTACGCCGACGCGGCCGGCGTCCTGACCCGCCACTGGAACCACCGCGACGCCCACCGCACCCGCGTCACCGGCGACTCCGCCGACATCGCCTTCGCCCTGGAGACCCTGCACGCCACCCGCGACGGCGACCTGCTGAAGACGGCCGCCGACGAACTCCAGGGCCTGCTCGCCCCGCACGCCGCCCGCACCACCCTGTACTTCCTCAGCCCGGAACAGCCGGAGATCACCGCCTGACCCGGTACCGGCTGGCACCATGAGCCGGTGACCGAACACATGGACCAGCTCTCCGCCCGCCCGCTCGCGCTGCGGCCGATCCGGGTGTCCGGGCGGTTGGCTGCGGGGGGACTGCTGACAGCCGGGCTCGCCTGGGTGGTACGAGGGGTGTGGGAGATACGGCTCGCCCTCGCCGGGGAACCGGCGTCCGGCCCGCCGGACCAGGGTGACGGCGTGCACCGCTCGCTCAACTCCCTTGAGAACTCGTACCACTTGGTGACATCGATCGGCGGCGCGGCCGTAGCGCTCAGCGCGCTGCTCTTCGTCTCCTGGCTGTGGCGGCTGCGCGACAACGCCCGCGCGCTGTCGGGGGACCGGCCGAAGTACCTGGGCATCTGGGTGTACCTGGGCTGGATCGTGCCCGTGGTCAACCTGTGGTTCCCGCGCGGGATCGTCGTCGACGCGTTCCGGAGCAGCGCCCCCGGCCGCAGGCTGCCCGCCTCCGTCGACGTGTGGTGGGCCCTGTGGCTGATCGGCATGCTCAGCGGGGTCGGCATCGTCTACCGCGACTCCACCGACGAACTCATCGCCCGCGCCTATCACGAGGCCTGGCCCCTGCTCGTGTCCGACAGCGCCGTCGTCGGGGCGGCGATCGCCGGCTTCTTCGCGGTACGGGCCGTGACCGCCGCACAGGCGGAGCGGATGCGGACCGCCGGCGCGGTGGGGGTCGCGCCCGTCGGGGTGTCGTAGACCCCGTTCACAGCGGGGTGTGGCCCGGTGCCGGGTGCGGTACGGATGGCTGGCATGAGCACTGTCGTCATCGTGGGTGCCGGGCCGGGGCTGGGAGCCGCCGTCGCCCGGCGGTTCGGCCGGGAGGGGTTCGCCGTCGGGCTCGTCGCACGGGACCGGGAGCGGCTCGACCGGCTGGTGGAGGAGCTGGCGGGCAAGGGGGTGCGGGCCCGCGGTTACGTCGCCGATGTGCGCAGGCCGGAGGAGCTGGTCGCGGCGCTGAAGCGGGCCGGCGAGGAGCTGGGGACCGTCGAGGTGCTGCAGTACAGCCCGGTGCCGCACCGGGACTTCATGCGGCCCGTGCTGGAGACCCGGCACCGCGATCTGGTCGGGCCGGTCGAGTTCTCCGTGTACGGCGCCGTCGCCGCCGTACAGGCCGTGCTGCCGGGCATGCGGCGGCTCGGGCACGGCACGATCCTCTTCGTCAACGGCGGGACCGCCGCCGTACCCCATCCCGAACGCGCCGGAACCTCGATCGCGTTCGCGGCCGAGAGCGCGTACGGCCATCTGCTCCACGAGCGCCTCGCCGACGAGGGCATCCACGTGGCCCAGCTGGTGATTCCCGGGGCCATCACACCCGGGCACGCCCGCAAGGACCCGGACGTGCTCGCGGAGCTGCTGTGGGGCATGCACCAGGAGCGGCACGGGTTCCGGCACTTCGCCGACGACCTCGACAGCCGCTGACGGCGCACCGTCAACCTGCGGGGCGAGGGTTTGTACGCCAACATGGTGACGTTGGCCGTATCGCTCTCTTCCAAGGGGGCCTGGAATGGCTGTGGAAATCCCCGCGATCATCAAGCCGTCCCGGTTCAGAAGGCGGGGAGGGCTGCTCGGTGAGTGCCTCGCCGAGTTCCTCGGGACCTTCGTGCTCATCTCCTTCGGCTGCGGTGTGGTCGCGATGGCGGTCGCCGCGCTGCCCGGTTCGGGCCGCGCCGCCACGCCCGTCACGATCTTCCTCGCGGCCGGCGACTGGCTGCTGATCACGTGGGGCTGGGCGTTGGCCGTCACCTTCGGCGTCTACGTGGGCGGCGGGGTCAGCGGGGCCCATCTCAACCCGGCGGTCACCCTCGCCATGGCCGTGCGCCGCGGCTTCGCCTGGGCCAAGGTCGTGCCGTTCTGGTTCTCCCAGGTCCTCGGCGCCTTCACCGGCGCGGCGCTGGTCTACCTCGTCTACCACGCCGCGATCCACGCCTACGACCAGGCGGCGCCCGGCCCGAAGGTGAACGGCCGCACGAACGCCACGTTCTCCATCTTCGCGACCTTCCCGGCCCCTTACTTCCACGGCGGCATCTGGGGCCCGCTGATCGACCAGATCGTCGGTACGGCGTTCCTGCTCATGCTGATCGCCGCCGTCGTCGACGTACGCAACCAGGCCGTGCAGTCCAACCTGGCCCCCTTCGTCGTGGGCCTCGTCGTCGCCGCGATCGGCATGTCCTACGGCGCGAACGCGGGGTACGCCATCAACCCGGCCCGCGACTTCGGGCCGCGCTTTTTGACCTGGATCGAGGGCTGGCGGAGTCTGGCCTTCCCGGGCAGTGTGTCCGGCTCGTTCAGCTCCTACTGGTGGATCCCGATCGTCGGTCCGCTGATCGGCGGGGTGGCCGGGATCGTCGTGTACGACCTGTTCGTCGGCGACGTCCTGCTGGTGCGCTCGCGGACGCCGGCGCCGCGGGAGCCCGGGGAGTCGACTCCGGTGCGGACGGTCGACAAGTAGCTCTCAACATCCAGGTGCGGACGGGTCGCCGGCGCAGGCACCGGCCGCCCGCCGGGCCGCCGCCGCGATCTCCTCCAGCGCCGCCAGGTGCCGGGTCAGCGCCCGGCGGCCGGTGAGGGTGAGCGAGGCCCAGGTGCGGGGCCGCTTGCCCAGGTAGCCCTTGCGGACGCTCACATAGCCCGTCTTCTCCAGCGCGGACAGGGTCTTGCTCAGCGTGGAGTCGGAGACCTGGCAGTAGTCCCGCAGAACGGCGAACTCCGCCTCGCCGCACGCCGAGAGATAGGCGGCGAGGGCTAGCCGCGTCGGGTGGTGCAGCTCGCGGTCGAGGGGCGGCGGCGCGGCGTCTCCGGGGCCGGTCATGCGGGGGTGCCGCCCTGCGGCCGGCGGATCCCGCGCAGTGCGTAGTCCGCTCCGGAGGCCACGCCGAACGCGACGAGCCAGCCCGTCGCGCCGTACGGGATCCAGGCCAGCAGTCCGATGGCGAGCGGCACGAACGGCACCACCCATGCGTACCAGGCCGGGCGACCGGGTCCGCGGTCCCGGTGGAACCACCGGGTCACCCCGCCGTGATGGGCGCCGAGCCAGATCAGCACGAGGAAGCCGCCCAGACTCACCATCCCGGCGAGCACCAGCCAACCCCCGTACCGCGGCACGAGGTTGGCCAGCCCCAGCGCCGTGAAGCCGACCGCACAGGTCAGCCCCTGCCCGACGGCATACCCCCGAGGCCGCTCACGCTCCCCGGCCTTCCGCGCCGCACTCCGCGCGGCACAGGCAGCGGCCAGCGCGTCCTGCGCCCGCCGCGCGTCCATCGGTTCCCCCGTGTTGTCCATGTGTCAACCTCCGGTACGGGCGGGGCGGTTGGTCGGTCCGCCCCGGGTTCGTACTGTCAGCATGGACACTACTTTCCATGAATGCAAGTATTTTCCCGACGCCGGTCGGCGGTCACAGCGGCCGGTTCGGCCAGTCCAGCAGGCGGGCTCCGATCACCGCCGTCTGGAGCGTGTACCGGTGTGCCGGGTCGGCGGGGTTGGCGGCGGTGAGGTGGTGGATGCGTTCCAGGCGGTAGGTGAGGGCGCGGACGCTGAGGTTGAGGCGGCGGGCGGCCTCGGCCGCTATGCAGCCGGAGTCGAAGTAGGCCGTCAGGGTTTCCAGCAACGGGCCCGCGCCGCCTCTCGCCTCCGTGAGGGGGCCCAGGGTGTGGGAGACCAGGTCGGCCATCGCCTGGCGGTCGCGGGCCAGGACCGGGTAGACCAGGAGGTCGGCGGCCTGGAGGACCGGATCCGGCAGGTTCAGGCGGTCCGCCATTTCCAGGGCCGTGAGGGCTTCCTCGTAGGACTGGACGACACCGCCGGGGCCCGGACGCGGGCGGCCGATGGCGATGCGGCCGCCGTCCGTCGCCGCGTGGGCCTGCTGGGCGAAGTGGGTGAGGATCTCGTCCTCGTCACCGGGGGCGATGCAGAGGAGGCGGCCGTTCTTCGTCGTGAGCAGGATGTTGCGGGAGTCGTACCGGGCCAGGACGGCGGCGGACACCCGGCGGGCGGTCGGGCCGTCCTCGCCGTAGGCCGTCGGGCCTTCGGCTACCGCCACCGCGTGGGCCTGGGACAGACGCAGGCCGAAGCGTTCGGCGCGCTCGGCGAGGCGGCCCAGGTCGCTGCGGCCGTAGAGCAGGTCGTCGATGAACTCCCGGCGTGCGGCCTCCTCGCGGCGCACGGTGAGCCGTTGGGCGCGCTCGTAGCCCTCGGCGAACGCGTCGACCGCCTGCTCCACGGCGGCCAGCGCGGCCAGTGTGCTCTCCGTCGAGCCGGGCCCGGCCGGCCAGGCGGCGCGGGCGGCGGCGAGGTGGGCGACGACCAGGTCGCGCAGCCCGTGCCCGTCCTCGGCGGCCTGCTCGCCCAGCGTCCGCCGGGTCTTCAGTTCCTCCCGGCTCAGCCGCCGCCCGGTGGCCGTGACCTCGGCCAACGCCCGGGGGAATCCGTCCAGATAGCGGCCGTACGGCCCCTGCGCCATGCCGTGCTGTGGTCCGTGCGGTATCCCCTGCCGTTCCGGCACGCTGTCACGCCCCCCGTGTCCCCGTTCCCCCGCGTCGCTCGCCGTTTTGCGATCTTGACGCTCCGGTGACGTTTTCTTAGCGTCTGTCCGGCATCCAGACCCTAGTCAACACTGCCGGAAACCGGCAATGCGCTGGTGTGCGCCCGTCTCGCACCATGTCCCACGGGGAGCACTACGGGGGGCCGCGGTGCCGGACGTCGATACGGGGGGTCCGGCACCGCTGCCTCGGGGGGCTCCGTAACTCGTCGTCTGACGCAAGGACGTGTGTCATGGAAGTCCTCGGCGTGCTCGTCGCCGGCTGTCTCGTCGTCGTACTGCTCGCGCTGTTCGGGTTCTCCCGGCTGTACCGCAAGGTGGACCAGAGCCAGGCCCTGATCGTGTCGAAGACGCGCCAGGTGGCTGTGTCCTTCACCGGCCAGGTCGTGCTGCCGATCCTGCACAAGGCCGAGGTCATGGACATCTCGGTGAAGACCATCGAGATCAGCCGTGCCGGCCGGGACGGTCTGATCTGCCGGGACAACATCCGGGCCGACATCCGGATCCTGTTCTTCGTGAAGGTCAACAAGACCGTCCCGGACGTCATCAAGGTCGCCCAGACCGTCGGCACCGAGCGCGCCAGCCACCAGGACACGCTCCAGGAGCTGTTCCACGCGAAGTTCTCCGAGGCGCTGAAGACCGTCGGCAAGCAGATGGACTTCACCGACCTCTACACCAAGCGCGAGGAACTCCGGTACCACATCATCGAGTTGATCGGCATCGACCTCAACGGCTACCACCTCGAGGACGCCGCGATCGACTACCTGGAGCAGACCCCGCTCACCCAGCTCGACCCGGCCAACGTCCTCGACGCCCAGGGCATCCGCAAGATCACCGAGCTGACGGCCGTCGAGCACGTGCGCACCAACGAGGCCAAGCGCAACGAGCAGATGGAGATCACCCGCCAGGACGTCGACGCCCGCGAGGCCATCCTGGAGCTGGAGCGCCGGCAGGCGGACGCCGAGATCAAGAAGAAGCGGGAGATCGAGACGTCCCGCGCCCGCGAGGAGGCCGAGACCGCCCGCGTGGTGGAGGAGGAGCGGCTGCGCGCGCAGGGCGCCTTCCTGCGGACCGAGGAGCAGTTGGGCGTCCAGCGGGAGAACCAGGCCCGGGAGATCGCCGTCGCCGCGAAGAACCGCGAGCGGGTCATCGCCGTCGAGAACGAGCGCATCGAGAAGGACCGGCTGCTCGAGGTCATCGCGCGGGAGCGGGAGACCCAGCTGACCCGGATCTCCGCCGAGAAGGAGGTCGAGGCGGAGAAGCGGGAGATCGCCGAGGTCATCCGGGAGCGGGTCGCGGTGGACCGTACGGTCGCCGAGCAGGAGGAGTCCATCAAGAAGCTGCGCGTCGTCGAGGAGGCGGAGCGCGAGCGGCAGGCCCTCGTCATCGCCGCCGAGGCGGAGGCGCAGGAGAAGCTGGTCAAGGACATCAAGGCCGCCGAGGCCGCCGAGCAGGCCGCCACGCACCGGGCCGCGGAGGAACTCACCCTGGCCGAGGCGCGGTTGAAGACAGCCGACATGGACGCGCGGGCCAAGCTGCGGCTCGCCGAGGGCGTCCAGGCCGAGGCCGCCGCGGAGGGGCTGGCCGCCGTGCAGGTCCGGGACAAGGAGGCCGAGGTCACCGTCAAGGCCGGGCGTGCGGAGGCGGAGGCCACGGAGGCCCGGCTGCGCGCCGAGGCCGAGGGCACCCAGGCCAAGGCGCTCGCCGAGGCGGAGGGTGCGCGCGCCAAGGGCCTCGCGGAGGCCGAGGGCGCGCGGGCGGCGGCGGAGGCCACCGAGGTGCGGCTCAAGGCGGAAGCCGAGGGTGCGCGAGCGAAGGGTCTCGCGGAGGCGGAAGGCGCGCGGGCGGCGGCGGAGGCCACCGAGGTGCGGCTCAAGGCGGAAGCCGAGGGTGCGCGGGCCAAGAGCCTGGCCGAGGCGGAGGGCGCGAAGGCGAAGGCGCTCGCGGAGGCCACCGCCATCGGCGAGAAGCTGAAGGCCGAGGCCGAGGGCCTGACCGAGAAGGCCGCCGCGATGGCCGCCCTCGACGAGGCCTCGCGCGGGCACGAGGAGTACCGGCTCCGCCTCCAGGCGGAGAAGGAGATCCGGCTGGCCGGGCTGGAGACGCAGCGGCAGGTCGCCGAGGCCCAGGCCACGGTGCTGGCGACCGGCCTCGAGAACGCCGACATCGACATCGTCGGCGGCGAGTCCGTCTTCTTCGACCGGCTGGTGTCCTCCATCTCGCTCGGCAAGGGCGTGGACGGCTTCGTCGACAACTCCCGCACCGCCCAGGCCCTGGCGAAGCCCTGGCTGGACGGCTCGGGCAGCTTCACGGAGGACCTGAGCCGCGTCCTCGGCTCGCTGGGCTCGGCGGATGTGCGGAACCTGACGGTGTCGGCGCTGTTGATGAAGCAGATCAAGGGCGGCGGTCCCGAGGCGGGACAGCTCCAGAAACTCCTCGACCGGGCCAGCGAACTGGGCCTGCAGGACACACCGCTGACCGCGCTGAACGGGAGTGCGCTGAACTGAGGCGGGGCTGGGGCGCAGCTACGAGTGCCCCGAAGGGGCGCGAGGAACTGCGCGACCAGCCCACCACTCACCCGCACTCGGCATACGACTCGCAGCCCCGAGCTCGTAGCCGCACAGCCCAGGAAGGGAAGCACACCCCATGGCCACCGCTGAGGCGCCGCAGGCAACCGGTGTCGACGCCGGTACCTACGAGGTGCTGCGTGACCGGCTGGCCGGACACGCGGCCGAGTTGGCCCGCAGAGCCGAGGTGCTCAATGTCCGGCGGGCCGAGGAGTTCGGCTCGGCCCGGGTCGAGCTGGCCGCCACCGACCGGCTCGGCACCGGACATCCCTGCGTGCCCTGCGACATCGTGGCCGTCGGCGACACCCTCCTCTTCGGTGGGACCGGCACAACCGCCGACGGTACCGATGTCGCCGTGGCCGACGTTCTCACCCTCTACGACCGTGACGGCGAGCCGCTGCCCGAGACCGCCGTACCCGGACTGCTCGACGACCCGGCGTTCGTCCGGGAGTTCACCGCGCTGCACCGGTACTACCGGCAGGCCCGGCTGCTGCGGCTGCGCCGGGTCGACGGACGGCTGCTCGCGGTGTTCCGTACCGGCGAGAAGGCCGACGACGTCCGCGTGCTGCGCTGGAGCCTCGCCGACGACGGCCGCGTGGCGTTCCTGGACGCGCGCGGCGACCGCGACGACGTCTTCCCGCCCGGCCAGGACGTCACCTGGACGGAGACCAGCCGCGAGGACCACGTCCTCGGCCGCGATCCCTACGTGGCCGTACCCGGCGGGCTCGGGGTCACCACCGTCGGCGGCTCCCTCACGGTACGCACCACGGACGGCGAGGAACTGCACACCGAACCCGTGCAGGAGCCCCTCCAGGCCCTCGCCGACGCGGCCGTCGCGCACGCGCAGGCCGGCCCGCTGGTGCTGCTGCGGATCCGGCCGTACAAGGAGGACGCCGACCGTCACCTGGTCTTCGACACGCTGACCCGTACCGTCGTCCGGCTCGACGGCATCGGGCAGGCCTGTCGGCGGCTGCCCGAGGAGCAGGGCATCGTCTTCCCCGGCGGCTACTGCCTGGCCGGGGGCGGGCACAAGACGTACGAACTCGACATCGACGGGCTGGAGTTCGAGCGCGAGGTACGCGCGCCTAACGGCGAGGACGTGCTGTACGCGTTCCGCTCCCGCGCCGGGGGCCGCACGCTGCTGCTGCCGTACAACACCCTGCGCAAGGAGGTGGAGACCCCGCTGCCGTGCCGGGGCTGGGCGCTGTTCGAGGACGGCGGGCTCGCCGTGCTGCGCGACGGCGGCGACGAGCCCGCGCACACCCATCCCCTCCAGTGGTGGACCTCGCCGTACGTCTCCGACACCCATGCGGTCGCCCTGCGCACCGGCACCGGCCCGCTCGCCCGCGTCGGCAACGCCGATCTCGTGCGCGGGCTCGCGGACTGCCTCTCCGTCGCCCGGCTCGTCGCCGACGGCATCGAGAGCAGCGAGGGGTACCGGGCGCTGGCCGCCGCCTGCGTCCGCGCCGCCGACACCCACCACTGGCTCACCGATCCCGAACTCGGCGGTCTGGCCGACCCGTTGGGTGAACTGCGGGTCACCGCCGAACAGGTGCTGGCCGAGTTCGAGACCGTACGGGAACTGACCCGGCAGGCCGCCGACGCCCTGGACGAGGCGGCCGAGCGGATCGCCGCCGTCGTGCGCCGGCTGCGCGGCGAGGCCCCCCGCGAGGCCGCCGCCTGGGTGCGAGGGCTCACCGAACTCCGGTATGCGCACGGGCACCTGCTCACCCTGCGGGAGCTCCGGTACGTCGATGCGGCCCGGCTCGAGGAGCTGGCCGACGGCGCCGAGGGCGACCTCGCCGCGTTCGGGCGGCGGGCCGTGGCGTTCCTGGCCCGCGAGGACGCCTTCACCGGGCCGCGGGCGGAGGTCGAACGGCTCGTGGCCGACGCGGCGGGCATCGAGACCGTCGCCGGTGCCGCGCCCGTCGCCGCCCGGCTGGACGATCTCGCCGACGGGCTGCGCACGGTCACCGAGGTCGTCACCGGTCTCGACATCGCCGACGCCACCGTCCGTACGGCCGTGCTGGAGCGGATCGCCGACGTGCTCGGCGGCGTCAACCGGGCCCGCGCGACCCTGGACGCCCGCCGCCGGGGCCTCCAGGACAGTGAGGGCCGCGCCGAGTTCGCCGCCGAGACCGCCCTGCTCGCCCAGGCCGTCACCGCCGCGCTCGCCGCCTCCGGCACGCCGGAGGAGTGCGACGACCAACTCACCTCCGTGCTCGGCCGGTTGGAGGACCTGGACGGACGGTTCGCCGAGTTCGACGACTTCCTCGCCGAGCTGGCCGACCGCCGCAACGAGATCTACGAGGCCTTCGCCGCCCGCAAGCAGTCCCTCGCCGACGCCCGCGCCCGCCGCGCCGAGCAGCTCGCCGTCTCGGCCGGACGCATGCTGGAGACGATCGCCCGCCGCGCGGCCACCCTCGCCGACACGGACGCGGTCACCACCTACTTCGCCTCCGACCCGCTGGTCTCCAAGGTCCGCCGCACCGCCGACGACCTGCGCGCCCTCGGCGACAGCGTGCGCGCCGAGGAGCTGGACGGCCGGCTGAAGACCGCCCGCCAGGAGGCGGCCCGCGCCCTGCGCGACCGCAGCGATCTGTACGCCGACGACGGCCGCACCCTGCTGCTCGGCGGCCACCGCTTCGCCGTCAACACCCAGCCGCTGGACCTCACCCTCGTCCCGCACGGCGACGCCCTCGCCTTCGCGGTGACCGGCACGGACTACCGCGCCCCGGTCACCGACCCCGACTTCGCCGCGTACCGCCCCTACTGGGAGCGGCACCTGCCGTCCGAGTCACCCGGGGTGTACCGCGCCGAGTACCTGGCCGCCCGCCTGCTCGCCGAGCACGGGCCGGCCGCCCTCGCCGCCGCCGACGACCTGCCGGGCCTGGTGCGCCGGGCGGCGCAGGAGTCGTACGACGAGGGCTACGAGCGCGGCGTCCACGACCAGGACGCGACCGTCGTGCTCACCGCCCTGCTGCCGCTGTACGAGGGCGCCGGGACCCTGCGCCACGAGCCCGCCGCCCGCGCCGCCGCCCAGCTGTACTGGGCGCACGGCACCACCGAGGAGGCCCGTACGGCCTGGACCCGGCGGGCGGTGTCGCTGGCCCGCGCCCGGGACGCCTTCGGTGCCGTACCGGCCGTCGGCGAGCTGGAGCGGGAGCTGGCCGGTGCGATCGAGGCCTGGGAGCCGTCCCAGGCGGGCGGTCCGGCCGCCGCGTACCTCTTCGAGGAGCTGACGACCGGCCCCGAGGGCTTCGTCCTCGGCGCCACCGCCCGCACCCTGCTGGAGAAGTTCCGCCACGCGGCCGGGAGGTACGCCGACGACGTGGCGGACCTGACCGATCTCGGCGCGCGCCGGCAGGTGGCGGCGGCCTGGCTCGGCGCGTTCGCCGCCGCCACCGGCACCGAGGCGGGGCCGGGGGAGCTGGCGGAGGCGGTCGCCGCCGAGCTGTGCCCCGGCCTGCCCCGTTACGACGGCGACGCCCCGCTGACCGCGACGGCGGAGGGCCTGCTCGGCACCCACCCGAGGGTCGTGGGCGGACAACTGCCTCTGAAGATCGACGAGTTCCTGTCCCGCACCGCCCGTTTCGCGGCCGAGGAGGTCCCCGCCTTCCGCGCCTACCAGCACCGCCGTACGACCCTGGTGGCGGCCGAACGCGACCGGCTCCGCCTGGACGACCACCGTCCCCGGGTGATGTCGGCGTTCGTCCGCAACCGGCTGGTCGACGAGGTGTACCTCCCGCTGATCGGCGACAGCCTGGCCCGCCAACTCGGCACCACCGGCGCGTCGAAGCGCACCGACACCGGCGGGCTGCTCCTGCTGGTCTCCCCGCCCGGCTACGGCAAGACGACGCTGATGGAGTACGTCGCCGACCGGCTCGGCCTGATGCTGGTCAAGGTCAGCGGCCCGGCGCTCGGCCACGCGGTCACCTCGCTGGACCCGGCCGACGCCCCGAACGTCACCGCCCGGCACGAGATCGAGAAGATCAACTTCGCGCTGGCGGCCGGCAACAACACGCTCCTGTACCTGGACGACATCCAGCACACCTCGCCCGAGCTGCTGCAGAAGTTCATCCCGCTGTGCGACGCGACCCGCCGGGTGGACGGCGTGTGGGAGGGCCGGCCGCGCACCTACGACCTGCGCGGCAAGCGGTTCGCGGTGTGCATGGCCGGCAACCCCTACACCGAGTCCGGTGAGCGGTTCCGCATCCCCGACATGCTCGCCAACCGGGCCGACGTGTGGAATCTCGGTGACGTCCTCACCGGCAAGGAGGACGTCTTCGCGCTCAGCTTCGTCGAGAACGCCCTCACCGCCAACCCGGTCCTCGCCCCGCTCGCCGCCCGCGACCGCGCCGACCTGGACCTGCTGGTCCGGCTGGCCGCCGCCGATCCCACGGCGCGCGCCGACCGCCTGACCCAGCCGATGCCGACCGCCGAACTGGAGCGGGTGCTGGCCGTGTTGCGCCACGCCATCGCCGTCCGCGAGACGGTCCTGACCGTGAACGCGGCCTACATCGCCTCCGCCGCCCAGTCGGAGGCCGCCCGCACGGAACCCCCGTTCCGGCTCCAGGGCTCCTACCGCGATATGAACAAGATCGCCCAGCGGCTGCGCCCGGTCATGAACGACGCCGAACGCGAGGCCGTCGTCCACGACCACTACACCGCCGAGGCCCAGACCCTCACCACCGGCGCCGAGGCCAACCTGCTGAAACTGGCCGAGCTGCGCGGCACCCTCGACCCCGGCCAGGCCGCCCGCTGGGCCGAGGTGAAGACCGCCCACGTCCGCGCCCGCACGCTCGGCGGCCCCGAGGACGATCCGGTGACGCGTGCCGTGGCCGCCCTGGGGTTGCTGGCGGACCGGGTGGCGGCGGTGGAGTCGGCGATCAGCCGGGTCCGCCCGCAGGGAGGGGAGCGCTGACCCGCCGAGGTCAGAAGTCGATGTTCGAGTGCTGGAAACCCTCGCCCAGGGCGTAGACCGCGACGGCCCACATCACCAGCGTGCCGAGGAGCGCACCGGCCGCCGCCCAGACCGCGGCCCGGCGCCGGAGCAGCGCGCCGGTGACGCCGAGGAGCACGGCACCGCAGACCGGCCCGGCGACGAGCGACAGCCCCCAGTGCACCGACGACATCACCGAGTCGCGCTGCCCCCGGCAGCCGGCCGGTTCGCTGACACAGGCGAGCGAGTCATGGCTGAAGCGGTACCAGCCGTACAGCAGCGGCAGCAGCAGGAGCACGGTCGGCACCAGCAGCGCGACGACCGGGCCACGGTCCGGTGCGGCGGAGGAGGATGAGGTCATGCCGCCATCCTGGTGAGGCGCCGACGTCCGGGACATCCGCTCTCGTACTCACCTGTGGCCTACCGGGGGCGCCCGGCCGGATAGCCGTACGCCGTGGACCAGTTGGCGAGGACGCGGTCGCGGACCTCGGCGGGCCAGCCGTTGGTGAAGCTGCCCTTGACCGGGCGCTGCTCCTTGGGGAAGCGGTCGGCCAGGAGGCAGTTGTGCACGACCTTGCCTGCCCGGTAGGTGTGCTGTTCCTCCTCGGAGAGGTAGACGGAGAGCGCGGCGGTGGGCTTGGCGGGGAAGTGGACCTCGCCGCGCTCGGGGTGCGTGCGGGTGGCGAAGGCCCAGACGACCTCGTTCACGTCGGTGATGTCGATGTCGTCCTCGACCAGCAGCACCTTGGGGACGCCGAAGCCCGCCTTGCCGGTGAAGACGATCTCGCCGACACGCTGGGCGAGTTCGGTGGAGTGGACGCCGAGCGTCTCGTACCAGTCGCGGCTCACCGAGACGATCAGCCAGTGCAGGGCGGACTCGTAGGAGAACCAGGCCGAGGCCGCCGGCAGCCCGGCCGCGCGGAGCTGGTAGAGGATCTCGGCGGCGTGCATGGTGCCGGTGCCCGTGTGGTCCTCCTCCACCGGCGGGCCGGCCGCGACGACCGGCAGGATCGCCCCGTCCCGGTGGGTGATCGCACTGACGTGGAAGACCGGCTTGGGCGAGGCCTCGAAGCTGTTGTAGCCGGGGTACTCGTTCATCGGCCCCTCGTCGGCCGTCTCGTCGAAGGCGATGTGCCCCTCGATGACGATCTCGGCGCTGGCCGGCACGGAGAGGTCCACGGTCTCGGCGGGGACGACCTCGATGCCCTCGCCGAACAGGGCGCCGACGAAGTGGCTCTCGTCCGCCCCTTCCGGCAGTGGCATCGCGCCCGCGTACGGCAGGGCGGGCTCGACCCCGAGGGCGAGCGCGATCGGCATCGGTTCGCCGCGGGCCGCCCACTGGGCGCGGATGATGCCGAGGTGCTGGGGGCCGGGGATGAGGCAGGACAGGCGGTCCCTGCCGGCGATCATCATGCGGTTGACGGACCAGTTCGTCCAGGAACCGTCGGGCGTGCGGGCGATGTTCATGCCGTACGTCTGGATGTACCGTCCGCCGTCGTTGCCGTGGATCAGCGGGGTCGGGAAGGCGTACAGGTCGATGTCGTCGCCGAGGAGGACGTTCTGCTTGCAGGGTGCCCCGGACGCGGGCACCTCGACCGGCGGGATGCCGGGGCGGGTGCGGGCGGCGACCACGGCCTCCATGATCTCCCGTCCCGACGACTCGGCCGGCAGCCCCAGGGCGAGCGCGATCCGGGCCAGCCGGTGCGCCGGACCGGACAGGCCGCCGGGCGCGCCGAGCACCCGGAAGCCGGTGCCGGTGTAGCCGGTGATCGTGTTGAACAGCGGGGCCGGCGCCTTCAGGTCGTAGGAGCGGCGGACGACCGCGCCGATCTCCAGGTTCCAGTCGACCTCGGCGTCGATCTCGTTGACCTCGCCGATCGCGGCCAGTTCCGCGATGAACTCACGCAGACTGCGCAGATGCTGCACGGGTTTCCTCGTCATTCGGGCGCCGGGCGGCGCTGCCGTCCCAGCGCGGGAGCTCGGGCATCTCGATGCCGAGCAGGTCAAGGGCGCGGCCGGCGGTGTGGTCGACGATGTCCCAGGCCGTGCCGGGCCGCAGGTAGAAGGCCGGCACCGGGGGCATGACGATCCCGCCCGCCTCGGTCACCGCCGTCATCGCGCGCAGATGCGCCAGGGTCAGCGGTGTCTCGCGGACCAGCAACACCAGGCGCCGGCGTTCCTTCAGGGGCACGTCCGCTGCGCGGGTGAGCAGGTTGTCGCCGCCCGCGTACGCGATCGCGGACAGGGTGTGCACGGAGCAGGGCGCCACGATCATCCCGTCGGCCGGGAACGAGCCCGACGCGATCGCGGCCCCGATGTCGGCGGGGCGATGGCTGACGTCCGCGAGGGCGGCCAGGTCACGCGCGCTCAGGTCCGTCTCGTAGGCCCTGGTCTGCTGGCCCGCGGGAGTCACGACCAGGTGTGTCTCGACCCCGGCCTTGCGGGCCAGTTCCAGGACGCGGACGCCGTAGGCGATGCCGGTCGCGCCGCTGATCCCGACCACCAGGCGACGCGGCCGGCCTGCCTGGCTGTTCAGCGGTCCGTCTCCGCGCGGAAGGCGGCCGCGTGCTCGGCGGCGAAGGCGGCGAACGGGCGGGCCGGCCGGCCGGTCAGCTTCTCCACGTCGTCCGTGACGGCCGACGCACCGCCGGCCGCGTAGAGGCCGTACAGCTCGACCATGCCCTCCGCCCGCCAGGGATCCCAGCCGGCGGCGAGCATCCCGGCGAGCGCGGCCTCGGGCTCCAGCGCCTCGTACGCCACCGGGTGCCCGACCGTCTCGCCGAGCACCGCGGCGATCTCGGCGTGCGTCAGGGCGGCCGGACCGGTCAGCGTGTAGACGGCGTTCTCGTGGCCGTCGCCGGTCAGCACCGCTACCGCGGCCTCGGCGACGTCACGCGTGTCGACGTACGACACCGCGCCCGTGCCGCCCGGCAGCGCCAGCCGGCCGGTGCGCAGGGCGGGCGCCATGCCGAGGAAGTTCTGGTAGAAGCCGTTCGGCGCCAGCACCGTCCAGGGCAGCCCGGACGCGCCCAGGTACCCGAACCCGGCGGTGTGCGCGGCGAGGAACCGGATGCCCTCGCCGTGTTCCCCGACCCCGGCGGCGGCGTGCAGCACGACGTGTGGGCGGCGGCCGGTGCGTACGGCGGCGTCGATCACGTTCCGCTCGTGCGCGTCCATCTCCGGGTGCACGGCCGCCAGCACGTACACGGCGTCGGCTCCGGCCAGCGCCCGGTCCAGCGACGCCGGGTCCGCGAAGTCGGCGGCCACCGCCTCCACTTCGGCATCCCACTGGGCGGGTACGGCCGAGCCGGCCCGCACCAGCGCCCGCACCCGCTCGCCCCGCGCCCGCAGGCCGCTGACCACGTCGGAACCGACGGTCCCGGTCGCTCCGGTGACGACGATCATCTGTCTCCCCCATGTCGTGTAAGGCTTCAACGAGACGATCGCAGCGGGGAGTTGCTTGATCAAGGCGGAAGTGATGCACGATCCTTCAGCCAGGCTCATCGATACGGCTCGGGGGGACCGAAGTGGAGCTGACGGAGATCGAGGCGTTTCTCACGCTGGCGGAGGAGCTGCACTTCGGCCGTACCGCCGAGCGGCTGCGGCTGTCCCAGTCCCGGGTCAGCCAGCTGATCCGCTCGCTGGAACGCCGGGTGGGCGCACCGCTGTTCACCCGGACCAGCCGGCGGGTCGCGCTGACCCCGCTCGGGGTACACACCCGGGCCACGGTCGGCGCGGCCTACGCGGGCCTGAGGAAGAGTTACGAGGAGACGTGCGCCCTCGCCCAGGGCATGGTCGGCACACTGTGCGCCGGCTTCCTCGGCTGTCTCAACGGGCCGCCGCTGACCGACCTGGTCCTCGCCTTCGGCCGCCTGCACCCGGCCTGCGAGATCACGGTGACCGAGGTGGCCTGGGCCGACCCCTACGGGCCGCTGCGCTCCGGCGAGATCGACGTCCTGTTCACCCTGCTGCCGCTGGACGAACCGGATCTGCGGGTGGGCCCGGTGCTGGTCGCGCACGGGCGGGTGGTGGCCGTCGCCCGGGAGCACGAGCTGGCCGGGCGGGACGCGGTCGACATCGAGGACCTCGCCGACTTGGTGCTGCTCGACGGCCCCGCCGAACTGCCGGAGGCCCTCCGGCACGGCTTCTGCCCGCCGTTCACCCCGCTCGGCCGCCCGCTGCGCCGCGGGAAGGGCGGCCGTACCTACCAGGAGGCGCTGCACCGGGTCGCCGCCGGCGAGATGGTGTGGACGACCCACGAGGGCCTCTTCCACACCTACGCCCACCCCGGCGTCGTCCACCGCCCCCTGACCGGCCTGCCCCCGGCGAACGGCGCCCTCGTGTGGCGCGCGGACGCCGAGACCGCGAAGATCCGCGCGTTCACCGGGCTGGGGGCGCGGCTCGTCAACGGTTCTGTGAACTAAGGGGGTTCAGCCGAGGCAGACCAGGACGAGGCAGAGCTTGTCGGACGAGGACGACGTCGGCGCCTGGCCCGAATCGGAGGAGCCGCCGGTGCTGGTGCCGGTGCTCGTGCCGGAACCGCTGCCGGTGCCGGGCGTCGGGGCGGCCGTCGTCCCCGTGCCGGAGGAGGCCGACGAGGTGCCGCCGCTCTGCGGAACGGGGGTGGACGTCGGGTCCGTGCTTCCCGTGGAACGGGGCGTCGTGGGGGCGGTGTCCGTCCTGCTCGCGGGAGCGGCATGGCGCGGCGCGGAGGACTGGGTCCGCTGCTGCGGGACGGTGGCGCCGGAGTCGACGTAGCCGACCGGTGCCGTCCGGGGCGTCGACGTGTGGGGTGTGCCGGTCGCCTGCCGGTGCGAGCCGGCCGGTGTGGGCGTGCCGGCGGACGGCAGGCTGGGCGAGGCCGGCTGCTCGCCGATGCCCATGCTGCGGTGGTCCGGTGCGGAGGCCGCCTGGGCGCGGTCGCCGGAGCCGCGGTCCATCGAGGCGAGCGTCAGCCCGCCGCCGACGAGCGCGACGGCGGTCGCCACCACGGCCCGGCGCTGGCTCTTCTTCCAGCGGGCCAGCTGGCGCCGCCGGGCCGCCCGTCCCTGCGGCGCGGGCGGGGCGTCGGTGACGTCGGCGGCCGCCGGCTCCGCCTCGGCATCGGTGCCGGGTTCGTCGTCGTACCAGGTGTACGGCGGCTCGGCGGCGGCCGGCGTCCGTGCAGCGGGCACCGACGCGGCCGTACCGGCGGTGCCGGGCGGGGCGATGTCCGGGGCGTAGGCGCCGCACCCGGGGCAGACCAGGGCGCCGTTGAGGTGCCGACGGCACGAGGAGCAGTAGTCCATCTGCGGTCTTCCGGTCTTCCTGAGTCGACTGCGCCGTTGGTCACCGGGACCTCGGCCTGGTCACGCCCGTACGGGAGATCGAGCGATCAGACACGCTAACGAGCCTTTCGAAAGGCTGTGTGCAGTCCGTGTGGCACTCCTGCGCAGATTCGACGCCGACGCCCGGGTGAAACCGGTGGGGCGTCCCGCCCGGTGCGCCCGTGCCTGCCCGGATCGTGGGCATAGTGGCGGGCGGCGGCTCGGCAATCGGCAGGAGGAAACGCATGCTCGGCACGGACTTCCGCACCGGCTCACCCGTCTGGCTCGACCTCGGCAGCCCCGACATCGACGCGACCACCGCCTTCTACGGCGAGGTCTTCGGCTGGCGATTCGTGTCCGCCGGTCCCGAGGCGGGCGGTTACGGCTTCTTCCAGAAGGACGGCGCGACCGTGGCCGCGGTCGGCCCGCTGACCGAACAGGGCGCGACGCCCGCGTGGATGACGTACTTCAACACCGCCGACGCCCGCGCCACCGCCGACGCCGTGACCTCGGCGGGCGGCACGGTGCGCGCCGAGCCGATGAGCATGGGCGAGGTCTGGATGGCCCAGTTCACCGACCCGCAGGGCGCGCAGTTCGCCGTGCTCCAGTCCGGCGAGGGCCTCGGGCGGACGTCGGAGAACGACGCGCTGGTGTGGGTGGAGCTGCACGTCGGCGACCCGGAGGCGGCCATCGCCTTCTACCGCGGACTGTTCGGCTGGCGCTCGGCCCAGATGCAGGCGCCGGGCATGACGTACCGCGTCCTCAGCATCGCCGACGGCGACCAGCAGGAAGGCTCCTTCGGCGGTGCGGCCCCGCTGCGGGGCGGTCAGGAGCAGGCGCGCTGGGTGCCGTACTTCGCCGTGGCCGACGTGGACGCGACCGCCGCCAGGGCCGAGAACAACGGCGGCACGGTCCTGATGCCGGCCGCGGACGTCCCCGACGTCGGCCGCATCGCCTGGCTGGCCGACCCGATCGGCGCGGTCTTCGCGATCCTGAAGCCGAACCCCCGACAGGCGGCATAGCCGGCCCGGCCGCCGGGCCGCAGGGCGCCGCTGAGGTGGTCGTCAGTGTGCGCGGAGTCCGCACTCGGCCGAGTAGAGGACGGTGCCTGCGGGGAGGGGCTCCGCCGGAGGTCTGCCGAGGTGGAGGTAGGCGGCTCCGGCCGCGTCGGTGGTCAGGTCGTCGATGCGGGTGTGTGCGGTCGGAGCGGGTTGTGCGCGGGGCGAGGTGTGTACCTCGGCGTCGACCGGAGTGCCGAAGGGTGCGCCTTCCAGGACGGCGAGGGCGGTCAGGGAGCCGTCGGGGTGGCGCTCGGTCTCCTCGATCGTCAGCCGCCAGTGCAGGCCTGCCTCGGCCAGGAGTTGCTTGCCGTGGCGTCCGTGGGCGAGCAGGGCGCTCCGTCGGCCGCGGATGTGCCGGGCGATGGCGCAGCAGAGCGGAACGTCATCGCCGTACGGCGTGCGGACGCGGTGGTGGCCGGCGGGCGGGAAGCAGGCCAGCGCATCGGACAGAAGGCTCACGGACACGTCCCGGATGCGGGGCCGTTGCCCGTGTTCGGCGAGGTCCAGCAGGATCGGGGTGGCGGCGTGGGCGGCGGGGAACACCATCGCCGCGTGCCCGCAGACGAAGCCGGCCCCGGAGAGCAGGGATGCCGCGTTGCCGGTTTCGTTGGCGGTGGTGGATACGGCGAGCAGCCGGAGCGCGTGTGCGACGCGCTCGGGGGCGTCGCCGTCGTGCCAGGTCGGGTTGGGCAGGGCCGACCAGTTGACGGCGTCGATGGCGGCGATCACGTCGGGAGGTCCTGCTGTCAGGAGTGTTTTACCCCTCATCGGCAACTTCCGTGTGTGTGGGCACCGTTGTCCGAACAGAAGGCTCCATGTTCCACTAATCTCCTTTCGCCACAACGGTCACCTGCTCCTGGGCGGGAGAGCATCCATGGGGGATCCGTGTGTGATGACCTGGGGTTCGAAGGACTCCTCGGTGAGGAGGATTTTTTCACGCGGCTGCTCGGGCGGTCACCGTCGGGCGGCGGCCGTGACGTGCTGTACGACGCCGATCTGCCCGTCGTGCTGCTCACCGGCGGCCCGGGTATGGGCAAGGGGCGGCTGCTGCGGAAGGTACGGGACCGGTTCGCCGCCAAGGTGCCGGTGGTCTACCTGGACTGCGGCTCGCCGGTGTACGCGGACCGGGCGGACCAGGAGCCGTACGCCCGGTCGGCCGCGAGCGAGGTCCTGGTCGAGGCCGCCCGGCGGCTCGCGACCTGGCGGGGGACGGGCGGCTCGTTCGCCTTCCCCCGGCTCTCCGCAGGCCTTGTGATGATCGCGACCGGTGCCACGCCCGACACGGTCGCGGCGGAGGTGGAACGGTACGAGAAGCTGCCCCAGAAGCAGGGCCTGTGGGGCCTCGGCACCGGAGACTTCTGGCGGGGCGCGCTGCGCGGGGTCATCCGGAACCTGCTGGCGAACCTGGCCGGGCAGGCCCTCGACCCGAACGCGCTCCTGGACGACCTCTTCGCGTGCCTCACCCCCAAGGGCAGGACGGAACTGGCGCGGATTTACGGCGCGTATCCGGGCGCGGCCGGTCAGCCTGAGCACGGGCTGCGCAACCTCGCCGCCGGCTTCCGGATCGGCGGCGAGGACCGGGAGGTGGCGGAAAGCTTCCTCTTCCGGGCGCTGCGCGAGGACCTGGAGGCGGAGTACACAGGGACGAAGGGGTGGCTGACGCGGGTCGGCCGCCCGGCTGTCCTGCTGGACCGCGCCGAAACACCGCTCGGGGAGCAGCTGTTGCGCGCCGTACTCACCGACCGCCGGGGCGGGCAGCGCGACCGGGTGGTGATCGTGGGCACCGCCCGCCGGGCGGACGGCGGCGCCTTCCTGTACGGAGGCCTGCCGCCGGAGGAGGTGTCGCCTCCGGCGGAGTTCCGGCCCGCCGTCGGCGTGCTGCCCGCATGGTCCCGACCTCCGGACCCGGGGCCGGACCTGGCACCGCTGGCCGACGGGGTGCTCCTGCTGCGCATGCCCCTGCTCACCAGCAAGCAGCTCCGCCAGGAGATCGAGCGCAGACAGCCGGCCGCGGAGCCGGAGGGCGGCACCAACCGCCGCCGTGTCGACGCCGCCGTGGCCCGGCTGAGCGGCGGACGGCCGCACACCGTGATCCGGCTGGCCGCGGCCGCAGCCGCCTTCCGGATGCCGGCGGACGCCAATGACCGGGACATCCTGGACGCCCCGCTGCGCGCAGCCGACAGCGACGAGCGGCCCGTGGCCGACGTACTGCTGCGGGAGCTGATCCTGGAGCAGCTGCCGGTGCGGCTGCCGGACGAGCACCACGACCAGTGGCTCGATCTGCTCACCCATCTCTCCGTGGCGCATGACGCGGAGTGCGCGGACGTCCTGCTCCGCCATCATCAGCTGGGCGTGCACCGCCTGACGGCGCATGAAGTCACGCAGCTGCTCACCGACACCGGGTGGCCCCACTGCGAGCGGCACTTCATCGGGGACTTCGGGCTGCGCCAGATGCTGGTGCACCGGCTGTACGGGCTGCGGCCCGGCGGCGCCGCCTGGTACGCCGACCATCATCTGCTGCGGGACCACTACACAGAGCGCGTGGCGGACGAGGCGGCGCCGGGCGGCGGGGCGTTCGGTTCGGTCATGGCCCACCGGATGAACCATCACCTGGTGTCCGGCGGGGTGGACGACGTGGTCCGCCATCTCGCCGCCACGCTGCCCGGCCGGCCGCGGGAGTGGTGCGCGGAGCTGCTGGAGATCGCCCAGGCGCCGTATCCGGGTGGTGCGGACACGCGCCGGGAGCGCTCCCGGGGCCGGGTGGAGGTGGACGGACCGGCGCTGCGCCGCACGGTCGACCAACTGCTGCACGCGGTGTGGCTGTGCGAGGAGCGGACCCGGCCGACCGGACGGGAGACCGCCGACACGCTGGCCACGCTGCTGAAGCTGCTCTCGATCATGGAGTTCGAGGGCGCCGGGCAGCTCGGCAGCACGGCCACCGACTGGCGCGGCCGGGCGGAGCACGAGCTGCCGTTGCTGCGCTGCGCCTGCACCGATCAGCTCGGGCGAAGGAGGTAGCGGGGATGCCCAGGTGGCAGAAGATGCTCTACGCGCTGCTCGTCACGGCCGTGGTCGTGGCCGGGGGCTGGTTCGGCTGGTCGTACCTGCAGCGGCCGGACACCTGCGCCGACGGGGTCGAGCGGATCGACGGCGAGTGCGTAGGCGTGAACGGCTCGGGCTACGACTTCGGCACCCCGGAGATCAGCGCCGTGGCCCGCGCCATCGCCCAGGAGAACAAGAAGATCCAGGGCCAGCCCCATGTGACGGTGGCGATGGTGCTGCCGCTGCGGTCGGACATAGCGGCACTGCGGCGGCAGATACGGAGCGACCTCCAGGGCGCGTATCTGGGGCAGCTCCAGGCCAACGAGGGCGAGGGGCAACCGCCGAAGATCCGGCTCGTGCTGGCCAACCCCGGGCAGGACTACCGGCACCAGTCGACGGTCGTGGACACCCTGCTGCGCATGGCCGGCTCGAACGAGGACCGGCTGCGCGCCGTCACCGGTTTCAACCTCAGCCTCGACGCCACGGAGGAGGCCGTCAAACGGCTGACGGCACACCGGATCCCGGTGCTCGCCTCCCGGATCACCGGAGACCGGATAGCGAACGCGGACGGGGCGGACGGGATGGCGAACCCGCAGTTCCCCGGCCTGGCCCGGATCATCCCCACCAACCACGACGCGGCCCAGGCGCTGGCCAGCTTCAACGGTGCGCAGGGCCGGGAGGACCGCAGGACGGTGCTGGTCTACGACACGCGTCCGGACGGCTACGTCCAGACGCTGGCGAAGGCGTTCAGCGGGATCGAGGAGACGGGTCCGCCCGGTCCCGCCGCGATGTCCTTCACCTCCCCGGCGATCGACGAGGCGGGGTCGACCGGCAACCAGTTCACCCAGATAGCCAACAACATCTGCGACAGTACGGCCGACACCGTCTACTTCGCGGGGCGCTCACTGCACTTGCGCCTCTTCGCGCTCAAGCTCGCCGAGGTGGGCTGCGTGAACCGGCACTACACCATCATCACCGGTGCCGACGCCGCCTCGCTGCGGCAGAGCATGTCGGAGAAGGACTGGCAGAACCTGCGCGGCGACGACGGCCGGGCGAAGGTGACGGTGCAGTACGCCGCACCCGCGCACCCGGACGCCTGGAGCACCGAACTGGCCGCCTGGAGCAAGCAGTTCAAGGCGGCCCACCACCGCGAGCCCGCCAAGGACGAACTCCCCCAGTATCTCGCCGAGCCCAAGGCGGCCCTGGACAACCTGAACCAACTGATCCGGACCACGAAGGGCACGGACCTCGGCTCCACCCCGGACCTGGAGGACTCCCGGACGATGCTCGTCTACGACGGCCTCGTCACCATCGGCACCGCTCTGCACCAGGTGCAGAGCGGAGACGCCCGGACGGTGCCCGGCCTGGAGGATGTCGGCAGGGAGTGGTCCCAACTCCAGTCCCGCCACCGTGTGCCGGGCACCAGCGGCCTGATCTGCCTCACCAGCGGCGGAAACCCCTACGACAAACCGGTCCCCGTGGTCGATCTGGACCCGGGCCGCCAGGGCCGCGGCACCCTGAAGTTCATAGGCCTCGGCTGGCCCACGGGCCACGAACAACCGAAGAACTGCGTGATCCCGAGTCGTACCCAGTGAGAGGCCGCTCAGCAGGGGAGGTCGAGGGTGACCGTGGTCCCCTGCTCGGTGTTCTCGGCGTGGGCGGTGCCGTCGTGGGCGGTGGCAACGGCGTGGACGAAGGCGAGGCCGAGGCCGGAGCCCTTGCCGGTGCGGCTCGCTTCGGCGCGGGCGAAGCGGTCGAAGGCGCGGGGCAGGAAGTCGGGCGGGAATCCGGGGCCGTCGTCCGTGACGCGTACCCGCAGCCTGCCCTCGTGGACCGCGGCCGTGAGGCGGACGGTCCCGTGTCCGTGGCGCAGGGCGTTGTCGACGAGGTTGCCGAGCGCGGGTACCAGCCAGCGGGCGTCGACGTCGGCGGTCGCCCCGTCCGCGTCGGTGCGCAGGGCGCGTCCGGTCCGTTCGGCGGTGCGCCGGTGCGGGGACACGGCGGTGGTGACCAGGTCCGTGAGCCGTACGGGCGCCCGGGTGATGTGGCCGGTGCTGCCGAGTTCCTCCAGGTCGAGCAGCGCGTTGGAGAGGTCGATCAGGCGTTGCACCTCGGCGTCCACGGAGCGCAGGGTCTCGGTGAGTTCCTCGGCGGAGCGGGGGCGGTGCAGGGCGACGTCGACCTCGGCCCGCAGCAGTGACAGCGGGGTGCGAAGCTCGTGGCTGGCGTCCGCGACGAACCGGCGCTCGCGTTCCGCCGCAGCCTCGAGACGTTCGAGCATGTGGTTGAGGGTGTGGCCGAGGCGGGTGATCTCGTCGTCCCGGTCGGCCGGCACGTCGAGACGCAGGTTCTGGGTGCCGTCGGCGAGGGTGGCGGCACCGACGCGGTAGCGCTCGACGGGGCGCAGGGCGGCGCGGGCGGTGCGGTAGCCGACGTACGAGGCGGCGATCAGGGTCAGTCCGGAGGCGATCGCCAGCTGGGCGAGGAGTTCGCGCAGCGCCTCGTCCCGGTGGCCGCGCCGTACGGCGGCGATCACGATCCTGCTCCGTCCGCCCGCCGCGACGCGCGTGGCCTGCAGGCGCAGGGTGCCCGGGGTGATCGGGAGCAGGGAGCCCACGTCCCGCCGGACGGTGGCCCCCCGTGTGACGGCGCGGAGTTCGGCGGGGGTGAGCAGCGGCCGGCGGGGCAGGGCGCCGCTGGAGCGCAGGACGCGGCCGTGCCCGTCCAGGACCTGCCGGAGGCTGCCGCTGGGGCCGGGAGGCAGCCGGGTCCCGGCGCGCACGGCCTGGTCGAGACTGTGCCGGTAGGTGGTCAGGTCGTCGTTCAGCTGCTGGTCGAGGGCGGTCTGGACCCGCCAGTACACCAGCCCCGCCGCGCCGGTCAGGACCAGCGACATGGTGAGGGCGACGGCCAGTACGAGCCGTGCGACCACGGGCAACCGCCGGAACCACACCCGTGGCCCACCTCGCGGAGTCAGCCGGCCGGCCGGGGTGGTCACGGGGCGGTCTCCAGCCGGTAGCCGCGGCCGCGCAGGGTCGTGATCGTCGTACGGCCGAAGGCACGGTCGACCTTGGCGCGCACCTTGGAGACGTGTACGTCGATGGCGTTGCTGCGCAGGTCGGTCTCGCCGTCCCAGACCTCCTCCAGCAGGTTGAGGCGGGTCACCACGCACCCGGCGTTCATCATCAGCACCCGCAGGACGTCGAACTCCCGGCGGGACAGGTCGAGTTCGGTGTCCGCGCGCCATGCCCGCTGCTGTTCGGCGTCGAGGACGAGGTCGCCGACCTTCAGGCGTCCGGAGTGTTCGGGGCGGCGCCGGGATATCGCGCGCAGCCGCGCCAGCAGCTCCTCCATGGCGAACGGCTTGACCACGTAGTCGTCGGCGCCGGCGTCCAGCCCGGCCACCCGCTCGCTGATCGCTCCGCGCGCGGTGAGCAGGATCACCGGGACGTCGATGCCCTCGCCGCGCAGCGTCCGGGCGACCTCGATCCCGCCCATGCCCGGCAGCATGACGTCGAGGACCACGGCGTCCACGCGCGGGTCGCGGGCGGCGGCGAGCCCGGAGGGGCCGTCGTAGTGGCCCTCGGCGGTGTGCCCGGACTCGGTCAGGTAGCGGACGACCAGGTCCGTGAGGCGTGTCTCGTCGTCGACGACCAGGCAGTGCATGCCGGTCAGGCTAGCCGCGAGGGGGCCACGGCAGGCCGCCAGGTGAGGCTTCATGGTCTGTTCATGTGACATCCCTACCGTCGTTCACGTCGCGGCGCCCCGCGGGCCGCGACCGGTCCGCCGTCCGACGTGCGCCGGGACGGAAGGGACAGACATGCACATGTTGGCGCTCGCCGCCAAGAGCATCACCGACCAGATCGCGCCCGCCGCCCTGCTGACGCGCGGCGGCATCGACGTCCTCGCGCTGCTGATCCTGGTCGGCTGGCTCTACCGCCGCCGCCCGAGCGTACCGGCGATGCCGCTGGTCCTGGCCACCCTGAACATCGGCCTGTTCGCGGCGATGACCACGATCAGCGCGGGCAAGTTCCCGACGGGCGTCGGCTTCGGCCTGTTCGGCATCCTCTCCCTGGTCCGGCTGCGCAGCGCCGCCTTCACCCTGCGCGACGTCGCCTACACCTTCGCGGCCCTCGTCATCGCCCTGTGCACGGGACTGCCGCACCGGCCGACCTGGCTGCTCGCCGTGGACGCCGTGGTGCTGCTGACGGTGCTGCTGGTGGACGACCCGAGGTCGTACGACCCCCCGACCCGCACGGTCCGGCTCACCCTCGACCGGATCTACCCGGAGCCCGCGCTCATCGCCCACGACGTGGCACTCCGCTTCGGCCAGGCGCCCCTGTCCGTGGTCGTGGACGAGGTCGACTACGTCCGCGAGACCACCCGGGTCTCGGCCCGCTACCCCGCCGAGCCGAGCGAGTCGACGCCTGCCCCGGACGCGGACCCGCGCGAGCAGGTGACCGCCGCATGAGCCTCGCCGCCGCCCTCGGCCTGCCCGCCCTGCGCGGCGCGACGCTGGCCGAGGTGGACGCGGCCGCGGCCCTCCAGCACCGCACCGACCGCAAGTACCTCGTCCCCCTCGACCGCGCCTGCGACCTCGTCGCCCGGCTCGCCGACAGCCACCGCGTCCTCGACCTGGCGGGCCGCCGTACGACGAGCTACCTCAGCACCTATTTCGACACCGAGCAGCTCGGCGCCTGGCGGGCCCACGTCCAGGGGCGGCGCCGGCGTTGGAAGGTCCGTACCCGGCTGTACGCGGAGGACGGGCTGTGCCGGGTCGAGGTGAAGACCAAGGACGGCCGCGGCGCCACGGTCAAGCACGCCCTCACGGTCCCGGCCACGGCGTACGGCGAACTCGGCCCGCGGGCAGCCGAGTTCGTGGACCAGGTGCTGCGCGCGTCCGGCATCCCCGTCACGGTGCACGAGCTGGCCCCCGCTGCCGAGGTCCGCTACGTCCGCGCCGCCCTCGCCGACCTGGACCACGGCACCCGCGTCACCCTCGACGGCCTCCTCACCTGCCACCACGACGACCGCACCGCCGCGCTCGACTCCGGCCACGTGCTCGTCGAGACCAAGGGCGGGGTCCGGCCGGCCCCCGCCGACCGGCTCCTGCTGACCCTGGGCGGCAGGCCCGTCTCCCTCAGCAAGTACGTCGTCGGCCGCTCCCTGCTCACCCCGGGCCTGCCCGACAACGACATACGCCGCCTCGCCCGCACCCACTTCAGCACAGAGGCGCACCCGGCTCCGCTCTACGAAAGGACCTCCGCCGCATGAACGTCCTGCGCGGCATCAAATGGCCGTACGCCGTCATCGCGCTGCTCGCCGTCGCGGCCGTCGGCATCGGCGCGCTGCGACCGCAGCTGGTCTCGGCCGCCGTCGGCCTCGTGAAGAAGCCCGGCGCGACGCAGAAGATCAAGCAGAACCCGCCGCCCACGCTCTTCACCGACGCCGAGACCGCCACGATCGGCAAGCAGGCGGCGGCCCAGCGCGCGGAGGCGGACGCCCTCTTCGCGCAGTGGAGGAAGGCGCACGGCACCACCCGCGACGACAAGGCGTTCGCCGCCTGGGCGGCCGCGCAGGTCCCGGCACCGCCGTCGGCCGCGCAGCGCACCGCCGAACTCCGTCAGGACCAGATGCTCGCCAGGACCCGCACGGCGGCGGGGAAGAAGGCCGCGACCTGGCTGGAGCTGCACGGCAAGAAGGACATCTGGCAGCTCTACCTCCACGACCAGTGCGAACTGGTCCCCGCCGCGCGGGGCACGGCGGAGAAGGCCGAGCTCAAGTCGGCCCTGACGCTGGCCAAGACGATCAGCGACCAGGTCGCCGCCAAGGACAGGCAGCCGGCCCCGTTCGTCCTGGACCCGAGTCTGCGCCCGGACAAGCACATCAAGCCCGGCGCCAAGGGCCCGTACTCCTACCCCTCGCGCCACGCGACCCGTTCGGCCGCCGCCGTCACCCTCCTCAGCGCCCTCGCCCCGCACCGCGCCGAGGACTACCGGTGGATGCAGGCCGAGGTCCTCTACTCCCGCCTCTACATGGCCGGCCACGTCACCAGCGACCTCACCGCCGGCACCCTCCTCGGCGACCTGATCGGCGACTACGAACTCGCCGTCGGCGGACACTGAGGCTCCCGTCTGTGCGTGCGCTCGGGTGACGCGCTCACCGTATGGGGCGGACCCGCACCGGGAACGTGAGCGCGTCCACGGGCGCCGACCGTAGCGTCGTGTCCCAGGCAGTGGTCGTGAAAGGGGCGTGGGTGATGGCCTGGCTCGGACGGGTGACGGTCGGGGCGGCCGCGGTGGCCGTGGGAGGCGGTGTGGCGGCCGGTTGCCTGGGCCTGGTGAGCGGTGCGCTCGCCCCGGACCTGGGCGTCGGCCGGCGTACCCGTCGGCTGGGACCGCGACGGGTCGACATCGCGGCGCCCCGGGAGGTCGTCTTCGACGTGATCGCGGGGCCGTATCTCGGCCGGGCCACCCGGGCGACACGGGAGAAGGTACGGGTGCTGGAGCGCGGCCGCGACATGGTGCTCGCCGCGCACTTCACCCCGCTGGCGGGCGGCCGGCTCACGGCGACGACCGTGGAGACGGTGCGCTTCACCCGCCCGGAGCGCGTCGACTTCCGGCTGGTACGAGGACCGGTGGCCGCCGTGGCCGAGTCCATCCTGCTGACCGGGGACGGCTCCGGCACCCGGCTGGTGTACGCGGGCGAGCTGGGCACCGACGGATGGGCACCGGGGGAGCGCTGGGGGCAGGCGGTGGCGCGCCGTTGGGAGGACACGGTCGCCGCCTCTCTGTCGGTGATCAAGAGGGAGGCCGAGCGGCGGGCACGGCACGCGTGAGCGAAGGCGGAGAAGAAGGCGCCGCCTTGCTCGGCCTCGGTCTCCTGCGGCCCCTCTCCGCCCGAACCGGCTTCCTGCTCTGGGGCCGCGTGCGGTGACGGGCCGACGTGACCCCAGGCAGCCGGCGTCACACCGGATGCACGACGCGCCGGTACAGCGCTACTTGTGCTTCCCGCCGCCGCCCTGGCCGCTCCCGCCCGCCTTGCCCGTGCCGCCGGAGTGGGTACCGGACCCGCCGTTGCCCGAGTCGCCGGCCTTGCCGTTGCCGGAGGCGCCGGTCCTGCCCGTCGCACCGTCGGCACCCGCGGCGCCCCTGCCGGACTTGCCCGGCGCGGCCGTCGCCCGGGCCAGGTGCTCGGAGCAGTACGCGGCGACCTCGTCCTTGCCGCCGGCGGCCGTGACGAGCTGCTGCCAGGCTTTCGCGTCGAGCGCCTTGCCGCGCCCCTGGACCTGCTCGTAGGCGCGGCAGTGGGCTTCGGTGTCCTGGGCGGTGGCCGGTCGGTCCGTCGGCCGGGGGCCGCCGGTGGACGTCGAGGAGGCCGTGCCGCCCGGCCGGCCGGGAGCGACGGCCGACGGGTGTGCGGAGCCCCGGCCGGTGCCGGCACCGTCGGCGTGGGAGCCGACGGAACCGATGGCCGCGACGGCGACACCCCCCAGGGTGAGGCTCGCGAACACCACGCCGAACGTCATCCGCACAGGACGCCGGGCCCGCCGTTCCCCGGGCAGCCGCCAGTCGTCCCGGCGCCGGGTACGGGCCCGGTGCGCGCCCGTGTCGCGGGCGGCCAGGAAGGCGGCCACGGCCCGCTGCTTGGCCCGGGGGTCGACGTCGCCCCCGCGGATGGCGGCGGCCAGCACCGTCTCCAGGGTGGCACCATCATGCCCGTACCGGGGGCCGGACAGAGCGCCGTCAGGCTCACGTCGACGGCCCGGGACTCCGCCGCCGCTCCGCCCTTCACTCATGTCCGCTTCCGTTCCTGTCCGATCTGCCCGACCTGTGCGGCAGATTCTGTTCGTTCGGCGTGGTGCGCCGCCCGGCCGCCCGCTGTCGTCGTTCATGCCGACTCCCCCAGCGTGCGAGCGGCCCCATCCGTCACACCCTGCTGCGCCTCGCCGCCGAAGCCCAGCTGGCGTGCGAGGCGTTTCAGGCCGCGGTGGGCCGCTGTGCGCACCGCTCCCGGGCGCTTGCCGAGGACGCGTGCGGCGGCGGGACCGTCCAGGCCGACCACGACCCGCAGGAGCACGGCCTCGGCCTGGTCCCGGGGCAGTTCGTGGACCAGTTCCAGGGCCCGCTCGGTGGAGAGGGACTCCAGGGCCTGGTCATGGGTGCTGTACGGACTGGGCAGGTCCAGTACGTCCTGCTCGGTCCCGCCTGCCCGGGGCCGTGCGCGCTGGCGACGCAGATGGTCCAGCGCACGGTGCCGGGCGATGGTCGCGGTCCAGCCGCGGAAGCCCGCGCCGTCACCCTTGAACCGCCCCAGGTCTCGGGCTATCTCCAGCCAGGCGTCGGAGGCCACGTCCTCCGCGTCGTCGCCGACGATGCCGCGCAGGTAGCCGAGCAGGCCCGGCTGGACGATCCGGTAGGCGACCGCGAAGGCGGCCTCGTCGCCGCCCTGGGCCCGCGCCACCGCCGCGCCCAGTTCCCCGTCGTATGCCGGTACGCGTCGGAGTTGCCCTGCCTGGCCCAAGATCGTCCTCGTTCACGCCGGTTCATAGCGAGTCCCTGCCGTCCGTCGCGCTCCGGTCGTGTCGACGGCCCATGATGACCAGCGTCCGTAGTCACGGAAATGTCACAAGGCACCGGGCGTCGCCACCCGGTGACGTTCCGCGCAGCCCGTGCGCTGGGTCAGTACGAGTCCGCTGCCGTCGGGCCGGGGGCGCTCGCCCGTCGACGCCGGCGCCGCGGCCCCCGGACCCCTCTGCGTGCCGTTCGTGTCTCCCCCCGTGAGCGGCGCGGAGAGGAAGGGGGCGGCCGGGCGCCCTGACCACTGACCTGGGCCCCGGCCGCCCCGTGCGCCCCATCGGGCGGCCGGGCGAGGGCGAGGGAGGCACCGGCGGCGGCTCGGCGGAGGCGACCCGGTCCCGTACCGCCGCGTGATGCCCGGGCGTCCCCGTGCGCTCCTTCTGGCATGAGTGCGTACCTCCGACTGCGCGCGGTGCCGCCCCCGGCCCTGCGCAACAGCGTGACGTGGCTGGAACGGGTCTTCGACGGCGACGCGGAGACCGTCCGGCGCTACCGGGACCAGGAGCGCATCTACGCCGGCGCTCCCCCGCATCCCCATCCCCATCCCCATCCCTATCCCCTTGCCCAGGACCGGCCCCCGGCCCAGGTGGTGCTCGGCGGCCGGCCGGTGTTCCGCGCCGACCGGCACAAGCCGCCGCTCCTGGTGCTGACGGCGGCCCAGGCCCGCCGGGTGGCCGGGTTCCTGGCGGAGGCCGACTTCGACGCGCTGTGGGACTTCGCCCGGGACGAGCTGTTGCCGCGCTACGGCGGCAAGGCCGCGGAGCCCGAGACGTGGGGCGCGTTCGCGGCGGCGCACCAGGAGCTGAGGGCGTTCTACGCGCGCACGGCCGAGCGTGGGGACGCGGTGGTGAAGTGGCTTCCCGAGGTGTGAGTTGTGCGTGAGGTGTAACAGTTCCGGCCCGCCGCGCTCTGTCCATGCGGACGGCCGCGTCGGCCGGCCAGGACAGGGGACACGACTCGTGCAGTGGACGGACGGAAGCGGCGGACCGTACGGAGGGGCCCCGTACGACGGGAATCCGTACGACGGGAATCCGTACGACGGGAATCCGTACGACGGGAATCCGTACGGCGGCGCCGGGTACGCGTATGCCTACGGCCATGACGGGTACGGCGGCGAGGTGTACGGGGGGCACACGGCCACGCTGACCTGGGCCCCGGAGCCCGACACACAGCCCATCCCCTTCGTGCCGGTACCGGAATCCGAGCCGGACCCGCGGACGACGCGGACGACGCAGACACCGCAGCCGCCGGAGAACGACCCGGCGCGCCCCGTCTTCGTGGACTCCTCGGGCCGACGCCAGCGCCGTGTGCTGCGCGCCGCCCGGCTGCTGGTGATCCCCGCCGGCGGCTATGTCGCCCTGCTGGTCAGCACCCTGCTGGGCGGCCCCGGCATCAGCGCCCCGTTCGTCCCGCAGTCCGCCGCCCCGCACCCGGCCGCGCCCAGCGCGAGCGCCCCCGACTCCCCGTCCGGCGGCCACTCGGCGGGGAGCACGAACTCCGCCGCGCCGCACAAGAACGCCGGCCCCACGGCACGGCAGACCTCCGGTCCGGCCGGCCGCCCGGCAGCCCCCGCCGCCACGTCCGGGACCCGGACCGTCTCCCCGACCGCCACCGCCACCGCCACCCCGGTCCCCGCGCACACCTCCCGGGGGCGCGCCCTCGGCTCGTCCCACAAGCCCGTGAAGTGACCCGAGGCCCTGACGTGACCGACCGCCGCCGCGCCGCACCTGCTCGCCGCCACGGCCGTACCCGCCAGATCACCCCCCGCACCCACTGGCTGCTGCTGAGCGTGCTCACGGTGACCCTGGCGACGGCCCTGCTGCTCCAGGGGTACACCCACCACATGTTCGGGATCAGCTCGGACGACGTGACCGGTTCCCGCGGAAGCGGCGAGGCGGTGCCCGGCCAGGTGGCCCACGGCGGCCCGGTGATCGCGAACGCCGCCGGCGCCGTGCACACCGCCCGGCCGAAGGCCCGCACCATCGCCCTCACCTTCGACGACGGCCCCGACCCCGTCTGGACGCCGCGCATCCTCGACGTGCTGCGCCGCGACCATGTGCAGGCGACCTTCTTCGTCGTCGGGACCGAGGTCGTGGCCCACCCGGAACTGGTCCGCCGGATCGTCGCCGAGGGCCACCAGATCGGCATCCACACCTTCACCCACCCCGACCTGTCCCGCCTCGCCCCCTGGCAGCGCTCCCTGGAGCTGCGCGAGACCCAGCTGGCGGTGGCCGGCGCGGCCGGGGTCACCAGCGCCCTGCTGAGACCGCCGTACTCCTCGCACAACGACGCGCTGAGCGACGCCGACTGGGCCGTGCTGAAGCAGGCGGACGCGGCGGGCTATGTCACGGTGCTCTCCACCCAGGACGCCGAGGACTGGCAGCGGCCCGGCACCGCCCGCATCGTCGCGAACGCGACCCCGCACGGGAACGCGGGACAGATCCTGCTGATGCACGACGGCGGCGGTGACCGCTCCCAGACCGTCGCCGCCCTGAACACCCTGATCCCCCGCCTCCAGGCGCGGGGCTTCCGGTTCACGACGGTCGGCGCCGCCGTCGGCATGGCCGGGCCCGTCCAGCCCGCCGGACTCGGCGACCACCTCCAGGGAATGGCCTTCGTCGACGTGTTGCGGGCCGGCGACTGGATCGTATGGCTGCTGGGCGTGCTGATGTACGCGGCCGGAGTGATCAGCGCGCTGCGCGCGGTGGTCGTGGTGGTCGCGGCCCGCCGGCACCGACGGCAGCGCAGGGGGCGCCGGGGCAGGTCCTGGGGGCCGCCGGTGACCGAACCGGTCAGCGTGATCGTGCCCGCGTACAACGAGAGCGCCGGCATCGAGGCGGCCGTACGCTCGCTGCTCGCCTCGGACCATCCGGTGGAGATCATCGTGGTGGACGACGGCTCCACCGACGGCACCGCCGACCTGGTGGAGTCGCTCGGGCTGCCGGGGGTGCGGGTGATCCGGCAGGAGAACGCGGGCAAGCCGGCCGCGCTCAACACCGGCCTCGCCGCGGCGAGTTGCGAACTGGTGGTCATGGTCGACGGGGACACGGTCTTCGAACCGGACGCCGTCCGCACGATCGTGCAGCCCTTCGCCGACCCCGGCGTCGGCGCCGTCTCGGGCAACGCCAAGGTCGTCAACCGCGGCGGCCTGCTGGGGCGTTGGCAGCACATCGAGTACGTGGTCGGCTTCAACCTCGACCGCCGTCTGTTCGACCTCGCCGAGTGCATGCCGACCGTGCCGGGCGCCGTCGGCGCGTTCCGCCGCCGGGCCCTGCTGGACCTCGGCGGCGTCAGCGACGTCACCCTCGCCGAGGACACCGACCTCACCATGGCGCTGTGCCGGGCCGGCTGGCGCGTGGTGTACGAGGAGGGCGCGGTGGCCTGGACCGAGGCGCCCGCGTCCCTCGGCGCGCTGTGGCGGCAGCGGTACCGCTGGTGCTACGGCACCCTGCAGGCGATGTGGAAGCACCGCGGCGCACTGGTGCAGCGCGGCGCCGCCGGGAAGCTGGGCCGCCGGGGCCTGGTCTACCTCCTCCTCTTCCAGGTGCTGCTGCCCCTGCTCGCCCCGGTCGTGGACATCTTCGCCCTGTACGGCCTGGTCTTCCTGGATCCGGTCCGGATCACCGGCCTGTGGCTCGCCTTCCTTCTCCTGCAACTCGGCATGGGCCTGTACGCCTTCCGCCTGGACGGCGAACGCCCCGGCCCGCTGTGGAGCCTGCCGCTGCAGCAGTTCGTCTACCGCCAGCTCATGTACCTGGTCGTGATCCAGTCCGTCTTCACCGCCGTCTCCGGCTCCCGCCTGCGCTGGCAGCGCATGGAGCGCTACGGCAGCCTGAAGGCCCCGGCGGGCGCGGAGCCCTCCGGGGAGGACGGAACTGCGGTCCCTGTGCGGTCGGGGCCGTACGAGGGACCACACGCGGCCGTCCCGCAGCCAGACCCGTACGCGGCCGTCCCGGACCCCGGGCCGTACGACGCCCACCCGGACCCATGGTCGTACGGGGGCCCTTCGCACCCCACCCCTTACGACACCCGCCAGCGGTACTGAAAGCAGAGTGATCCGAGCCCATGAGCGGAACCCGGCGCCGACCACCGCAGCGCACCCCCTCCGGCAGCCGTGCGGCGGGTGACCGCGGCAGGCGCCGTACCGGAGTGCGGAAACGGTTGGTCGACTATCCGAGGGCGGGCCGGACAGGTGTCCGCCGCTGGCTGCCGTCGTGGCGTCAGGTGCTGGCGTCGTTCCTGTTCTGTGTCGGCGGCCTGGCCGCGGCCGTCGGGTACGCCTACGCCACGATCAGCATCCCCGACCCCAACCCCTCGTCGCTGCTCCAGAACAACGTCTACTACTGGTCCGACGGCAGCGTGCTGGCGACCGACGGCAGCGTCAACCGGGAGAACGTCTCCCTGGCGCAGGTGCCCGCCGACGTGCAGGGGGACTTCATCGCCGCCGAGAACGCCTCCTTCTACTCCGACCCGGGCATCGACCCGCAGGGCATCGCGCGGGCGCTCGTGCACATGGCCGAGGGCGGTTCCGTCCAGTCCGGTTCGACGATCACCCAGCAGTTCGTCAAGAACACCTACCTCGACCAGTCGCAGACGCTCTCGCGCAAGGTCAAGGAGCTGCTGATCTCCGCCAAGATCGGCGCGAGCATGAGCAAGCAGCGGATCCTCCAGGGCTATCTGAACACCTGCTTCTTCGGCCGCCAGGCCAACGGCATCCAGGCCGCCGCCCGGGTGTACTACGGCCTCCCGGTCGAGAAGCTGAACGTGAGCCAGGGCGCCTTCCTCGCCGCCGCGGTCAACGAGCCGAGCCTCTTCCAGTACGCCGACGCCGACCCCAGGGCCCGCGCCCAGGCCGAGGCCCGCTGGTCCTGGGTGCTCGACCGGATGGTGAAGACCGGCAAGCTGACGGGGGCGGATCGCGCCCGGTACGCGGCGGCCGGCTTCCCGGTGCCGAGGAAGTGGACGCCGGGCTCGGGGTTCACCGGCCAGGCCGGCTATCTGGTCCAGCTGGCCCGCTCGTACGTCCAGCAGCACGACCCCGCCGTGACCGACAGCAGCCTGAGCCGGGGCGGTTACCAGATCCACACCACCTTCGACCGGAAGAGGACCGCGGAACTGGCCACGGCGGTCGCGAAGGTGCGTGCCGAGCGCCTCGACCCCGCCCATCGGGCGGCCGACCGGAACGTCCAGACCGGTGCCGCCTCGGTGGACCCGGCGACCGGCCGGATCGTCGCCGTCTACGGCGGCCCCGGCTACGAGCAGGCCCACTACGCGGACAACGCCGACACCTCCGGCGTCCCGGTGGGCTCGACCTTCAAACCGGTCGTCCTCGCCTCCGCGCTCCAGTACGGCGCCGTCCTGAAACCCGGTACCTCCCCGGCGTCGATCACCCCGGCCAGCAGGTTCAACGGTGACGACGGCATCCAGATCAAGGACCAGCAGGGCAGTTACGTCACCGACGACAAGGACCCCACCGGCCTGCTCCACCAGCACAACGACACCACCCACCGCTGGGGGTACATCCCGCTGCGCACCGCGATGGAACAGTCGGTCAACACGCCGTACGTCCAGCTGGGCGAGGACACCGGCTACCCGGACGTGGCCCGCACGGCGAAGGCCCTGGGCCTGCGCCCGGAGAGCCTCGCCGCGCCCAGCGCCGGCTTCTACATCGGCACCTCCACCCCGAGCGCCATCCGCATGGCGGGCGCCTACGCGACGTTCGCCGCCTCCGGTACGCGGATCACGCCGTACTCGGTGACCCAGGTGACCCACGACGACGCGGTACTGCCCGGCTTCACGGCTCCCGCCCCCGTACGGGCCCTGCCGTCGGCGGTCGCCGACAACGTGACCGACGTCCTGCGCGGCGTCATCACCCGGGGCACCGGCACCAGGGCCCAGGCGCTCGGTCGTAACGCGGCGGGCAAGACGGGCACCACCGACGACTACCGGTCGGCCTGGTTCATCGGCTACACCCGCCAACTCGCCACCTCGGTCGTCCTGTTCAAGGAGGACCCGGCCCACCCGCAGCTCCAGTCCCTGGCGGGTGTCGGCGGCCTGCAGAAGGTGTTCGGCGGCGACATCCCGACCGAGATCTGGACCCGGTACATGCGCGACGCCCTGACCGGCCTGCCCGACCTCCCGTTGCCCGCCCCGGCGCCCCTCGGCCCCGGCACGAACGAGCCCGGCGTCCCCTCCCCGTCCCCGTCGCACACCCCGGCCCCCGCCAAGCACACCGGCGGGCCGGGCAGGCGGACGACCACGGCGCCCACCCCCGGTCCGGGTGTCCCCGGGACCGGCACCAAGTGCCATGCGCACAAGTGCCGTTGACGCAGCACTTCGCCCCGCCGGAGAACCGACGGGGCGAAGTGAGCTGTTCGGTGCTCCGTGCTACTTGGTGAAGGCCGCGACCCCGTTCGGGGTACCCAGCCCTGTCGGACCGTCGTAACCCTTGCCCGCCTTGCACAGGTAGTCGCTGCAGGACCCGTTGGCGCCGTCGGTGACGTCGTTCAGCTTGTCCGGGTGGGCGTAGGGGTACGACGCCGGAACGTCACCCGTGCCCGGGGTGCCCGCGAGGGCGTAGACGCCGGCGATGAACGGCGCGGAGGCGCTGGTGCCGCCGTACACGTTCCAGCCGCTGGCCTGGTAGGTGTCGTAGACGGCGAGACCGGTGGCCGGGTCGGCGACGGCCGCGACGTCGGCGACGGCGCGCTTGGCGCAGCCGGTGTCCTTCTGCCAGGACGGCTTGGCGTCGTACTGCGAGCAGCCCGAGCCCGCTCCCTCACCGCCGGCGGACGTGCCCCAGACGGACTCGGACCAGCCGCGGGTGCTGTTGTCCTTCTTGAGCGAGGTGCCCCCGACGGCGGTCACGTACTGCGAGGAGGCCGGGTACTCGGTGCCGTAGCCGCTGTCACCGGAGCTGACGGTGATGGCGACGCCGGGGTGCTTGAAGTACTGGTCGTCCGCCTTGGTGTCGCCGGCGTCCTCGCCGCCGCCGTAGCTGTTGGAGACGTACGTGGCGCCCTGCTTGACGGCCTGGTTCACGGCCGCGCCGAGGTCGTCCATGTTCGCCGACTTGGCCTCGACGAGCAGGATGTGGCACTGCGGGCAGGCCGCGCTGACCATGTCGACGTCGAGGGAGATCTCACCGGCCCAACCCGAGTCGGGCGTAGGGTAGTTGGTGCCGCCGTCCTGGTCGATCTTCTTGAAGCAGCCGTTGCCGGTGCTGCACTCCGGCAGGCCGTACTGGGAGCGGTAGGCCGCCAGGTCCTTCTCGGCGTTGGGGTCGTCGTTCGCGTCGACGATCGCGACGGTGGCGCCCTTGCCGCCGTCCTTGGGAAGGTTGTACGCGGCCTGCAGGTCGGCCGGTCCGAAGCCCTTGGGGGTGTCGTGGCGGCCGAGCGACCGCTGCGTCTTCAGGTCGGTCCGTACGACCGCCTCGCACGCCATGTAGCCGGGCTTGCTCGGCTCCGAACAGAGCCGGTGCGTCTGCACCGTGGAGGCCGTGGAAGCGGTGGGTGTTGCGGTGTTTGTCGTCGCGAAGGCTGCCGACGGTATGGCGACGGCCAGACCGCCGGTGATCAGGGCCGCTGCGGACAGCAGGGCGGGCGCGCCGCGGCGTATCGGGTTCCTTCGGCGATGGGAATGCAATGAACTGCCCTCCGTGGGGGGATGGGTGGGCTCCACGTGGGCGGCCGGAAGCGATGTCGCATGTGAATGTCGCGTGCATGACAAGCGCTTGCCGTTGGGGGTGGCCGAGTGGAGCCGACTTCCGGGCATGCTGTTGGTTGCTGACTTCTGCCACCCCGGTCAGTGGTGGCTACGGATGAGATTATTGACGATTTGCCGAAGAGAACAGAGCCAGTTGGTAAAACATTGGCCTCAACTCCTCAGCGGCAACCGGTACCTTGTGCAGCCATGGAGCTGGATGATGGAACCGTCAACGACCTGATGTCGCTGGGCCTGGCCCGGTACGAGGCACGGGTCTACCTGGCCCTCGTCAGGCGTGGTTCTTACACGGCCGCCGAGGTGGCCCGGGAGGCCGACGTGCCGCGCCAGCGCGTGTACGACGTGCTGGACGCGCTCGTACGGCGGCAGCTGGCCACCACCCACCCCGGGCGCGTGGCCACGTACTCCGCCGTCACGCCGGAGTTGGCCCTCGCCCGGCTGATGGCCCTGCAACGGGAGTCCGTCGAGCGCCTGGACCGGGTCTCGCAGGACCTGGCAGGCCTCCTGCAACCCCTCTGGTCCCAGGGGCGGGACCACACCGACCCGCTGGACTACATCGAGATCCTGCGTGACCCGAGGGCGATCTCCGAGCGCTTCGCCGACATCCAGCGGCAGGCGCGGCACGAACTCCTCACCTTCTGCAAACCGCCGTTCGTCGCCCCCACCGAGAACACGGAGGGCATAGAGGTGGTCCGCCGCCTCCACCGGACGGGCGGCACCGTCCGGGCGATCTACCTGGACGACGCCCTGGCCGACCCCGAGACGGTCGAGCACGTGCGGCGTTTCTCCGCCGCCGGGGAGGAGGCCCGCCTGGCCCCCGAACTGCCGCTGAAGCTCGTCATCGCCGACGCCTCCCTCGTCCTGTGCGACATGCCCGACCCGGTGGCCGGCGCGGGCACCACCACCACGCTCTTCATCGAACACCCGGCCCTCGCGGCCTGCCTGCGGCTGGCCTTCCACACGGTGTGGAAGGAGGCCGAACCCGTACCGGGGTCCGGCCTCCTGGCGCCGTGAGCGGTCGGACCGATGCGGCGCTGCGGGCAGCTCAGCCGAGGGCGGGGTAGTCGGTGTAACCGCGGTGGTCGCCGCCGAAGTGGGTGGCGCGGTCAGGGGTGTTGAAGGGGCCGCCGGCGGCCAGGCGGGCGGGCAGGTCGGGGTTGGCGAGGAAGAGACCGCCGTAGGCGATCAGGTCGGCGGTGCCGTCCTCGATGAGGCCGAGCGCGTCGGGTCCGGTGGGCTCCATGCCGGTGAAGGGGTTGAGGACGAAGGTGCCCGGCCATGCCTTGCGCAGCCGCAGCACCAGGTCGCGCACCTCGGGCGCCTCCATCTGGTGCAGATAGGCCAGGCCGAGCGGGGCGAGGGCCTCGACGAGGGCGGTGTACGTGGCCTCCAGGTCCGCCCGGTCGCTCTCGTCGATGTCGTTGTAGGGGTTGCCGGGCGAGATGCGGAAGCCGACCTTGTCCGGGCCGATGGCCTCGGCCACGGCCTTGGCGGTCTCGACGGCGAAGCGGACGCGCCGCTCGGGGGTGCCGCCCCAGGCGTCGGTGCGCTGGTTGGAGTTGGGCGCGAGGAACTGGTGGATCAGATAGCCGTTGGCGCCGTGCAGCTCCACGCCGTCGAAGCCCGCTTCCACGGCGTTGCGCGCCGCGTCGGCGAACTCGGCGACGGTCCGCGCGATCCCGTCCTCGGTCAGCTCGTCCGGGGTGACGAAGTCCTGCGGCCCGTCGTGTGTGTAGACCTGCCCCGCGGCCCGGACCGCGGAGGGGCCGACCGGGGTGAGCCCCATCAGACCCGGGTGACCGACCCGGCCGGTGTGCATGAGCTGCAGGAAGATCGCGCCGCCTTCCGCGTGCACCGCGTCCGTGACCTTCCGCCAGGCCGCGACCTGCTCGGCGGAGTGGATGCCGGGCGTGTCGGGGTACCCCTGACCGACCACCGACGGCTGGGTGCCCTCGGTGACGATCAGCCCGGCGCCGGCGCGCTGCGCGTAGTACGTCGCCATCAGCTCCGTCGCGCTCTGCCCGGGGCCGTAGGCGCGGCTGCGGGTCATGGGGGCCATCACGATGCGGTTGGACAGCGGGATGCCGCCGAGGTCGTAGGGGGCGAAGGCCGTGGTCATGGGCGGGTTCCTTTCGAAGCGATTACCTGCTCGAACAAGTAAATCGGGGAACCCATTCCCGAGCGGGTGTGACGTACGTCACTGATGGCGGAGTAAACTGCATAACAGCGGCCCCAGTAGGGCTGCGTCGGCGAGCGGTTTAAAATCTCCCTGTTCAAACAACCTCAATCCGCCATCTCTCGAGACCGAGGAGTCGTGAACGACGTGTCGGACGTGTCGATGCCGCCCTCGGTCCGGGCCGGGGCCATGAACCACGCGATCTTCCGGGTGGCCCGCCTGCACCGGATGCTCGCCGGGCAGTTGCTGCGCCGGGTGGGGCTGCACCCCGGGCAGGAGCTCGTCATGATGCAGCTGTGGGACCGCGGCCCACAGCGTCAGACCGACCTCGTGCGCCTGCTCGGGTCGGACGCGGCCACCATGACCCGTACGGTCAAGCGGCTGGAGAACGCCGGCTTCGTCCGCCGACGGCCCAGCGAGACCGACAGGCGCGCCTCCATCATCGAACCCACCACCGCCAGCCTCGCGCTGCGCAAGGAGGTCGAACGGGTGTGGGCGGAGCTCGAGGACAGCGTCGTCGCCGGTCTGGAGGCGGACGAACTGGACACGGTGATCCGCGTCCTGGACCGCATCGAGGACAGACTCGGCCGCGCGGTCGAACGCCACGCCCCCCTGTCCTAGACGCGCACCCGCCGGGGGCGTAACGCGGAAGCACCCTCACCGCGTGTAAGAGGTGACGTCCGACCATGAAAGGACACACACGGTGAGGGAAGCACCCGCGGACTACCTGGAGTTCGCAGCCGCCCGCAGCGGACCTCTGTTCCGGACGGCCTGCCTGCTCACCGGCGACTGGCACCTCGCCGAGGACCTGGTCCAGGAAACCCTCGCCAAGATGTACCGCTCCTGGCGGCGGATCAGCCGTGCGGGCTCCCCGGTGGCCTATGCCGACACCGTGCTGGTGCGCACCTACATCTCCCAGCGCCGTCGCCGCAGTTCCACCGAGCGTCCCAGCGACCGGCTGCCCGAGGCGGCAGGGCCGGCGCCGGACGCGGAGTTGCGGATGGCGCTGCTGGACGGCCTGGCCCGGCTGACGGCCAAGGACCGGGCAGTGCTGGTGCTCCGCTACTGGGAGGACCGCTCGGTGGACGAGACCTCCCAGGTCCTCAAGCTGTCGCCGGGGGCCGTCCGCGCCCGGAGCATGCGGGCTCTGCACCGGCTGCGCGACCTCCTCGGCGCCGACCTGGCCGACCTGGCCGCATGACGGCATGACGGCATGACGGCCATGCCCTGACACACCCCGCGGCGCCGCAACGCCGCAGGACGTTCCCGTACGTCCCGGCACGCCCAGGAACGCTCCAGCACGCCCAAGTACGCCTCAGCACGTCCCAGAACGCTTCAGCACGCCCAGAAGAACGGAGACCCGCCATGTCCCTCGACGAGGACTTCGAGACCCGGGTGACCCGCGCCATGAGCCGCGCCACCGGGGGGTTCCCGCCCCACTCCGCCGACCTGGTACGGCGATCCGTCGCCCAGGGCCGCCGGATGCGGCTGTTCGCCGCCACCCGTATCGCCGTCACGGCCGTCGCGGTGGTCACCGCGGGCGGCACCCTGATGGCCACGGGCACCTTCGGCAGCCACGGTGCCGGCGACCCGGGTCGGTTGCGGACCGGTGCCCCGGTGCGCTCCGCCGAGCAGCCGCCTTCCCGGGCGGCCTCGTCGGTCAGCGGTGCGGAGATGGTCCGTACGCTCAAGAGCCTGCTGCCGGCCGGCGGCACCGTCTCGGCGGCCTCGGGCAGGGCGTCCCAGGCCGGCCCGCCGGTCGTCTGGCCGGCAGCCAAGCTCACGTACTCCACCGCGCGGGCGTCCTCCGGCCTCGACATCACCCTCGCACGCCTGGACCCCGGCATCCCCGCCGACCAGCAGGGCGAGGGCGGTTGCCTGCCGGTGGAGGTGCGTCCCTACGACACGTGCACCACCGAGAAACTCCCCGGGGGCGGGGTGCTCAACACCACCAGGTCCTTCACCTACCCCAGCAGTGAAACCGGGCAGAAGCGCTGGTACGTGGTGCTCACCACCGCTGACGGAGTTCAGCTGACGGTGCAGGAGTTCGGCGGTGGCGGCGAGAAGGCGACGACCGGTGGAGCCGATCCGGCGCTGTCCATCGACCAGCTGACCTCGATCGTGCGCAGCCCGGCGTGGAACAAGGCGATCACCGCACTGCCGACCCGGGAGGGAGCCCCCTCCGCCACCCCGTCCACGCCCCAGAAGCGCGTGACCGGAGCTCGTATGACCCAGGTCCTGACATCCCGCCTGCCCCGGGGCGGGACCGTCTCCGACCTGAACGCCGGTGACGGGCTGGTTCAGCTGGTCTACGACGACGGCCGCGGGAAGAACATGGTCGAGGCCGACGCGCAGTACCACATGACCGACCTCCTGGCCGGGCACATGGACTGCACCGGTGTCTCCGGCCACTGCGAGGCCACCACACTGACCGACGGCACCCGCGTCAAGAAGGTCCAGGGACCCTCGGAGAAGGGCGGCGCGGCCCAGGTGTGGCTGGTCGACACCGTGCACCCGGACGGCCGCCGGGTGGTGGTCCGCGAGGTCAACTCCTACGCCGAGAGCGGTCCGGTGACCCGTCCCCAACCGGCGCTGAGCATGGACCAGTTGCTGAGCATCGCACTCGACAAGCGCTTCGCTCCGGACAGCTGACGCACCACAGGGTCAGGAGACAACCTCCACTCGTAGCCGCTGAGTCGGTGGTTCTTGTCCGCCTCGGCGGGTGCTACGTCCACCACGACGTCCCGGGTGCCGCGGCTGCCCTCCTGGACGACGGTGAGCTGGGGCGGGCTCGGATGGGCGTAAGCCTGGACGTCCCGGTCGACGGCGATGACGCCGGAGGGCGCGCCCTCGCCGAACTGGCCGTTCCTGTCGCCGGCCACGGGGTCACTGCTGCGGTAGAGGCGGTACCCGGAGACGTACGCCTCGCTGCTCCCGGCCGGGATGGTGAAGGACACCGCGGTGCCGCTGTCGTGCGGTTCGCAGGTGCTGGACGTCAACCTCACCGGCAGATCATCTGCATGAGCTCGGTGCACCAGCTCATCCCGTGGGCCGGTCACGTCAACTACGCCGCCTCCAAGGGCGGCGTGCAGATGATGATGGCGACACTCGCCCAGGAGCTCGCGCCCCACAGGAGCGGGCGGGACCGTGGTGCTCAGTCGCGCTGCTGGTCGAGGGCGTCGTCCAGGGTGGTGGCGGCCATGATCAGCGACAGATGGGTGAAGGCCTGCGGGAAGTTGCCCAACTGCTCGCCACTGGGACCGATCTCCTCTGCGAACAGGCCGACGTGGTTGGCGTAGGTCTGCATCTTCTCGAAGGCGTAGCGCGCCGGACGAATCCGCCCGGCGCGGGCAAGAGCGTCCACATAGAGGAAGGTGCAGAGGCTGAAGGTGCCTTCGGAGCCCTGCAGACCGTCCGGGGAGGCTGCCGGGTCGTAGCGGTACACGAGGCTGTCCGACACCAGCGTGCGGTCCATCGCGTCCAGGGTCGACAGCCAGCTCAGCGTCCTGGGCGCCAGGAACCCGACGCGCGGAATGAGCAGCAGCGAGGCGTCGAGGACATCGCCTCCGTAGTGCTGGACGAGGGCCTGCTCCTTCTCGTTCCAGCCCCGCTCCATCACCTGTTCGAGGATCGCGTCGCGAGCCGCGGTCCACCGAGGGGCGTCGGCGGGACGGCTGAACTCTCTCGCCAGGCGCAGCCCCCGGTCGAAGGCCACCCAGGCCATCACCCGGCTGAAGGTGAAGTCCTGGCGCCCGCCACGGGTCTCCCAGACGCCCTCGTCGGGGCGGTCCCAGGAATCGGCCAGCCAGTCCAGCGTCCGCGCGACGTTCTTCCAGCCGTGGTAGCTGCCTCCCATGGCGACCTCATGCCCCTCCGACAAGCCGTAGAGCGCCTCCCCGTAGATGTCCAGCTGCAGCTGGTCGGCCGCCGCGTTTCCCGCCCGCACCGGAGAGGACCCCCGATAGCCCTCGAAGTGCGGGAGAACCTCCTCCGGCAGCTCCGGGTCCCCGTCGACGCGGTACATGATCTGCAGCGGCTCGCCGTCGACGCCCTCCCGGGCCTGGAGGCGGTCGCCCATCCAGTGCGTGAACTGCGCCGCCTCCTCGGCGAACCCAAGATCGAGCAGGGCACGCACGGACAGGGAGCCGTCGCGGACCCAGGTGTAGCGGTAGTCCCAGTTGCGTTCACCCCCGATCTGCTCGGGCAGGCCCATGGTGGCGGCGGCGACGGGAGCACCCGTGGGTGCGTAGGTGAGCAGTTTCAGCGTGATGGCCGAGCGATGCACCACACCCGGCCACCGCCCGTGGTACCGGGAGTGGCGTACCCAGCGCTGCCAGAAGTCCACCACGTCCCAGAACCGCTCCAACGCCCTGTCCGGGGTGACCGGCGGCGGGGTGTCACCATCGGGCCCGCCCACGGTGAACACGGCCGCGGCCACCTCACCCGGTCCCAGGGTCACCTCGGCCCGCACGTCGTTGCCGTCCTGCCGCAGCGGAAAGGTGCTCTGCAGATAGGCGGTGGTGTCCGGTGCCCGGAACGTGGCGGTACCGTCCCGCACGTCGAGATGGTGGGTGGCCCGGCCGTAGTCGAAGCGCGGACGGCACTCCAGGGTGAAGCGCACCGTCCCGCGCACCGCCCGCACGCCGCGTATCAGTACATGCCTGTCCGTGGGGGTGCCGGTGCGGTCCGGTGGCATGCAGTCGAAAACCTCGCCGACTCCGTCCGGCGACATGAACCGCGTCACCAGGACCGCGGTGTCGGGGTAGTAGAGCTGCTTGCAGGCGGTGTTCCGGCTTTCCGGAGCGAACAGGAAGTACCCGCCGCGGTCGTGGTCGAGCAGGGCTGCGAAGACACTGGGCGAGTCGAACCGGGGAGCCGCGAACCAGTCGACGACCCCCTGGGATGACACCAGAGCAGCGGTCTGCAGGTCGCCGACGAGGCCGTGGTCGGCGATGGGCGGGTAACGGTCCATGATCATCTCGCTTCCCTGATGCCCCTGCCTCCACTGTCCGCCCCGTGCGAGGAGGCTGCCACGGGATGCGGCGCGAGGGGCGAGGGATCCGCCGGCGGTCACCCCGCGGTGTCCGCCGTGGCGCGCGGCGGGTTGGGCTTGAGCGGGGCGGCGACGCGTTCGGCGGTGGCGGCGGCCCAGCGGCCGGAGGTGACGGTGCCCAGTACCAGGATGGCCGCCCCGCACCCGGCGATGATCCACCAAGCCGTGGGCCGCGCGCCGGAGGCGACCGCGGCGCCGATCACCGCGATGCCGAGCGAGGATCCGACCTGACGGCTGGTCGCGGCGACCGCGGCGGCCACCCCGGCCTGGGCGCGCGGCATGCCGGACACCGCTGTGTAGGTGATCGGCGCGTTGACGAAGCCGAAGCCGAGACCGAACAGCGCGTACGTGACGTCCAGCAGGATGTCCGAGGGGTGGGCGGAGCGGGTGACGGCGACGGCCAGTACACCGCTGGCGGCGATGCCGGCCCCGGCGAGCACCAGGGGAATCCGCGGACCGCGGCTGCCCACGATCCGTCCGGACAGCGGCGGGCACACCAGGGACAGCACCGCCATCGGCAACAGGTGCAGCCCGGTGCCCAGGGAACTCAGTCCCACCACCCGTTGCAGATACAGGGTGTTGGCGAACAGAAAACCGCCGAGCGCGCCGAAGGCGAGGACCGCTGTCGCGGTGGCCCCGCTGAAAGGTGCGCTGCGGAAGAGCCGCGGCTCGATCAGCGGTTCGGCGCGCCGGTTCTCGTACGGTACGAAGGCGGCCAGCGTGCCCGCTGCCACGATCAGGCAGGCCACGATCGGCGGCGCGGTCCAGCCCTCGCCGGGCGCCTCGATGACGGCGTACGTCAGCGTGCCGAGCAGGCTGATCACCAGCAGCTGGCCCACGGGGTCGGCGCGTCGGGCCGTCGGCGCGCGGGACTCCGGGACGAACAGTGCGGCGAGCGTCAGCGCGGCCAGCCCGGTCGGCACGTTCAGCCAGAACACCGACCGCCACCCGGCCGACTCCACCAGTACGCCACCCAGAACCGGCCCGGCCGCCATGCTCAGGCCGACCACCGCGCCCCAGACGCCGATGGCCCGTGCCCGCTCCCGTGGTGCGGTGAAGGTGTTGGTGAGGATGGCCATGGCGACGGGGGTGAGCATGCTGCCGCCCACCGCCTGCACCATACGGAAGACGACGAGCCAGCCCGTTGTGGGCGCCAGACTGCACAGGGCCGATCCACCGGTGAACAGCACGAGACCGAGCTGGAAGACGCGCCGTCGTCCGACGCGGTCGGCGGTGGCTCCGGCCAGGGTCAGCAGCGAGGCCAGGACGATGGTGTACGCGTCGAGCGTCCACTGCAGGCCGGAGACGGAGGAGTGCAGGGACCGCTGCATCGAGGGGAGTGCGACGTTGAGGACGGTGACGTCGAGACTGACCAGCAGCACGCTCAGGCAGCAGACGGCCAGGACGGGGGCGCGCCGCCCCTGTGCGGGATCGGGCACGTCGGCTCCCGCGTTCAGTTGGCGGGCCGACGGGCGGTGTGAGCGTCGGCGAAGTCCCAGACCACGGGAAGGAGTTGCCCGGGAGTCTCGATCTGGGGCATGTGACCGGTGCGGGGGAGGAGTTCGAACCCGGCGCCGGGGACGGCGGCGGCGTACGCACGTCCGTACTCGGTGTCGACGACCTGGTCGCTCTCGCCCCACGCGACGAGGACCGGGGACGTGACCTTGGCCAGGCGCTCGCGCAGGGTGGGGTCGGCCATGGCGTGCGGGCCCGAGTAGACCTGCAGCGCGGCCCGGTTGGCGGCCGCGACGGCGCGCTGCTCGTCGGAGAATGTGCTGGGGTCGATGCGGAACCTCTCGACGTCGTGGAAGGAGAGAGCGGACAGTTCGGCGGGCGTCAGGGTGAAGGGGTCGGCGACCGGGTGGCCGGGGACCTGGATGCCGGCGGCGTTGACGAGGACGACGCCGCTGATCCGGTCACTGCCGAGCAGGGCGATTTCGGCGGCGATCCAGCCGCCTATGGAGTTGCCGACGACGGTGACGTCCGCCAGGCCGAGTTCGTCCAGCAGTCGTCCGTAGACCTGGGCGAGGGTGGGCACGTCGGTGAGCCAGTCGGGCCGGGCGGTGCCGCCGAAGCCGGGGTGGACCGGGGTGATGACCCGGGCCGGCCGCTGCTCGGCGAGGAGCGCGGCGAACCCCGTGACGGTCTGCGGACCGCCGCCGCCGTGCAGGAGCAGGAAGGGGCGACCCTTGCCCCGCTCGTCGACGGTGAAGCTCAGGTCGACGTCGCCGGAGTCGAGGGTGAGGGTGATCGTGCGGGCGGTGCTGGTCATGGAAGTCTCCAAGTCGGTTGCTGGCGGCGGGGGTTACTGGCGCCGGGCCGTCACGCGTAGTCGGTCGCCGGCACGGTGGCGTACCGGCTCATCACCTGGACGGTCGCCTGCGGGGTCAGCTCCCGGCCGCCGGCGACCATGTCCCGCAGGTCGCGGAAGTACTGCACGTACAGGTCGGGCGTGAAGGTGTTGAGCATCACCGCCGGCTCGTCGCCGAGGTTGGCGAAGGTGTGCGGGGCACCGGGCGGGATCATCGCGAGGGTGCCGGCCGGCGCGACGTGGGTCGTCTCCCCGACGGTGAAGTGCACGGTGCCGGAGACCACGTAGAAGCCCTCGTCGTGCTGGGCGTGGCGGTGCTGCGGGGGCCCTTCGGTGTGCGGGGCGAGGGTGATCTCGCCGATGCCGAGACGGTGCCCGGTGGTGCTGCCGTCCTCGAGGATGCGGATCTGTGCCGGTCCCAGCCGGATCGTCTCGCCGTCGTCCGGGCCGACCACGGAAACCTCGGTCATCGCCATCTCCTTCGTAAGAGTCAGCTCTCACGAAGGAGGTTAGAGGGTGAGGTCTCGGCATGCAAGTCGACTCTCACGACGAGAGTGGTCAGTGATAAGATGGCGGCGGATGGACAGACACGAAAGGGGACGTACCGGGTGGCGACGACGCAGGCGGACACGGACACCGGCCGCAGCAATCAGAAGAGGCGCACGCGTGCGGCGATCGTCGAAGCCGCCCGCGAACTCATCGGCACGGGCGACGAGGTGACCATGCCCGCGATCGCGCGCGCGGCCCTGGTCTCCGAGGCCACCGCCTACCGTTACTTCCCCGACCTCCCCTCGCTGATCAGCGAGGCCCTGGCCGGCGCTTGGCCGCCCCCCGCCGAGGCGCTCGCGCCGGTCGTGGACTCCACCGACCCCGTCGAACGGGTCGCCTACGCCTGCGAGTTCCTGTTGCGCGGCGTACTCCTGCGGCAGGGAGCGGTGCGCGCCATGATCGCGGCCACCATCACCCGCCCCGGGACGGCGACCGCCAGGCCAGGTGTCCGCTTCGGTTTGATCGACCTCGCGCTCCTCCCCCTGGAGGGCACGCTGGGGGCGACGGATCCGGAAGCCCTCGCCCAGCTCAAGCGGGACCTCGCCGTGGTCGTCAGCGCGGAAGCCCTCTTCTCCCTCACCGACCTGTGCGGCCTCGCCCCCGACGACGCCATCGCCAGCGCGGTACACACGGCGACCACGCTGACCGAAGCCGCGCAGCGGAGGAGCGCGCGGGGGTGAGCCGAGCGCGGAGGTCTCCCCGGGCAGACCTCCCCGCCGCGCTGCGAACCATCGATCTGCGTGGTCACGATGATCGGCGGGACCGAGACACAACGGCTGCCTCGCCTGTGAGCGGCGCTTGACGCAGAGCGGCCGACCTGCCACCTGCGCGCAAGATCGGAGAGTTGATCGCCGACTTCGACAAGGTGCACGGACCGGCCGACCCGGAGGCGGTGGCGGCCAAGCGGGCCCGGCTCACGGGCGGGACCTCGAATGCCGGGGCGGCCGCATGAGCGGTGCCCTGGTCCTGGACAGCGAGGGCCTGGCGAAGGCGGTGCAGCGAGATTGAAGGCTGCGGCTCCGGGACTCGTCCCACGGCCACGGCTGTGCCTGCGTGCAGGGCCGGGTCCCCGGTCAGGTCTTCAGCGCGGCACGGATGAGAGCGCGCAGTTCATCGTCGGTGACGGCCGCCATGTCCGTGGACCGCAGCCGAATGGTGGCCTTTCCGCTGATGAGCGTGGGATGGCGGGAGCTGAAGCCACCATCGCGGTCTGTTCCCCACCCGTAGATCGAGACACCGTGCTGCCAGACACCGATGTGCAGCCTGCGCCTTTCGACCCGGTAGGTGGGCATTCCGTACGACAGCGCCACGCTCGCCTGCGGGAATTCCTCCAGGATCAGCCCGCTCACCCGGTCGAAGAGCGAGCGGTGACCTGGCGCGATGGCGTCGATGTACTCCTGCACAGAGTCCATGTGACCCATTGTGGTCCTGCAGGGCAGGGGCGTGTGCGGCACCAGCGGCCTGCTCCCGACCGTCAGGCGGCTGATCAGGGAAGATGGAGAACTGGGACGGGCGAATCTAGGGTCAGCACGTGGCTTTCATCATGGTGTGCGAAGACGACGCGGCGGTCCGCGGCGTCCTCAAGCGCGCCCTGGAGCATGACGGCCACACCGTCTCCGTCGCCGCCACGGCCGACAGCCTGCTGCGGCAGCTCGCACCGGCGCCCCATCTGGTCGTCCTGGATCTCGGGCTCCCGGACGCCGACGGCCGCGACGTCTGCCTGGCCCTTAGGGCTCGCGGCGTCGACGCGCCGGTGTTGATGCTCACCGCCTTGGACGGCCTGCATCACAAGGTGGGCGGCTTCGAGGCCGGCGCCGACGACTACATGACCAAACCCTTCGACATCCCGGAACTGCTGGTCCGCGTCCGAGCGCTGCTGCGCCGGGCAACCGTGGCGCCCGCACCGCGCGAGGTCGTCCTCGATCCGGCGAAGCATGTGGTGACCTACGATTCGGTGAGCATGAGCCTGACCCCGACCGAGTTCCGGCTACTGGGCCGCCTGATCGCCTCGCAGGGCGACGCGGTACGCCGCCACGCCCTCATCGCCGCCGGCTGGCCGCACGGAGCGCAGGTCAGCGACAACACCCTCGACTCGTTCGTGCGCCGACTGCGGACCAAGCTCGGTCCGCTGGGGGTGGCCGAGCGTCTGGCGACTGTCCGCGGCGTGGGCTACCGATGGCAGTGACGGGATTTCGCAGCAGGGTCGTCGCGCTCACTGTGCTGATCGCCACCGCCGTGGTCGCGATACTGGTCGTGGTCTCGCACGTGCTGCTGAGCGGGGTGACGGACGCCGACGCGCACGATCTGGCGCGTACCCGCACCGAGGCGGTCGCGGCGAACGTCACCGCCGTGGGCGGCCGTGTCGTGCTGACGGAGAACAGCAGCGAGGCGCTGGACGAGGTCGCCTGGGTGTACGCCGACGGCCGCCTGATCGACGGGAACGTACCGGCGAGCATGGTCGAGCGCGTCGAGGCGCTGGCGGACTCGGGGCGATCGCAGACCGCCGCCGTCGGCACCTACCTCCTGTACGCGCGGAAGGTCCCGATCGACGGCCACCACGTCATGGTGATCGTCCGGGTGGACCTCACGCCCTACGAGACATCCGAGCAGCGCAGCCTGGCGTTGTCGCTGATACTGGGCGGCCTCACGATCCTCCTCGCCGGCGGTGTCGCGCATCTCGTGGTGCGCCGCGCGCTGCGGGTCGTGCAGGAGATGGCCGCCCTCGCCGACGACTGGGGCCATCACGAACCCGGGCGCCGCTTCAACCTCGGAGTCCCCCGCGACGAGTTCGGGGAACTGGGGCGGACCCTGGACCACCTCCTGGAGCGCGTCGACAACGCGCTGGCGGACGAGCGCCGGCTCACCGATGAGATCGCCCACGAGCTGCGGACACCGCTCACGGTCCTGCGGGGCGAGGCACAGCTGGCGCAGCTGTCCGGCGAGCCGGTGCCGCCGGAGGCGGTGCTGAGCGAGGTCGACCGCCTCGATGCGGCGATCACGACGATTCTGCGCGCCGCGCGCGCACGGACGGACGACGGTACCTGGTGCGATCTGCGCTCGGCCGCACGGCAGGCGATCGGCAGCCGCGCGGTCGAGGTCGCCATCCCGGCGAAGGTCGAGGTGGCCGTGGCGCCCGACGTCGCCGTATCACTGCTCTCCCCCCTGCTGGAGAACGGCCTGCGGCACGCGCGGTCGCGTGTGTGGATCACCGCCCGCAACGAGGGTGCGGCCGTCGTGGTCGATGTCCTGGACGACGGCCCCGGGTTCGATCCCGCAGATGTGGACCGGGTCTTCGAAGCGGGTGTGACCGGCGGCGATGGGTACGGGCTGGGGCTGCCGGTGGTCCGGCGCATCGCCGCCTCGGCCGGTGTGGAGGTCCGCGCGATCGCGGACGGCCGCGGTCACGTCGAGGTGACGCTCCCGGCCGCGCGTGCGGCCACGTAGTCAGGTTGCGTGCAGGTTCCCCGCGTAAACCTCCCCGCATGACAACGACAACGGAGGCACGCACGCGCAGCGGGCGGCTCATGCTCAACAAGGTCCCCGAGGTCACCATCTGGTTCTGGGTGATCAAGATCCTGTGCACGACCGTCGGTGAGAGCTTCGCCGACTGGATCAACATGAAGCTGGGCGTCGGCCTGGTGAACACGGCCTGGATCTTCACCGCGGTGTTCGTGGTGGTCCTGGCCGTCCAGCTGCGGTTGAAGCGGTACGTTCCGTTCCCCTACTGGCTGACCGTGGTCGTTGTCAGCGTCACGGGCACCTTGTACACCGACATCCTGACCGACCAGCTGAACGTGCCGCTGTGGATCAGTTCCGCGGTCTTCTCGGTGCTGCTCGCGGTGGTCTTCGGCGTGTGGTGGGCGCGTGAGCGCACGCTGTCGATCCACTCGGTCACCACGTTCTCGCGGGAGTCGTTCTACTGGCTGACCGTCCTGGTCACCTTCGCGCTCGGCACCGCGACCGGTGACTGGACTCTGGAGCTGACCGGCTGGAGCCCGGGCGTCTCCGTTTTGCTGCCGCTCGGCCTCATCGCGGCGATCACGGCGCTGTGGAGGTTCGGCGCGAACCCGGTGCTGTCCTTCTGGCTCGCCTACATCCTGACCCGCCCGCTGGGCGCGAACATCGGCGACTGGCTCGCCTCCCCCAAGGTCGCCCAGAACCCGGGTGACCCGACCGGTCTCGACCTGGGCACGTTCACCACCAGCCTGATCTTCCTCGGCCTGATCCTGGCGACGGTGGTCTACCTGACGGTGACGCGCTCGGACGTGACCGAGACCCACGAGGCGACCCACGCCGCACACGTCATCGGCGACCCGCGCAAGGAGCGCGTCGCGCTGGCCGGCTTCGGACTGCTGGCCGTCGCCACCGCGGGCCTGCTGGTCTGGGCCCACGGTCAGCCGCACGTCGGCCCGGCGCCGGAGACCGACGCCACCTCCGCCGTCCAGATGGCTCCCGGCCAGGCGGTGAAGAAGTTCCCGCCCGCGAAGGTCGCCGCGCTGAAGAGCCTCGCCTCCACCTCCCTCAAGGACGCACGCTCGGGGAACGCGACCGGCGCCCACGCGGCCGCCCAGTCGCTGCGTGACCTGTGGGATGCCGACCAGGACTCGCTGCAGCCGCTGGACGGAACCGGCTGGACCTCCATCGACGCCCAGATGGACAAGGTGCTCAAGACCTTCGGCATCGATCACTCGAACCCTCCGATGTCGCCGGCGCAGCAGGAGAAGGAACTGAACGCCCTCCTGGCGGACCTGGGCTGACAGACCGCACAGCGCAGGCGGCCGGGGCCGCCTGCGGCGGCCCGGGCATGTCAGCAGACGCCCATGGGGCGGTCGAAGCCGGCGTCCATGGCTTCGACCGCCCCGCTGTTGCCCCAGGCTGGTCAGTTCGCGGTGGCGGCGGATGCGCCAGAAGCGGGCGCCGGCGACCCCTCAGACCCGGGCCCTGCACGCCTACCTGCGCCGGCGCAACACCAAACACGCACTCGCCTTCGTGTGGATCTGCAGGGATTCCTTGACCCAGTCCGGGCCGAAGCCGGGTGACTCGGTGGCTTGTGCGGGGTCGAGCATGTAGCGGAGGAATACGGGTGTATTCCACGGCCTCGCCGGGCGGGCGGTGCAGGGCTTCGTGGAGGACTCCGTCGCGGACGTCCTGGGGGTCGGTGCCGTAGACATCCGTGTTGCCGGGGATGTTGTTCCGTTGCACCGGGCTGCCCAGCGCTGCGGCGGCGGCCAGCAGCGGTAGGGCCGCATGGGTATCCCCACCACCGTCCTGCCGTACCTGAACTCGGCCCAGGCCGCCCACCCCGCGTACCGCCGGAGTCTGGACCAACTCCGCGAGATGGGCGTCCTTATCGGGTCGTACGAGCCCCACAAGCCCAAAGCCGGCGGTGGGCCCGACCGCTTCCGCTGGGAAGAGGCGCTGGATCTCCTGGAACCACATCTCCTTCTTCGCCGGTAACCGGGCTGGTGGTCAGGGGCTCTCCTCGTCGTCCCTCTTGGGCAGGACCCGCAGGGCTCTGTTGTTGCGGCGCACGGTCCGGTACACGGTCGGCTGGAAGATCACACCCGAGGGACGAGGCGGCGATCGCGCAGGCTCCCCGAGCAGGCGTGGGAACCGGGGGCCAGGGCCGGATCCACCCGGTTTCGCGGACCAGACCCTGGCCGGAATGCAACAGATCCCGGCCATGTGCTACGTCGTGCTACGACGCCCCATGGCGCCCCCGGTCGCGGCGGCGCAGGAAGAGCAGGCCGCCGGCGACGGCGGTGACGCCCGCGGCGGCCGTCCACCCGACGATCTCCCCGGAGCCGGTCGCGGCGAGGCCGCCCCCAACGGCGGGGGAGGCGGAAGCGGCGGGTTTCGGGGCGGCCTTGGTGTCCGTCGCCTTGTCCCGCGTGAACGCCAGCGTCCCGAAGCCGAGCTGATCGAACCCGCCGCTGTTGGGCCCGTAGTCCCCGCCGCCACCCTCGGGCGCGGCCTTGGCGGCGATCTGCGTGAGGTACGTGGCGGACAGCCCGCGCCGCTTGGTGTAGTGGTTGGCGACCATGGCCCAGACCGGCCGTACCTGTGTCGGGCTGGCCTGGGCGACCGCGGTGGGGTGCTGGATTCCCGGACGCTGGTCCAGTTGGGCGTAGGGCGTGTACGGCACATTCCCGCCCATGCTCCACTTGGCCACGTACTGAGCGCCCTTGAGGAAGCGGTTGTCGTCGTAGCCGTACAGGTCGATGCCCTGGTTCCAGGCCATCTCGCAGAAGGTGCCCATCAGGCCGACGCCCATCAGCGAGTGCCCCTGGTCGCGCCCGGCCTCCATCCACTCGGCGAGCCCGTCGTCGTGCACGACCGGGATGGCGTGCTTGATCGAGCCCATGCCGGCGCCGTGCTTGAAGTACTCGACGGCCCGCTCGACCTTGGCCTGGTCGTCGCAGAAGATGCCCGTGGCCAGCGCGCAGGCCATGTTGCACAGGTCCCAGTTGGGCCAGTAGTGAGGGGCCGGGGTGCCGTTGTTGTGCCTGACGAGAAAGTCCTCACTCACCGAGTAGAAGACGTCGACCAGCATCTTCTGGAATCTCTCGAGCTGGAAGTCCTTGTGGTCGCGGACGAGTTCGGCTGCGTTGGCGGCCTGGTACCCGTATATCCCGGCGGCCAGGAACCGGTCGGCGCTGCCGTCGACTTTCGTCAGCTTCGCCGACCAGGCGTTCAGGATCGCGACGGCGGTGTCGGCGTGGGCGCTGTCGCCACTGACGTGGTAGCGCAGGGCGTTCTGGTACGCGGCGTGGATGTCGTTGAAGAGGGTCCAGTAGTTCTGCTTCCACGTGCTGCGGGGGCGCAGTTCCACGCCCCGGTACACGATGGCCTGCGGATTGGGCGTCCAGTCGCTCTGCGAATGCCGGTTGGCGGTCAGCTTCGCGTACCCGGCGGTGTAGGGGGAGGCGCCGGCCTTCACCTTGGCGGCCATACGGGCGAGGTCGGCGCCGGTGTGGAGGAGGCCGGGGTGCGCGAAGGCCCCGCCCGCCGCGACTGAGGGGGTGGCGGCGGTGGCGATCGAGGCGGCTCCGGCTGCGACGCCCGTGGCCTTGAGTACGGCCCGGCGGCTGATCTGTTGTGTCACATGCATGCCTATGAGACGGGTGAGGGCGGACGCCGATCACGAAAACTGGACGGGCCGTGGTGCAGAGGGCCACCGGGCCATGGGGGCCCGGCACCCCGCCTCGGCCGCGGAGCGCGACCGTAACACCACGTCCAAGGACGCAGACCTGGACGATCTCCTTGGCTCAGCCAGTGGCTGTGGGCCGCCGGGGCCCTGTCACGGTGGCTGTCTGCCACGACGCGCCCCGTCGCTGAACGGCCCGGCCGGCGCTGCTGGACAGGCTCGGGGCGTGCGGCCAAGCGGCACGCAGCCGAACCGCGCGTTCGCCGGAGAAGCCCGGGGCGGGCCGGCGCCCCGGGCGTTGTGGTGGGGGTCGGGCGGTCTGGTGCTCGGCGTGCTGGGCACCTCGGTGCTCGTCGACGGTGCGGAGCACGGTCGGCGCCTGCCGGTGGCCGTGGTCCTGGTCCTTGCTCAGGCATGTGCCCTGCGGTGGCAGACGCGCGCACCCATGGCCGTACTGGCCGTCAACGCGCTGACGGGGCTCGCGGTGTGGGCTCTGCTGCCCGCGGTGTCCTTGACGGGGGCGCTGCTCGCCGCGCAGGTCACGTTGTGCGTGCTCTCGGCCACCAGGCCGCGGCGGGTGTCGGCGTGGACGCTTGCGGCGATGTGCCTGCCGGCGCCGCTGGCCCTCGGGGCGGCCGGCGCCGCGGGGCCGTCGGTCTATCTGCTGGCGGTGGTCCTGGCGTGGACCGCGGGGCAGTGGCGCAGGGCACAGCAGGACCGGATACGGGCGGAGGCGCGCCGGGCTGTGGTGGAGGAGCGGGCGCGGATCGCGCGCGAGGTGCACGATGTCGTGGCGCACACCCTCTCCGTGCTGGTCATTCAGGCGGGCGCCGCCGACGACGTGTTCGTCCAGCGGCCCGAACAGGCGCGTGAGGCGCTGCGGGCCATCGAAACGGGTGCCCGCTCGGCACTGGGCGAACTGCGCACCATACGGACAGCCGGTCGACATCCGGGGTGCCCGGGCATGACGGGCAGGTGACCGCAGCCGGACGACCGGCGGCTCGGAGGCCGACGGCCCGGGGCACACGCCGCGGACGGGCGGCGGTGCCGCCGGGCCGTCAGGCGCCGGCGCGGCGGGGGTTCACCTGGCGTGCGAACCCCTGCTGCGGCGCATGCGAAGCACCAGCACGGAGCCGGCGGCGAGGGCCAGCAGGCCACCGAGGGCGCTGTAGGTGACGGCGTTGCCCATCCCGGTGGAAGCCAGGCCGCCGGCCGGGTCGCTCCGGTCCGGCCGGCCGACGGGTACGCCGGCTGCCGAGGCCTGCGCTCGGGTGCCGATCGTGCCGGAGGCGGAGGCGACCGGCGCGGCGGCGGTCGGCGTGGGGGCAGGTGACGGGGTGTCGGTGCGGGTGCCCGCGGACGAGGGCTTCAGTTGGAGCGTCGTGATCGAGTACGGGGGCAGTGTCTGTGCGGCCGCCGTTCCCCGTGTCGCCGTGGTCAGGGCGGTGCCGCCCTTGGTGTAGGAAACGGTCCTGACCGTTCCCGGGGCCGGGGTGTATCCCCTGTAGGACAGCGACACCTGTGCCGCGTTCTGCGGGTTCTTGTTGATCAGCATGAGGTTCAGGCCGCCGTTGCTGCTCCGTACCGCGTGCACGGCGACCGACGGGTTGGCCGAGGATGCCTTGACCATGGTGTCGCCGGGCTGCGCGAGTGAGGTCAGCGAGCGGATGCCCCAGTAGGTGGAGAAGGGCGTCTCGCGGGCCGGCTCGCAGGTCCCGCCGGAGCAGGATCCGACGGAGAGGACGCCCCCGTCCTGGTAGTCGGTCTCGCCGTTGACGGTGGTGGGCTTGCCCATGCCGTTGTGCAGATCCCACCAGTCGACGCTGACGGCCCCCTGCTCGAGCCAGTTCATGTACGTGTCCGGCGCGAACAGCGCCGCGGCCTGGCTGGTCTGGGCCACCGAATCGGCACTGGAGGTCTCGGTGATCGCGATCTTCACCGAGGCGGCGTGCGGGCCCGCGTAGGTGTTGATCAGCGAGCGCACCGCGGAGGCGGTGCCGGCGATCCTGGCGGGGCTGTTCAGCAGGTTGGCCGTGCTGGAACCGCCGGGGTACCAGTGGACGATCACGAAGTCGACCGACTTGGCCGCGATGGAGAGCACGGTGTGGTTCCAGTCGGCGTCGTCGCCGGAAGCCTTCACCCCGTCCGGCCAGGAGCCCGGAGTGTTGAGCACCGCCCCGATCTTCACCTTCGGGTCCACGGCCTTCATCGCCTTCGCGTAGGCGAGGAGGTTCTTCGCGTACTCCCTCGGGCTTTTGTCGGCGTGGTTGTCGACCTCCCATTTGCTGCCGTAGTACCCGTTGCCGGAGACCTCGTTGCCGATCTCCCAGTACTTCACGCCGTAGCCCTTGTCGACGTTGGCGTACCTGACCCAGTCGGCGGCCTCCTGCGGGGTGCCGGACCCGTAGTTGGCGGTGATGATCGGCTGGGCGCCGACCTTCTTCGCGGTGGCCATGAAGTGGTCGAAGTCGGTGCCGGGCGCGGCCCAGCTGCCGCCGGTGACGGTGTGGGTCTTCCAGTGGTAGGCGTCCGCGACCGAGCCGCCGGGGAAGCGCAGCTGCCGGACTCCGGCGGCCTTCATCAGCGACGCCGCCGAGGGGTCGTTCATGTAGGTGTCGTAGACCGCGGTGTTGAGGCCGACCCCGGTGCTGGGCACCGTACCCAGGGAGGTGCCTGCATCGACGGTGACCGCGACGGTCGGCGCGGCGCCCGCGCTGAGCGCCAGGGCGCCGGCGCCGACGCCGGCCACGAGTGCCGCCACCGCCCCCGCGACCATGCGGCGGCGCGTTCGGCTACGGCGGTGCGTACGGCCCCGGGGCATCGGCTGCTCGGTGGTTATCGGGTCGTCAGGTGACACGTGTGGCTCCCGATCGGAGTGCGTGGATACGGGTGACATGGCGCAGCTGACCGCGCTCGCCGTGGTTGGTGCACCCCTAGGTGGCCGCTCGGGAGGGAAAGGTTGCCGCCGTACCCGATGTTCTTCAGGTCCCCTTCGTGCCGTGCACCGGTCGCCGGGAAATCAGCGTCGGGCGGCAACCTTCTCGTCCCCTGCGGCAACTGGGAGCCGGAAGGCCGAGTCGAACTACCGGATGGACGGGCATGAGAGCAACGAAGCACGCCGCGCCGCAACCGTGGCGCAGGCGCGGACTGGTCACGGGCATTCCCTTGGCGCTGCTGGTCGTCGGTGTGCTGGCGTGCCTGGCCCTGACCGTCCTCCCCGGAAGCGGAACCGGTGCCGGGCGGGCAGCCGACGCGTCCGCCGCAGGCGCGCGGGCGGCCGCCCCGTCCGATGCCGGGGCGGCGGCGGGCGGCGGTGCGGATGCGACGGTGCAGCCGACGGCCTCGGCCAGTCCCACGATCCCGGCCTCGGCCTCGGCCACGCCGTCGCCTTCGGTCTCGGTCACTGCGACGGCCTCGGCCACCAGTACCGCGCCCGCGAGCTCCAGGGCGGCGGCCCTGGCCGGACGGATCGGACCGGCCGTCAGCTACCGGGGGGTCGCCACCGCCTACGCCGCTGGTGACGGCAACGGCTCCTGCCTGTACGGGCCCTCCGACGACCTGATGATCGCGGCGATGAACGTCACCGACTACGAGTCGGCCAAGGCGTGCGGGGCCTACGTGCTGGTCCGCGCGGCCGGCGGGGCCACCGTCACGGTACGGATCGTCAACGAATGCCCATCGCCCTGCGCGCCGGGACAACTCGACCTCAGCCGACAGGCGTTCGCCAAGCTCGCCGACCTGTCGGTGGGCCGGCTCCCGATCACCTGGTCGCTGCTGAGCCCGGACCTGCCGGGCACGATCGCCGTCCGGTACAAGACCGGGTCCAGCAAGTGGTGGTGCGGGATCCAGGTGATCGGTCACCGGAACCCGGTGGCCGCGCTGGAGGTGCGGACCGCCGGCGGCTGGCGGCAGCTGCCCCGCACCGACTACAACTACTTCCTGTCCGCCGATGGCACCGGCTGCGGCGGGGCGCTCAGGATCACCGACATCTACGGGCAGCGGCTGACCGTCGACGGCATCGCCGTGCGGCCGGACGTCGCGCAGCCGACCGGCGTCCAGTTCGCCCGGCATTGACCAGCCCGCCGGTCAGCCTTCACCGGCCCTCAACCGAGCACGACCGCTGTTCGAATCCCGGGCTGGGGACTGTTAGGCTACGCGCCCCGATGTTGTTAAACGCGCAACCAACGCGCACATCATTGCCAGGAGAGGGCGACCGGGGGATGCTCCTCGACGACGCGTCCGCGGAGTTCCACGAATTCTTCGAACGCCACTATGCCGAACTCGCCCGTCTGGCACACCTCCTGACCGGCGAAACCGACGCGGCGGACGACCTCGCGGCGGATGCCCTGGTCGCCCTGTGGCAGCGCTGGGATCGACTGCGGCAGGCCGACCACCCGCTCGCCTACGCCCGCGGTGTGGTGGCCAACCTGGCGCGGGGACGCATCCGCAGCGCGGTGCGCGAACGACTCAGGATCACGCTGTTCTGGTCCCGCAGCCCCGAGAAGGTGGAAGGGCCGGACATGGCGGCCGTACTGGACGTCCGCGCGGCGCTCGCCCGGCTGCCGTTCCGCAAGCGGGCCTGTGTGGTGCTGCGGCACGCCTTCGACCTGTCGGAGAAGGACACGGCGGACGCGCTGGGCATCTCGGTCGGAACGGTGAAGAGCCAGACCTCGAAGGGAATGGCCGAGCTGAAAAGGATACTGGGCGAGCGAGCAGTCGGGGACCTGGTGGCAGGGAGGAGGAACCGGTGAACGAGGAGATCGCCCGTCAGCTGCGCGAGGCCGCCGAGGCCCACCGGCCCGACCGCGCGAGGATACTGGCCCGGGTGCAACGCGGCATGGCCGGCCCCGCCGTCCGCCATCGCGCGCGGCCGTTCGCGAGGTCCGGTACCAGGGTCGCGCTCGCCGGGCTCGCCGCGGCCGGCATCCTGGGAACCGGCGGCCTCGCCGTCGCCGCCATCGTCACGCACTCGTCGCCGTCGGCCACCGTGACCACGCCGGCCACCCCGTCCCCGGACGCCACCTCCCGGAAGCCGACGTCGACCCGCCCCACCCCTGTCGCGCCGGCCCCGGTCACCACCCCGGGCAGCTCGCACCCGACTCCGCCGGCCGCCGGTCCGTCACCGGCCGCCGGTGAGAGCCAGAACGGGCCGCTGTGGTCGGCCGGCTCGGTGGACCCGAAAAGCACCGTCTACTGGACGCAGAGCAACCTCGTCCTCAAGACGACCCAGCCGCTCACCGCGCTCACGATCGAGATGCGGATCGTGCAGACCGGCGGGGTGAAGAGCACCGGCACCTGGCAGACCCTGCCGAGTGCTGACTTCACCGTCACCGCCCAGGAGGCGGGCGGCACGCTGGTCTACCGCTGGGTCCTCAAGCCGGGCCTGACCGTGCCGGCCGGGAGCTATGAGTTCGCCGCCCAGTTCAACAACGGCACCGGCAAGCGCAGTGCCGCGGGCGACGGCTACCGCGTCGACGCGCAGGGTTCGGGCGGCTCCGCGTCGGTCCGGGGAGGGTTCGTCCCGACCCGGTGAAGGCCGCTGTGCGGCAAGGGGGACGAGTCCCTTGCCGCACAGCTCGATGGTCGAGCAGATCCCGGTGAGGCGCCCCCGGTCGAGTACCAGCGAAGCGTAGGTGGCCTCCATGGTGGCCGGCAGGTCGCCGTGGCACTGGGTGGGGATGGTGACGGCGGCCGTGAAAATTCTTCCCTCGATCGCGGCAACCTTTGTGTGCGTGGCGGCAACTGGCGGGTAACCGGGGCCGGATCAAGGCCCGCTGTGCCAGAAGGACATGCCGTTGTCAGATCAGAACCGCTCTCATCGCCGCCGTCCGGCGACCCGCCGTGTGCTCGCCGCCGCCGTGGTGCTCGCCGCCGCGGGTGCCGCCGTACCCCTGGTCGCTCTGGCCGCACACACGCCGAATGCCCGCACGCTGGCCGCCGCAGCGGCCGGCAGCGGCCGCTACTTCGGTACGGCGGTGCCCTCGGGCAGGCTCGGCGACTCGACGTACTCCACCATTCTCGACCGGGAGTTCAACATGATCACCCCGGAGAACGAGATGAAGTGGGACACCACCGAACCGTCCCGCGGCACCTTCAACTTCGGTCCCGCCGACCAGATCGTCGGCCACGCCTCCTCGCACGGCCAGCGGATGCGGGGCCACACCCTGGTCTGGCACTCCCAACTGCCCGGCTGGGTGAAGTCCATCACCGACGCCAACACCCTGCGCAGTGTGATGGACAACCACATCACCACCGAGATGACCCACTTCAAGGGCAAGATCTACGCCTGGGACGTGGTCAACGAGGCGTTCGCCGACGGCGGCAGCGGTCAGCACCGCAGCTCGGTCTTCCAGGACGTGCTGGGCAACGGCTTCATCGAGGAGGCGTTCCGCACCGCCCGGAACGCCGACCCCTCCGCCAAGCTCTGCTACAACGACTACAACATCGAGAACTGGACCGACGCCAAGACGCAGGGCGTCTACGCGATGGTGAAGGACTTCAAGTCCCGCGGTGTGCCCATCGACTGCGTCGGTTTCCAGAGCCACTTCGGTGCCGGCGGCCCGCCGGCGAGCTTCCAGACCACTCTGTCCAAGTTCGCCGCGCTCGGCGTGGACGTCCAGATCACCGAGCTGGACATCGCCCAGGCGTCGCCGACGGCGTACGCCAACGCCGTCCAGGCGTGCATGAACGTCGCCCGGTGCACGGGCATCACGGTGTGGGGCATCCGTGACAGTGATTCCTGGCGCACCGGTGAGAACCCGCTGCTGTTCGACGCGGGCGGCAACAAGAAGCCCGCCTACAGCGCGGTGCTCACCGCCCTGGGCAGCGGCAGCAGCGGCGACACGCCGGGCGGGGGCATCACCTCCGGCACCGTCTACACGCTCTCCGACGTGGCCGCCGGACGCGTTCTCGACGAGCCCGCGGGATACAACGGCAACGGCACCCCGCTCCAGGTGTGGGACGCCAGCGGTGCTTCCAACCAGCAGTGGCGGGCCGCCCGGAACAGCGACGGCTCCTACACGCTGACCAACGTCGCCAGCGGCCGGGTACTGGACGAGCCGGGCAACCAGACGGCCAACGGGACGAGGACGCAGGTCTGGGACTCCAACGGCGGCGCCAACCAGCACTGGCGGGCCGCCCGCAACAGCGACGGCTCCTACACACTGACCAACGTCGCCAGCGGCCGGGCGCTGGAGATCCCCGGCGGTCGGACCGCCAACGGCACTCCCGTCCAGATCGGGGACTCGGGCGGCGGCGCCAACCAGCACTGGAACTTCAGGCCGTCGACGCCCGCGTCGGCGGGCGGCACGTGTGCGCTTCCGTCGACGTACCGGTGGACGTCGACGGGTGCGTTGGCGCAGCCGGCGAACGGATGGGACGCGGTGAAGGACTTCACCGACGTCGTGTACAACGGCAAGCACCTGGTCTACGCGTCGAGCGTGTCGGGGTCGTCGTACGGCTCGATGATGTTCAAGCCGTTCACGAACTGGTCGGACATGGCGTCGGCCGGCCAGACCGGGATGAGCCAGTCCACGGTGGCGCCCACGCTGTTCTACTTCGCGCCCAAGAAGATCTGGGTGCTGGCGTCCCAGTGGGGCGCGTCGCCCTTCGTCTACCGCACGTCGAGCGACCCCACCAACCCGGGCGGCTGGTCCGCGCCGCAGCCGCTGTTCACCGGCAGCATCCCCAAGACTGAATCCCCCACCGGCCCGATCGACCAGACACTGATCGCCGACGACCAGAACATCTACCTGTTCTTCGCCGGTGACAACGGCAAGATCTACCGGGCGAGCATGCCGATCGGGAACTTCCCGGGCAACTTCGGCTCGTCGTACACGACGGTCATGAGCGACACGGCGAAGAACCTGTTCGAGGCGCCGCAGGTCTACAAGGTCCAGGGCCAGAACCAGTACCTGATGATCGTCGAGGCTCGGGGCGCGAACGAGCAGCGCTACTTCCGCTCGTTCACGGCCTCCAGCCTGAGCGGTTCGTGGACCCCGCAGGCCAGCAGCGAGAGCAACCCCTTCGCGGGCAAGGC